>JAFXVZ010000037.1 GCA_017534535.1 Bacteroidaceae bacterium | reverse complement strand
TACTTGAATACCACGATTCTATCATGTAACTTTGTGGGAAAAATCTAATGTGCAAAGAAATGAATAAGATGGATAAGTCAGGCAATAACTGCGCAGGTGGGCACCTTGACGCCACTTACGCCCGTAAGGAAACATATCTCCCCCTACGATTCTTCAACACCCTGCTGGTGTTGATGCTCACTGCTGTTTGCGTGATGGGACAGGGAACAGGAACAGGGACAGATAATAATGTTCCAAATCTATCTGTTACTTTGAAATCAGGTTTGGATAATGTTTCTGGAATCGTAATTAATACAAGGGATGATGCTACTATTTGGCATGGCAGTATTACAGACGTTTCCTCAGTGCCAAATAGACATTTCTATTCCACAGCAGATAACCCTACGCAGTACTGGTTTAAGGTATCAGATAATAGATTTACTACACCTGCTGGTTATCGTTTTACCGGGTGGAAGTATGGAGACAACACATACCAACCTGGACAATCCATACAAATGCCAAGTAGCGGTTCCATAACCCTCACTGCGCAATGGAATGACGTTCCTTATTATTCTCTTTCTCCCACAGCATACACCCTGGAAGGAGGTGGATACACGGATATTCCTTGTACCCTGACCGAGTTTGCAAATGGGATAATCAATGGTCAGGTAACAAGATGGATTGATTTCTACATGAACGGCGGAACGCTGACTGACGGGAAGGGTCATTCCATTTCTTTCTTAGTGGATAATCGGTCTCATTTGGGTGCAGAAGGAAGAAAATTCCAAAGTAGCCCCTTAAGCTCAGCGGGCGCAACCTTTATCATGGCAATCTATATCAGTCCCGAAGCTTTCAACCAGGCTGTGCCTGGCACCTATACGGGGACATTTACTTACGATAGTGAATGGAACCCCATGGGTTATACAGGTGATTCAGGAAGCATGACACTTACGCTGGTGGTGCCGGAGTCACCAGACAAGATAGACCTTGAAGCCCATGCAGCCACGCTGAATGGCGTGAGCAGGTACTGGACCACATTCTATCATGGAAAGTCAGCCTATCAGCTGCCCGCAGGCGCGCAGGCTTTCTATATGAAGGAGGACAAGTCGCTGTATCTGCTGGGAACAGACGGCTCTGTGATTCCTGCCATGACTCCTGTCATCATCATGAGTGAAGCAGCATCCATCAGCCTGCAGAAGATGGCTACAGCCCCCAGCATTACTGTTTCTGGCAATATCCTGCAAGGAACCGATGCTAACAAGAACGTCTCCCATTACTATAATTCTATGGAAAAGAATGCCTATGTGTTGAGCAAAGTAGGTGATGTGTTCGGCTTCTTCAAGTTTAGTGGCACCATTCCTGCTAATAAGGCGTACTTTATCAGTGAATAATGAAGAATGACTTTTCGGAGCAGCGAGGGCAGAGCAATGCTTGCATCAGCTATGCCGAGTCGCGACGAAATTGATGCAAAGCATAATAATGAATAATTTCCCTGCGGAATTAGACATTAAACATTAGGTATTGGATAAATACTTTTACAAAGCAAAAAAAAGGAGAGGATGTGCCTTTGACACACCCTCTCCTATTATCTTTATTATCACTCTCCTTAGAACATGAAAGCAAAACCAAAGTTGGCTCCGAAACGGCTAAAGCCATTATCTGAAACGATATACTTGGCTTCACCTACAAGCTTCACGGTATCAGTGATATAGTATTCAAGACCACCACCTAAGTTCAGACCAATTCTGGTTGGGATGTCATGATTGAAGAAAGCGATGTTAGCACCAACCAATGGATATACGTTAAACTGACTAGCAACAGGAACTACATAGTGGAAATTAGCGTTGACATCAACGATAGAAATGTCATACTTCTTGAAGAAAAGATCTGTACCAATTTCACTACGGAACTGATCAGCAAAATTATGCTGGAGTTTCACGCCAATACCGAATTGACCATTCCAGTCATCATAAACACCTTGTACACCAAACGCAGTTACACCCTTCTGGGCAAATGCTGCAGTACTCATTGCAAATACTGCAACCAACATAAACAAATACTTTTTCATACGCAATTCTTTTAAATTGTTAATAATTTAATTGCAAAGATACAACTATTTTTTCACATAACTATCATCTAAGTCAAAAAAGTTTAAGTTTGTTCTCCCTGGCTTTTTCCAAAGAGAGCATTTCGCGCTGTTTATCAGCCACTTCCTCACGCAGGTGGGCATAGTCTTTATGCAAGCTTTCCTCCAACTCATGTTTCTGCTTCGGATTCATCAGCTGTGCAGCTACCTGCGGGTTTTGCGAAGCATCCTTCATGTGCACCACAGCCGCATGATACACAGGGGCTATCTTCAACGCCGTATGCAACTGCGATGTGGTAGCGCCGCCAATCAGCAAGGGGATATCCAAGCCTGCTTCTTCCAGCTCCCTTGCCACATGCACCATCTCATCGAGCGACGGAGTTATCAGACCACTTAGGCCAATCATATCAACCTGTTCACGAATGGCAGTCTTGACTATCTCCTCAGCAGGCACCATCGTACCTAAATCGATGATTTCATAGCCATTACAAGCCATCACCACCGACACGATGTTCTTACCGATATCATGCACATCACCTTTTACGGTGGCGAGCAACACTTTACCAGCTGAAGGCATACCAGCCTGCTTCTCAGCTTCGATATAAGGTTGCAGGATGCTTACTGCCTTCTTCATGGTGCGGGCAGTCTTCACCACCTGCGGCAGGAACATCTTTCCTACACCAAAGAGGTTGCCCACCTCGTTCATGCCTGACATCAACGGACCTTCGATGATGTCCACCGCTTTGGGATATTGCTGCAAGGCTTCCTGCAAGTCAGCTTCTAAGTTGTCGGCAATACCCTTAATCAGGGCGTACTTTAAACGGTCTTCGATTGACGATTGACGATTGACGATTGACTCCGTCCTATTTTGTCGCGACTCGGCTAAATTGATGCAAGCATCTTTAGCACTCGCTGCTCCAAAATGTGACGATTGACCATTGATGATTGACGATTGACCATTGACGATTGACGATTGACCATTGAGGATTGACGATTGACGATTATCCGCCTTACTCTCTATACTATTCGCCAACTCTATCAATCTTTCTGCTGCATCATGGCGTCTGTTCAGCACCACATCTTCAATGCGTTCCAACAATTCAGCAGGGATGTCGGAATAAAGCACGGAGGTGGAGGGATTGACGATGCCCATATCCATGCCTGCATGAATGGCATGATAGAGGAAGACAGCATGCATCGCCTCACGGATATAGTTATTGCCTCGGAAAGAGAAAGAAAGGTTGCTCACACCACCACTGACATGACTACCTTCGAGATTCTCCCTGATCCACTGGGCAGCTTTGATGTAGTCAACGGCATAGTTATTATGCTCCTCCATACCTGTTGCTACAGCTAAGATATTGGGGTCGAAGATAATGTCTTGTGGAGGGAAGCCCACTTGCTGGGTGAGCAACTTGAAAGCCCTTTCGCACACAGCTATCTTGCGTTCATAGGTATCAGCCTGTCCTTGTTCGTCGAAAGCCATCACCACCACAGCAGCTCCGTATTGCCTGAGCTTACGGGCATGGGAAAGGAATACCTCCTCCCCTTCTTTCAGCGAGATGGAATTGACCACGCACTTGCCTTGCAGGCATTGCAGACCTGCCTCGATGACCTCCCACTTCGACGAGTCAATCATGATGGGCACACGGGCTATCTCGGGCTCTGATGCCAAGAGGTTCAGGAAATGCGTCATCTCCTGACGGGCATCCAACAGACCATCGTCCATGTTGATGTCCAACATCTGTGCACCATCTTCCACTTGCTTGCGGGCAATGCCCAGGGCCTCCTCATAGTTCTTCTCCTTGATGAGACGGAGGAACTTACGTGAGCCTGCCACGTTGCACCGTTCACCCACATTCACAAAGTTAATCTCAGGTTTCACCTCCAAGAGTTCCAAGCCTGAGAGTTGCAAGTAAGGTGACGGAGTTACAGGCTGGTGTGGATGGGCATCTTTCACCAATGGCTGATAGGCAGCTATATAGGCATCGGTGGTGCCACAACATCCACCCACGATATTTACCAAGCCCTCGTCAAGATAGGTCTTAATTTGAGAAGCCATATGCTCAGGGGTCTCGTCATACTGACCTAAGCTGTTGGGCAATCCGGCATTAGGATAAGCACTTATATAATAAGGTGCACGCTGAGCCAACTGACGAAGGAAAGGTTTCATCTGTTCAGCACCAAACGAGCAGTTCAAGCCCACAGAGAAGATATCAGCATGAGACACGGAAGCCAGGAAAGCCTCCAAAGTCTGACCAGAGAGGGTGCGTCCCGCCACATCCGACACGGTGACAGAGAGCATGAGTGGCACTTTCCTGTCCATAAGCCTCATTGACTCCTCAGCCGCATAGATGGCCGCCTTGGCATTGAGGGTATCGAAGATGGTTTCCACCAACAGAGCATCCACCCCACCCTCCAGCAAGGCACACATTTGTTCGATATAAGCCTCAGCCAACTCGCTGAAAGTGAGTGAGCGCAAGGCTGGGTCGTTCACATCAGGACTCATGGAGCAAGTCTTGTTGGTAGGGCCAACAGAGCCTGCCACGAAGCGAGGTTTCTCAGGGGTAGTATATTGATCGGCAAGCCTACGAGCCAAATGGGCACCAGCCAGGTTCATGGCTCGCACCTGTGCCTCCATACCATAGTCGGATTGACTGACGGCAGTGGCATTGAACGTATTGGTTTCAATGATATCGGCGCCTGCTTTGAGATATTTCTCGTGAATTTCCTGGATGATGTCAGGTCTGGTCAAATTCAACAGGTCGTTGTCGCCTTTGAGCTGACGGGTAGCATCAGCAAACAACTCCCCACGGAAATCGTTTTCTGTCAAGTTGTATTGTTGAATCATGGTGCCCAGTGCTCCATCGAGCACCAGAACCTTAGTGCTTAAACACTCTCGCCATTTCTCGTTTATCATCTTTCTCCTTCAGCGTTTGTCGTTTATCATATTCTTTCTTACCCTTAGCCAATGCTATTACCAGCTTCGCGAGTCCTTTCTCATTCAGGAACAATCGCACAGGCACGATGGTATAACCAGGATTCATGGCATCACGCTGCAACTTGTTGAGCTCCTTACGGTTCAGCAGCAGTTTGCGATCACGCGTAGCAGCATGGTTGTTATAGGTGCCGTAGGTGTATTGCGCAATGTGCATGTTTTTCACCCACAGCTCTCGCTTGTCGAAGAAGCAATAGGTATCCACCAGGCTCGCCTTACCCTGTCGGATTGACTTGATTTCGGTGCCCGTGAGAACCATACCAGCTGTATAAGTCTCAATGAATTCATAGTCGTGGCTGGCACGTTTGTTCTTGATATTGATAGGAGCCTGTTTCATAATCAGTTCAAAATGAAATTGAGTTTATCGAACACATAACGCAACAAAGGCGGACAAACCAAGATAATAGCCGAAGCTATCACCGTGAATGCCGTGCGTTTCTCTTCTTCTATATCCAACAGCTTGCCAGTGCCCTCCCATACCAGATAGATGGTATAGAACTGCAGCAGCACCGAAATGATGCCCAAATCGGGCAATAGTCCTGTGAGGATTTGCAACAGGAAAATCACCGTCATGCTATAGCCGGCAAACTGCTGGGAGAGCAACATATCGTCACGTTGTGCCAACTTCTTTATCCTTACTTGGTTGATGAGATATGCCGAGAGAAAATAGGCACCAAAGAGCGACACCACCACAGCGGCACACTGCATCATGGCATACTGATAGTCTTCCGCATTGCTCCATCCATGTTCCCACACAGAGCCGATAAACACAGACAAAGCAGCAAAGCCTATCATGGGATAGACATATTCGAAAGACACCTCACGGATGTCTGTACGCTGACAAATCTCCTCCCAAGCCTTAGCCGGAGAGGAGATCAGTAACAAAGCAATATGTATTAAAAACTTATAGTTCAATGCGTTTATTGAAATGGTGTTAAATCAATATCTACATATCTCGTTCTGTCCGTTCTGCCTTCTTCCGGATCATAAGAGTTACGGTTTACACTACCCCAGACACGGATGGTATTGAGCTTGCCGTTGATTGACTTGAAGCCTGTGATGACACTCTGCAAATTGAATGCCTGGTATTGCCAGGAATTCTTATATCGGTCCACTTCAGGATCAGTCACATCATCAATCAAAGTCAGGTTCAAGACACCGTCGCTGTTGTGCAAGTCTTCGGGAACCAACAGGCTAAACCTATGTTTTGCCAACTCCTTCTCATAATCATTAACATCCACATTATCCATCCAGAAGAAGCATGGTACCAACATATAATATTGGTTGAACATTTCGGGTTTCACACCATTATAATCCAACTCATAGAGGTTGATGTTGCCTGTTCCTTCACCCACTCTAATATTAGGGTTATCCAAACTGATGGGCTTGGAAGTAATAGTCACATTCAGTTTGTTATCATTCCATGTAGTTGGGTCGTACTCAATAATGAAGGAATAGATACCAGGTGCAGAAGGCATATAGCTTGAGCTTGTAGGTACAAGAGTACCGCCTCCAGCCTGCGTTAATGTTCCATTCTGATATAGCGCAATCACTTCCTGTGTCGCCTTATTATCACCATCCTTGCTGCTTAAGCATGAGGTCAAAACCGTAGCGGTGAAAAACACAAAGCCCAAAAGGGCAAACATTCTAAAACTTTTCATTGTCGTCTTTTTTTTTATTTTTTCCGTGCAAAATTAGTCAAAAGATTTCAGTTATCACACATCCGTCCGTTAATTTTAGCAAATTATACATTATTCTATCTCTGCGAACTGCTCTAAATGTTCATCTACATAGTTTGCCACCAAGGCAGTATATTCCTCCTCGTTCTCAATGAACATCTCCTCCAGGGGGTCAAAAGCCTCGTAGTTTTCATACATCGCCATAAACTCATCATCCGTACGTTCTTTCTCCAAATCCTCGCGATGCATGTCATAAATTCGCCGTGCATCATAGATAATCCTCGCCAACTCAGGCAAGCCCCACTGCTTTATCACCTTGGCAAAGGGATTATGGAAGATGTAGCCTCCATAACCATTCTGTATCAGTTGGCAGAAACCACCCTCCATCAGTTCATCACGCAATATCTTGTAAGCCAACAGGGTATGTTGTACACCATTGAGCCTGGCCATAGACTCTTCAGTAAACTCTCCACCGATAGCCTGCATATAGGCATCAGTAAACACCTGGATGAAACCATCCATACCCTCTGCAGCTCCCTTCCTTAATTCAGCATCCTTAATCTTTATCATAACATCTTTTTTTCTTGAGTTAAATACAAATCTCACCACTACCTATCACCAACTTCTTGTCTTTATCATAGATAACGCCAAACTGTCCAGGGGCTATGCCTTGCAGCATCTGACTGGATTGCACCAGATAATCATTACCCTGACGGACAATCCTACCCGTAGTAAAATCTGGCGTGTGACGAATCTTGAAGGTTATCTCCTGCTCTGCATCCTGCCAAGGGTCCTCGGTAATGAAGTGGAAATCCTTCAGACGGAAATGGTCGCCATACTGCTTGGTGCAATCATAGCCATTCGACACATATACGATGTTCTGCTCCACATCCTTCTCGATGACAAACCACGGTCCGCCACTCAGTCCCAGCCCCTTACGCTGACCAATGGTGTGGAACCAAAAGCCTTTGTGCTTACCCAGCTTCTTGCCCGTTTCCAGTTCAATGATATCGCCCTCCTGCTCTCCCAAGAAACGACGCACAAAGTCATTATAGTTAATGTTATTGAGGAAGCAAATACCTTGACTATCCTTACGCTTCGCACTGGGGAGTCCGGCTTTAGCGGCAATCTCACGAACCTCGCTCTTCATCAAACCACCCAAGGGAAACATCAGCTTCTTCACCTGCAAGTAAGTTATCTGTGCCAGGAAGTCGGTCTGGTCTTTCACGGGATCCACGGCTGTGCCCAACCACACTTTGCCATCAATCTCGTGGGTAGTGGCATAGTGGCCTGTAGCAGTGATGTCAAAATCCTTACCTGCCTGTTCCTCAAAACATCCGAATTTAATCAGGCGATTACACATCACATCGGGATTGGGAGTGAAGCCATGACGAATCTTGTCGATGGCATAAGCCGCCACCTTGTCCCAATATTCGCGATGGAGGTCTATCAACTCCAACTTCAAGCCATACTTATGTGCCACAGCGGTGCAGATCTCCATGTCTTCCTCAGCGGTGCAATCCATATAGTCCACATCGTCACGACCGATGCGGATATAGAAGAGCGAAGGCTTGTAGCCCTGCTCACACAACTGATGCACCACCACGGAGCTATCCACTCCGCCCGAAATCAAAACTGCTATATTCATGCCAAATATACATTCACTCTTTTACAATTTGCAAATATACGGAAAATTTATTTTCTTTGCACTCGCAAACGAAGAATTAAAAGATGAAAAGCAAATATAGCATCATATTGCTCTTATTTATCGTCACCCTCACAGGTCTTTTTTCCTCTTGTGGGAAGGACCGCTGGGAGCTGTATTATCCACAAACCCATCAGAGCCTCTGGATTGACAGTGTGATGCGTGAGCATTACCTTTGGAGAGATGAATTAATGGACGAAGATGAATTGACATCGTCGTACTTCTTGAATTCAGTGAGTTTCTTAGCAAAGGTGAGAAATGCCGACGATAAGGTGAGTTATGTGGACACTGCCTACTCGATGCCCAAAACCGACCCAGGCTTCGAGTTGATGATAAACCAGGTTACTGACAGCACTTATCTGGCATTAGTGACATATATTGAACCCAACTCGGCATCTGCTATTGCAGGTATCCATCGAGGCGACTGGATTATGGCAATGGACGGCAAAGAACTCACGGAAGAAAGGATTGAGGAATTGGCTGAGGGGGAAACTCATACACTTGCCATAGGTTACCACACGACAATAATCGTTCAGAATGAGTACGATGAGGAAGAAGAACAGGATGCGGTGGCTTTCAGTCACGAAGTGACTTTACCAGCTGCCACCAGCTATTATCCTGAAGTCATGCCGGTAGTGGATGTGATTAATGACAAAGTGGGTTATATACTCTACAATGATATAGCTGATGATAACCGCCAGAAGGTGGCGACAGCATCGAAATTGTTGGCCAACAGTGGCATTACGGATATGGTGCTTGACCTGCGTTTTGCCTCCACAGGTGATTTACAGGGATTGCAGTACTTAGCCTCCATAATGGCTCCTTCCAGTGCCTTAGGCACGAAGATGGCGACACTGCAATATGCCGACACGCTCACCTCGAACAAGAGTCTGCCTTTCCTGTCTGCCAGTGAGTTGGACAACGGAGCCAACCTGAATCTTCAGACACTGTATGTGCTTACCTCATCTTATACAGCTGGTCCTGCTGAGATGCTCATCAATTGCTTAAAAGCAGTAATGAATGTGGTGGTGATTGGTCAGAAAACCCAAGGTATCACCCTGGCCTGCGAAAGTTTCTACGACCCAGCCAAGGACCAACTTTTACGTTTAGCAGTCAGTGAACTATCCGATGCAAATGGCAACGCAGCATATGCAGGGTCTGGTTTCACTCCAAACTACCCGGTCAATCCATTAAGTTCCGTAGAAGGTGTTCAACCCTTCGGTTCCCCATTGGAAAGTCTGTTTGCAAAAGCATTGGCGATAATAAATGGAGAAGTGGAAGAATGAAAAAAGGCAACCGTTTGGTTGCCTTTTTCTTTCTACTCATTATTTCTTACTTTGAATACCTTGCATTCAAACCATCCAGAACCTCCTGAGTGATATCCAATGCCTGATCGGCATACAACAGGTTATCCATACCTGTATTGCTGATAATCAGCGTAAAGCCCTTAGCCTTGTTATACTCCTTCAAGAAATTCTTGATAGAATCTTGCAACTGCAGATTGTTCTTCTCACTCTCAGCTGCCAATTCGCTCTGCAGTTTGTCGCTCAGTGTCTGCAAATCCTCGCTCAACTTGTTGATGCGGTTATACTCCTGCTGTGCACGCTCTGCTGAAAGGAAAGCATTGTTCTGATACTTCGTCTGGAACTCCTGCTGCTGCTTCTGCAAATCCTGTGCCTTCTGGTTCAACTGCAGACGCACATTCTCGCTCTTCTTCACCATAGCCTCGTTGAGGTCGATGCAGAAGTTATACTTTGACAGCAGTGTGTCGATTTCAACGTAAGCCACCTTAATATCAGACAATACACCTGGCGTAGCAGCGCCTTCCGTGCTCTGACCATTCTGGTTACCTGCACATTGTGCAAACATCATGATGCAGCTCAATGCTGCCAAACCCATGATAAGGTTTCTCATTTTCTTCATAATCACTTTTATTTTATCTTTTATTCCTTTTCCTTGATTGCCAACCTCGAAGGTTTGCGTGCGTTTCTGTCTTGCGACTCCACGCAATCGATGCCTCGCTTCATCATCTCTTTGTTGCCGCTAATGTGAAAATGCGGGAACTTGCCCAGCTTGGTAAAAAACACCTTTACCCCCAAAAGCAACACACAAATGCCAACAATTGCCAAAGTTATGAGCACCGTATATAACATTTCTCAAATATTCTTCGTATATTTGCAAATCAGTAAAACGGGGACAAAGATACAACAATAAATTGAATATGGAAAAAAAAGAACTAAAACCTGCTGGAGTTTTCAGATTTTTTGAGGAAATTTGTCAGATTCCAAGACCCTCGAAGCACGAGGAGAAGATTATTGCATACTTGCAAGAGTTTGGAAAGAGTCACGGATTAAAGACCACAACCGATGCTTGTGGCAACGTGCTGATAGAAAAACCTGCCTCGCCAGGTATGGGGAATCGCAAGACGGTAGTGCTGCAGGCACACATGGATATGGTGCCCGACAAGCGCAAGGACGTGGAGCATGATTTCCTGAAAGACCCTATCGAGACGTGGATTGACGGTGAGTGGCTGAAAGCCAAGGGTACTACCTTGGGTGCCGATAATGGCATCGGTGTGGCTACAGGTCTGGCTGTCTTGGACGACGATAGCATCGAGCATGGACCACTGGAGTGCCTTTTCACACGCGATGAGGAAACTGGTCTAACAGGCGCTTTCGAGATTCAGGACGGATTCATGCATGGTGACATATTGCTGAACCTCGATTCAGAGGATGAAGGCGAGATTTTCATCGGGTGTGCTGGTGGTGTAGATTCTGTAGGTAAATTCACCTATCAGGATGTGGAGGTACCTGCCGACTACTACGCTTGCCGCATCGAAGTGAAAGGTTTGTTGGGTGGTCACTCGGGTGATGACATCATTCGTGGTCGTGCCAATGCCAACAAGGTGCTGAACCGCTTCCTGATGCAAGCAGCCAAGCAATACCATATTTATTTATGTGAGATTAGTGGTGGTAGTCTTCATAATGCCATCCCTGCTGTAGCACAGGCCATTGTGGCTTTGCCTGAAGCCGACAAGCACAACCTGCGTGCTCTGCTGAATGTCTTCACGTCTCAGGTACAGGCTGAGTACTATGTCACTGACCCTGACTTGCAAATCCTGATGGAAAGTGTTGAGACGCCTAAGATAGCCATTGATTGCGATACTGCCAAACGCCTTTGCCAAACGCTCTATGCTATGCCTCATGGCGTGTACTGCATGAGTCAGGATGTGCCTGGATTGGTAGAAACAAGTACCAATATGGCCACCATCAAGATGGATCGTGATGCACACCATATTATTATAGGCACTTCTCAGCGTAGCTCTACCGAGTCGTCAAAGGAGGATATTGCCACGATGGTACGCACAGTCTTGGAGATGGGTGGTGCCGAGGTGAGTCATGGTGATGGCTATCCTGGTTGGAAACCTAATCCTCATTCTGAGATTCTGCAAGTAGCAGTGGAAAGTTATAAGAATCTATTCGGCAAGGAGCCTAAAGTTAAGGCTATTCATGCCGGCTTGGAGTGTGGTCTGTTCTTGGAGAAATATCCAAATCTGGATATGATTTCATTCGGCCCTACCCTGCGCGGAGTTCATACGCCAGATGAGCGCATGTTGATTCCTACGGTAGATCTATTCTGGAAGCATCTGCTTGACATCTTGAAAAACATTCCAACCAAGTAATTATTAACTCATTGAGAAAAGTTAATTACATATTATTACTACTATTGATAGCGTGTAGCTGTCTTGCCCAAGACAGCTACCGCTTTCGTATAGTCAGCTATAACGTTGAGAACTTGTTCGACTACCAACACGACTCACTGAAGAACGACCATGAGTTTCTGCCTGACGCCACCCGCCACTGGGATTACAACAAATACGTGAAGAAACTCGACGACCTGGGAAGGGTAATCATCGCTACAGGGGAATGGACGCCCCCTGCTTTGGTTGGTCTTTGCGAGGTGGAAAATGAGCGTTGCCTTACCGACCTCACCGAGCGCTCCCTGCTCAAAGAAGCAGGCTATCGCTATACGATGACAGAATCTCCTGACCAGCGAGGCATTGATGTAGCCCTACTCTACCAACGTGAAGTATTCAAACCAGTGAGCATCAAGACCTATCGTGTGCCACCTTTGACGAAAGAGAAGAATGCCACTCGCGATATCCTGCATGTAACAGGCGAATTGCCCAATCGCTCCCTGCTCGATGTGTTCGTGTGCCACCTGCCATCCCGTTCTGGGGGTGAGAAGGAGTCAGAACCTTATCGTCTCTTGGCTGCTGGTGTGTTGAAACAAGCAGTTGATAGTCTCTTGCAAGAACGCAAGAAGGCACAGGTGGTGATTATGGGTGATTTCAATGATTATTACAACAACCGCTCTGTGGAAGAGGTGGTGGGTGCTAAGCCTGTCACCACCCTGAAAGCCAACAAGCAACAGCTCTATCACTTGTTGGCTGCTAAGGAGAAAGCGCTGAAGGACTATGGCAGTTATCGTTATCGTGGTGAATGGAATTCCCTTGACCACCTGATTGTCAATGGTCGCCTGCTTCGCCAGAAGGGCTCGTTCCATATCATCCCCTCCGATGACGCCTTCTTCGTCAAGGCCGATGTCTTCTCTGCTGATTTCCTCTTAGAAGACGACGAACGCTATGGTGGAAAGCTTCCTTTCCGCACCTATGCTGGCATGAAATACCAAGGAGGCTACAGTGACCACCTGCCCATTTATGCGGACTTGGTCCTTAAATATTGACAATCGTCATAATCGCGAGTGAGTGATTTATCTAATTATCAATTGTCACCTTTTGGAGCAGCGAGGGCAGAGCGATACTTGCATCGGCTATGCCGAGTCGCGACAAAATAGGACGGAGTCAATGGTCAATGGTCAATGGTCAATGGTCAACGTTCAATGCAATTGATAAACCTTCAAGTCAAAGGCTTGTACCATTACCAAGAAATGGTCGAAAATATCAGACTGAAGGCGTTCATACTCCCTCCAGACTTTATTATGCAAGAAGAAATAAATCTGTACAGGAACACCAAATTGAGTAGCCTCCTTCTGTGAAACAATGATCTGCATTCCCTGATTCACTAATGGCGATGCTTCCAAATACCGTTCCACATACACACGGAACAACTGGGCATTGGTAGGTTTTTCACCCTTAGCAGGCTCATAGTCAGCCATCAGCGGTATTTCTTTCTTAATGCGTTCCATCATCTCAGGCGAACAAAACTTTAGCGTGTTCAAGTCCAAATGCACCAACTTGTTCACTCTACGTCCCCCACTCTCCTGCATCCCTCGCCAATTCTGGAACGTAGAGTTCACCAGCGTATATGGTGGAATAGTAGTAATCGTCTTATCCCAATTCTGAATCTTCACGGTATTGAGGGTAATCTCTGTCACGATACCATTGGCAGCACCATTCGGGAGCTGAATCCAGTCACCCACCCTCAGCATATCATTGCCAGACAACTGAACGCCAGCCACAAAGCCCAAGATACTATCCTTGAACACCAACATCAGCACAGCCGCAGAAGCGCCCAAACCAGCAAACAGCGTTATAGGCGACTTGTCTATCAGTACCGACACAATCAGGATACCTCCAATAAAGAACAACACCACCTGTATAACCTGTACCAAACTCTTGACAGAACGCCCCTTCTGCAAGTAATTCTCGTCATACCAGTCATTGGCAGCTTTCAACAAGCTGTTCAGCGTCACCATCACCGTGCCAATCATATACACAAACACCAACTTCTGGCAGAATGCCAAAGCATCGGTATGCACCACAAATGCCAAAGGCAAGCCCAACTGCATCAGCACACCTGGGAATAAATGCAGCACGTGATGAATCACCTTGTGGTTCACCATGTGACGCAAGAAAGAGATAGGCCTCTTCTTCAAGAACCGCGAAACGCTCACGGCTATAATCTCCTGCAATACATAGTTCAGTGCCAAAGCTATCAGCACAATCATCAATGCCGTGCAATATTCATCCATCAAGTTGGCCGTCTCAGCCGAGACTCCCAAACTAAGCAGCAAATCGTTCATCCAATGGCTTAATGTTTCCATACACCTTACCTAAAAATATACTCCAAAATCATTTCCGCCACAAAATTAGGCATAAAATGAAAGATTTTGGCATAAAAAGCGTAAAATGTCGCAAATTATTGCTTTATTTGTGGTTTGTAAACAAATAAAAACAAGAAAAAATGAAGAGATTAACCTACTTTTTAGGCACATTATTAGTAATGTCAATTGTTGCAGTATCCTGTAGCAAAGACAGTTACGAACCGAATGTAACACCTACACCTACCCCTAGCGGTGGAGGTACAGTGACACCCACACCTTCAACTACCATCAGTGAAGAAATACAAACAGGCACCCAATTCGCATACGATGCGCTGGACGTATATTACTTGTGGAATAAAGAGATTTCATCTGCCATGAACTCACAACTTGACCCGTCAACCTGTGAGGATCCCATCGCAACAGTAAAGAAAATAAGATACAAGGATGGTGGAGGTTTCGAAGCCAGTCGTGATGAGGACCGTTGGACAGAAATTTTTGACGATGTAACGCCTTTTATAGAATCCGTGCAGGGTGTCAATACCACTAATGGCATGAGTGTAAGCGTTGGACAATTCACAGGAAGCTCTCCACAATCCTACTTCTTCATCGTGAACTATACCTATAAAGACAGTCCAGCCGACAAGGCAGGCATCAAACGTGGTGACATCATCATCTCTTATAATGGTAAGGACATCACTGAGAGCAACTTGGAAGATGCCTACTATGGCAGCACCAAAGGCACCTATGGTATGGGTTCTTGGGAAGAGGATGGCATTCATGATTTGAATAAAAATATAGAATTGGATGCTGTAAAGATGTATTGCGACCCTGTGATTGTAAGCAAGACCTTCGATGTGAATGGCAAGAAAGTAGGTTACCTGATGTACGATAGCTTCGATGTGGAATCAGCAGACAAGCTGATTCAGGTTGCCAAGCAATTCAAGAGTGAAGGTGTTAAGGAACTTATCCTCGACCTCCGTTATAACGGTGGTGGCTATGTATTTACAGAAGAGCTGTTGGCCTCTATGTTTGCGCCTTCCTCCGCTGTACAAGCCAAGGAACTCTATATGCAGGAAATCTACAACGAAGTGCTTACCAAAGAATTCAGTAAGAGCGACAAGGACTTTAACAAGACTTTCCTCTCTTACGACCACGAATATGGCAACAAAGGAGAAGATGGATATAAGAAAGTCTCTACCAAGGATGCCAACATCGGTTTGGATAAGATATACGCCATTGTAACAGGCAATTCAGCCTCCGCATCTGAGTCTTTGTTAGTGGGCTTGAGTCCATTTGTAAACATCACCACCATTGGCGAGCAGACTTACGGCAAGTATTGCACAGGTTACATCCTTACTACAGATAATGTATATAACAACCCACCTTCCATCATCAGCAAGTGGGGTGCTTATGTCATGGTTACCACCTATGCCGACCGCGACAACAAAAATATGGCTCGTCCTGTAGGTATTCTTCCTAATATCGAGGAGTCTGACTCCCCTTGGGATGGCTTTGGCTTGGGCAATGAGAACGAAACCATGCTGAAAGCTGCCCTCACAGCTGCAGGCAAGAGCTATGCCAACACTCGTTCACTGCAAACCCGTCCGCGTGTTAACATCAAGCCGATGCACGACAAGAACAAGTTCGCTCGTCGCATCATGCAAACGCCGAAGATGGAGAAGATGAAATAAAGAGAGATTCTGTTACTTATTCCACCCTCGCTCTTTTTGAGCGAGGGTGCTTTTGTTATCTTACCACCTCAAACTGTACTGGGAGGGTCATCAGTTGATAATACAAGGTAGCAGCCATACGTTGGTGACCAGCAGTATTAGGATGCAGACGGTCAGTATCAGAATTGATAAAGTATGGTACTTGTTCTTCTACCATAGGATTTAAGCCAGAAAGGGCACTAAGATTGATGACGGGGATACCCCATACATCAGCAGCTTCCAAAGTAGCTTGGATATAAGCATTCACATACTCTCCTGCACTATTCTGAAAACTCTCGTCAGGTTGAAGATTGCGTTCTCCAAAATTGGCAAGTCCGCGATGCAGAGGAGTGAGTAGTACAATCTGTTTAGTAGGATACATACTCTTCAACATACTCACAGCCTGGTTGATACGTCCCTTAAAGGTATCGTCACTCATTACCATTGTTCGCCTCACACGATTTACAGGTGCCTTGGGATGTCCCACAGCCTGCATCACTTCTTTTCGTGTTTCTGTATACCACTCTCCTATGGGCACACCAGCCAGGAAATCATTTGTCCCTACAAAAACGACGATGGCATCGACCTCGTCACCATGTTCAGCATTCAATTGCTCAACCTGACGGCGAATATGTGTCCACTCGTTGCCACTCACGGCATAAACGTATGGGGTGATGCCCAACCAGTCACTCAAGAAACTCCAAGATTTCTTCACGTCGGTATAGGCATTTGGATCCCAAATGGAATCGCCCAAAAAGCCTACTCTGGCACCTTGCCAGGGGTGTTGCATTGGTGCTTGGGCTGAAACTCCCATCGTAAGACACAGCACCAAACAACATAATACGGTTTTGGTTTTGATATTCATAATATTTATACTACAATCTCTTTAATGCCAGTTTGATGACCTTTTCTACAGGAGCAGTGGGCTCTTCTTTCAGGATGGCATAGACCACCTTCTGAGATGGAGCAGCGGGGAAGCCAAGCATGGTAAGGGCGGCAACAGCTTCTTGCTGTACCTCACGGTTGACGGTATCAGCCTTTGGCATATCCACCACAGCTGCAGCGGCACCCATGGCAATGCCATCAGTCTGAATCTTGTCTTTCAGTTCTACGATGATACGCTGAGCGGTCTTGAGACCTATACCCTTGACAGACTTGAGCAGATGGGTATTCTCCGTGCTGATGACATTCACCAGTTCGCTCGGAGAAAGGGCAGAAAGGATCATACGGGCAGTATTGCCACCTATGCCCGAGACGGTAATGAGCAACAGGAAAAGCTCACGTTCCTGCTTGGTGGCAAAGCCGAAAAGCACATGAGCATCTTCACGAATGGCCTCATAGACAAACAACTTGCACTCTTTTTTGCCTTGAATGGCACTATAGGTATTAAGGGATATGTTGAGCATATATCCCACCCCATGACAATCTATTACAGCGTTAGCAGGTGCCAGTTCGGCTACCTCACCCTTAACATAATCCAGCATAAAATGAATATTTTTTGTTTTTATGTTGCGAAGATACGGATAATTTATGTAATTTTGCCACCAAAGAAGAGTTTTTTACAACAAATACACAGAAGTTATGAAGAAAATTAGAGCAGCCATCGTTGGTTATGGCAACATCGGACGCTTTACCCTGGAGGCTTTGCAGGCAGCACCCGATTTTGAAGTGGTAGGTATTGTTCGTCGCAAGGGGGCTGAAAACTGCCCAGACGAGCTGAAAGGTTTTAAGGTAGTGAAGGACATCCGCGAACTGGAAGGCGTGGATGTGGCAATCCTGAGTACACCCACACGCAGCGTGGAGAGCTATGCGAAGGATATTCTGGCACTGGGCATCAACACGGTGGATAGCTTTGACATCCATACGCAGATTCCTGCCCTGAGGAAATCATTACAGGAAGTGGCAAAAGCCAATAACACCGTTTCCATCATCTCAGCTGGCTGGGATCCTGGATCGGACTCTATCGTTCGTACCTTATTGCAGGCTATAGCCCCTAAGGGCATCAGTTACACCAACTTCGGTCCTGGCATGAGTATGGGTCACACGGTGGCAGTGAAGTCAAAGGAGGGTGTGAAGGCAGCTCTCTCTATGACGATTCCTGTGGGCACAGGCATCCATCGCCGCATGGTGTATGTGGAACTGGAGGATGGCTACAAGTTTGAGGATGTGGAACGTGCCATCAAAACAGATCCTTATTTTGCCAGTGATGAGACACACGTGATGCAGGTTCCTTGTGTGGACGACCTGAAAGATATGGGTCATGGTGTGAACCTGACTCGCAAGGGTGTGTCTGGCAAGACACAAAATCAGTTGTTTGAATTCAACATGCATATCAATAATCCTGCACTGACGGGTCAGGTACTGGTTTGTGCAGCTCGTGCAGCGATGCGTCGTGAACCAGGATGCTATACGATGATTGAGGTTCCTGTGGTGGATTTGTTGCCCGGTGACCGTGACGAATGGATTGGACATTTAGTGTAAGAAAGTATTTTATAAATCACAAATAGGCGGCTTTATTGCCGCCTATTTTGTTTGATGTAGGTACAAAAAAAGCTGCCCGCTATCTTCACAGACTGCAAGCAGCACAAACCACAAATACAAATACAACTAAACAAAGTTCCTTTATAGAATACTGTCTATCATATCCAAATTTAAAAACATGTATCAGATTACTCCCTGAGCCATCATAGCGTGAGCCACCTTCATGAAGCCAGCCACGTTAGCACCTTTCACATAGTTGATGTAACCATCAGGCTGAGTACCATACTTGATGCACTGCTCGTGGATGTTATGCATCACGGTGTGCAGTTTCTCATCAACCTCGGCAGCACTCCAGCTGAGGTGCATAGCGTTCTGCGACATTTCCAAACCAGAAGTAGCCACACCACCTGCGTTAACTGCCTTACCAGGAGCATACAGCATCTTGTGCTCGATAAACTTGTCAATAGCCTCTGGGGTGCAACCCATGTTAGACACCTCAGCTACACACAAGGTCTTGTTGTCAATCAACATCTGAGCATCGTCACCGTTCAGCTCGTTTTGGGTAGCGCAACACAAAGCAACATCAACCTTCTGCTCCCAAGGCTTCTTACCCGGGAAGAACTTAGCGTTAGGATACTGTTCAACGTATGGCTCAACCACATCGTTACCAGAAGCACGGAGCTCCAGCATATAGTCAATCTTGTCACCACTGATGCCGTCAGGATCATATACATAGCCGTCAGGACCAGAAATGGTAACCACCTTAGCACCCAGCTCAGTAGCCTTAGTTACAGCACCCCAAGCCACATTACCGAAGCCTGATACAGCCACAGTCTTTCCCTTCAGGTCGAGACCACGGGTAGCCATCATCTGCTTGGTGAAATACAGGGCACCAAAGCCAGTAGCCTCTGGACGGATGAGTGAACCACCATACTCCAAGCCCTTACCTGTGAAGGTACCATTGAACTCACGGGTGAGCTTCTTGTACATACCGAACACATAACCGA
The DNA here is from genome assembly GCA_017534535.1 of Bacteroidaceae bacterium. GTDB lineage: Bacteria > Bacteroidota > Bacteroidia > Bacteroidales > Bacteroidaceae > Bacteroides. The sequence continues at coordinate 207,888 of JAFXVZ010000037.1, read as the reverse complement.
TCTCACGGCCACCTACGCCTATATCGCCAGCAGGCACATCCATCTCAGGACCTACATGACGCCACAGCTCCAACATGAAAGCCTGGCAGAAACGCATGATCTCAGCGTCACTCTTGCCACGAGGTGAGAAGTCAGAACCACCCTTGCCACCGCCCATAGGCAATGTGGTAAGTGCATTCTTGAATGTCTGCTCAAAGCCTAAGAACTTCAGGATTGACAGATTAACGGAAGCATGGAAACGTAAGCCACCTTTGTACGGGCCAATCGCATTGTTGAACTGTACGCGGTAACCCAAATTGGTCTGCACCTCACCCTTGTCGTCAACCCATGTAACACGGAAGGTAAAGATACGATCAGGCTCAACAAGCCTCTCGATAATCTTCGCCTTTTCAAACTCCGGATGCTGGTTGTAAACATCTTCAATAGAAAGAAGAACTTCTTTCACTGCCTGGAGGTATTCAGACTCACCTGGGTGCTTTGCCTCCAAATTCGACATAATTCTATCAATATTCATAGCGTATAGGATTTTAAAAGTTTTTTCTATCTTTACCCGTCATCCAACATTTTGCCATCAAATGACAATGCAAATATACGAATAATTTCTTTACTCCAATCTTTTTGCCTAAATATTTAGAACTATTAACATTAATCTGTCAGGTTCAGGTTAAAATTTCAAAGACCTCTTTACATGTTTTACTTTGCAAAGATAAGGATTATTTTTTGAATTTACGAAAATAATTGTCAGAAATGTTGAAAAATATTATTTTTGCATCGTAATTTGTGTTTTTAGCTGATGTGTTATATGAAACGATTTTTAATGACGTTGATAATGATAAGTTCTGTTTTATACGGATTCTGTCAGCAGTACCCCGAGGAACTGTTGGCATGGCGCACTCTCCTATCACAGCAGCGAGGGAAGGCATTGGTAAACCTGCCTTTATCTGCCCTTAAGGAGAAAACTGTGAACTGGTGGGATGGGAACAGGGTGTTTGCTTTATTGGAAGTGAATGAAAAAGGAAATGAACTGGCGTTATTCGACATCTGGTCTGGTGGTATCGTGAATACAGTACTGGTAAAAGGAATGACGGGCACCATCAAAGATACCAACATGACACTATCACTCCATCAGGCTGGCGAAATGAAGTTGCTGGTGATGATGGAGAATGGAAGGATATACGATATCTTCATGGAAGTAAAGAATAATCAGCCTGTATGGTCTTTTATCGACCTACACGATGCGTTGGATGGCATATATGAGTCTCCAGACAACAAACAGTATTTGTTCGGAATGCCTGAAATGTTTGAAGGGGTGGACAGATACACCCGTGACCCTGGCATTTTCGACCTGACACGAGAGGAATGGGATGAGGTCAACGACTGGAGCTATATTATAGAATATGGTGCAGGAAGGGTAAGTCATGGCCGTTATGTGGAAGATCCTGAAAAACGAGACATGCCAGGTGCTGGAGGCGCTGGAGCAATTATGGGCTCAATGGTTTGGGGTGTCAACATTACAGAAGAGGGTTTGTCAGGCAAGATACTGCGTGATGAGCCGACTGTAGATCATGACCCTGCGATTACAGAGAAGTTTACCTTAAAGAAGACGCAAAGTCCTTTCAAGGGCATCGATGGCAGGTGGCCTTTTGCCTCCGTCCGTCCCCTGAACCGTCAGATGCTGGTGCATTTCCCAAAGGACATTCTCAGACTAATGCGTAATGAGATTTATGCCCGTCATGGGGTGAAGTTCAGGAGCGATGCAGAGATCCAGGCGTATTTCGACCGTCAACCTTGGTATAAGGTTGCTAACAGACCAACGGCACTGAGTGGTATTGAGAAGCTGAACGTAAGTCTGATTAAATCGCTGGAAAACAACATAAAAGCTATGGAGGACGAACTCTCCAACTTCGATTTGTAATTGTTTAATGCTCAAGATAAGAAATGCTAAGTAAGCAAAATTTAAACCGATTATACCTGCGTGACACTCAGTTTGCCAAACTGATGACCAAACGCATTTACAACGTGTTGCTGATTGCCAACCCGTATGACGCTTTCATGCTGGAGGATGACGGACGCATCGAGGAGAAAATCTTCATTGAGTATTCATCACTCTCTCTGCGCTACCCTCCCCGCTTTACACAGGTAACCACTTACGAAGAAGCTATCGAGCAGTTGGCAATGCTGGAATACGACTTGGTGATATGTATGCCTGGTACGGGTGACAACGAGACATTTGGCGTGGCACGCAGCATCAAGATTCAGTACCCCAACATCCCGATGGTGATCCTAACTCCTTTCAGTCACGGCATCACAAAGCGCATGGCAAACGAGGACTTGAGTGCGTTTGACTACATGTTCTGCTGGCTGGGTAACACCGACCTGATTGTGTCTATCCTAAAGTTGTTGGAGGATAAGATGAACTTAGAGCACGATGTGCAGGAGGTGGGTGTGCAGGTGATTCTCTTGGTGGAAGACGGCATCCGTTTCTACTCTTCAATCTTACCCAACCTCTACAAATTCATCTTGCAGCAGAGCCAAGAGTTTGCCACCGAGGCACTGAACGAACACCAGCGTACGCTCCGACTGCGTGGACGCCCTAAGATTGCTTTGGCTCGAACCTATCAGGAGGCTGTAGAGATTTACGAGAAATACAAGAATAATATATTAGGTGTAATCACTGACGTGCGCTTCCCACAAATCAAGGGACAGGAGAAAGACCCAATGGCAGGTATCAAGTTCTGCCAATATGTACGTAAGAACGACCCGTTCGTGCCACTGATCATCCAGTCGGCGGAGATAGAAAACACCTTGTATGCCAAGAAGTACAGGGCTGCGTTCATCGACAAGAATTCAAAGCACATGGACTTGGATCTACGCAAGATTCTGCGTGAGAAAGTAGGATTCGGTGACTTTGTATTCCGCAACCCACTGACACATGAGAAGATTGCAACAGTGAAGAACCTCAAGGAGTTGCAGCACATCTTGTTCGCATTGCCTACAGAATCGTTCCTGTATCACATCAGTCGCAACCACATGAGCCGCTGGCTGTACTCACGTGCCATCTTCCCCATCGCCGAGTTCCTGAAACCCATTACCTGGAACAGCTTGCAGGATGTGGATGCCCATCGAGAAATTATTTTCGACGCGATTGTGAAATACCGCAAGATGAAGAACCAGGGTGTGGTGGCAATCTTTAAGCGTGACCGATTCGACAGTTACTCGAACTTTGCCCGCATTGGCGAGGGTTCATTGGGCGGAAAAGGTCGTGGCTTGGCGTTCATCGACAATTTCCTGAAACGACATGCTGAATTCGACGAGTTCGAGAATGCCCGCATCATGGTGCCAAAGACAGTAGTACTGTGTACAGATGTGTTCGACGAGTTCATGGCAACCAACAACCTATACCAGATTGCCTTGTCTGATGCAGATGACGAGACCATCCTGAAGGTGTTCTTGAAAGCCCGTCTGCCAGAACGCTTGGTTGAGGACTTCTTCACGTTCTTCGATGCGGTGAAGTCTCCTATCGCCATCCGCTCATCATCGTTATTGGAAGACTCTCACTACCAGCCGTTCGCAGGTATCTATAGTACTTATATGATTCCTAATCGCGATGACAAGTACGAGATGCTCCGTATGCTGAGCGATGCCATAAAGGGCGTGTATGCTTCGGTATATTTCAAGGATTCAAAGGCATATATGCAGGCCACCAGCAATGTCATCGACCAGGAGAAGATGGCAGTAATCCTGCAGGAAGTGGTAGGCACACAGTACGGCAACCACTATTATCCATCATTCTCAGGTGTGGGACGTTCACTGAATTATTATCCGTTGGGCGATGAGAAACCTGAGGAGGGTACGGTAAGCTTGGCACTGGGCTTGGGCAAGTACATCGTGGATGGAGGCTTGACCCTGCGATTCTCGCCATATCATCCCACAAAAGTGCTGCAAACCAGCGAACTGGATTTGGCTTTGCGTGAAACACAGACGCGTTTCTATGCATTGGATATGACGAACAACGGACAGAACTTCTCTATCAACGATGGCTTCAACTTACTAAAACTGAGTGTAAAGGATGCCGAGAAGGATGGCTCTTTGAACTACATCGCCTCTACATTTGACCCTTACGACCAAGTGATTCGTGATGGTATCTATCCTGGTGGCAGAAAGGTGATTACCTTTGCAAACATCCTGCAACACGACATCTTCCCATTGCCTCGCATCCTGCAACTATCACTGAAATATGGACAGGAAGAGATGCGTCGCCCTGTGGAGATTGAATTTGCGGCTAAGTTGGCGAAAGAAAAGAATGAAGTGAGCACATTCTACCTGCTGCAAATCCGTCCTATCGTGGATGCGAAGGAGAACCTGGAAGAGGATTTGTCGCAGATTGCAGAAGACAAGTTGCTGTTGAAGTCGAACAATTCATTGGGACATGGCATCATGAACGACATTCAGGATGTGGTGTATGTGAAGACTGACAACTATAATGCCCAAAATAACCAGGCGATTGCATGGGAGATTGAGAAGTTGAACCAGCAGTTCCTGAATGAGGACAAGAATTACATACTGATTGGTCCTGGACGCTGGGGTAGCAGTGACACCTGGCTGGGCATTCCGGTAAAGTGGCCTCATATCAGTGCGGCACGTATCATTGTAGAGGCAGGTTTGACAAACTATCGTGTGGATCCTAGCCAGGGTACACATTTCTTCCAGAACCTCACGTCTTTTGGTGTAGGTTACTTCACCATCAATGCTTATATGAATGATGGCATTTATAACCAAGATTTCCTGAATGCACAACCCGCTTTTCATGAAACCACCTACCTCCGCCATGTGCATTTTGACACGCCGCTGGTGGTGAAGATGGATGGTAAAAAGAAAACAGGAATTGTGATGATGCCGGATGAACAATGAACAATGAATAGTGAATAATGAATAGTGAATAATGGTCAATCGTCAATTGTCAATTGTCAATCGTCACTTTTTGGAGCAGCGAGGGCAGAGCGATGCTTGCATCAGCTATGCCGAGTCGCGACAAAATAGGACGAAGTCAATAGTCAACGGTTTGAGTACATTTCGTCATAGTACTTTTGGTAGTCGCCACTGGTAACCTGTTCCACCCAATCCTGATGATTCAAGTACCACTCGATGGTCTTCACGATGCCATCTTCGAAGCGAGTCTCTGAATACCACCCCAACTCGTTCTTGATCTTCGTTGGGTCGATGGCATAACGCTGGTCATGCCCTAAACGATCCTTCACAAAAGTAATCAGGTCGTCATTAATCCAACTGATGTCAATCTGTCCGTCAGCACCTACCACTTGTTTCTTGAGAGCCTTGCGGTATGCAGGATTATCTTCCATCATCTTACGGATGGTACTGATGGTGAGCTTCACAATCTCGAGGTTGGTTTTCTCGTTGTGACCACCCACGTTATACACCTCACCTTCACGCCCACTGTTCACCACCATATCGATAGCCTTGCAGTGATCCTCCACATACAACCAATCGCGCACATTGCTACCATCGCCATATACAGGTAGCTGTTTACCTGCTAAGATATTCTTGATAATCAACGGAATCAGTTTCTCTGGGAAATGATAAGGACCATAGTTGTTGCTGCATCGGGTAATAGTTACTGGCATCTTATAAGTATCTCGATAAGCCTGTACCACCATATCTGCAGAAGCTTTCGAAGCGCTATAGGGACTATGCGGACAGATAGGTGTAGCTTCTGTAAAGTAGCCCTCTGCACCTAAAGCGCCATACACCTCATCAGTAGAAACCTGATGATAGCGAACACCTTTACGCCAAGTGGGATAACCAAGTTTGTCTTTACCGTTCACCCAAGCCCTACGTGCTACATCCAATAAATTCTGGGTACCCAGGATATTGGTCTGCAGAAACAATTGAGGGTTCTCGATGCTGCGATCCACATGGCTCTCTGCGGCAAAGTTAACCACATAATCGAACTTATACTCGGCAAATAAGTCGTCAACCAACCCACAATCACAGATGTCACCCTTTACAAAGAAGCAACGTTCATTGTCGATATCAGAAGCGATGGTCCCCAAGTTGCCGGCATAAGTCAGCGCATCCAGTATTACCAGCTTCACGTCGTCATGCTTCTGCAACATATATTTCACAAAATTGGAACCAATAAATCCAGCTGCACCAGTAACAAGGTATGATTTCATAATGAACAATGAATAATGAATAATGAATAATAATTAATGGTTTTCAGCCAGATCAATGAGATACTGACCATAAGCAGTCTTACTAAGCTGCTCACCCAGCGACTTGAGCTGTTGAGCACTAATCCAGCCATTACGCCAAGCGATTTCCTCGATGCAGCTCACATACAAGCCCTGTCGCTTCTGGATGGTTGCCACAAAGTTGGAAGCATCCAGCAAACTGTCACTATTACCTGTATCGAGCCAAGCGAAACCACGTCCAAACACCTCTACCTGTAGTGTACCCTCTTCCAAATAGAGTCTGTTGAGGTCGGTAATCTCATACTCACCACGAGCCGAGGGCTTCAATGTAGCAGCCTTGGCTGTTACGGTACTATCGTAGAAATACAAGCCTGGCACCGCAAAGTTACTCTTGGGGTTGACAGGCTTCTCCTCTATGGAAATAGCCTTGCCTGCAGCATCAAACTCCACCACACCATAGGCGCGAGGATCTTTCACGTAATACCCGAAAATGCAGGCACCTTTCTCTACCTTGGCAGCATTCCTTAGCATTTGTCCGAAGCCCCGGCCATAAAACAGGTTGTCGCCCAAAATCAGGCATCCAGGTCCTCCTTGCAAGAATTCAGCCCCTAACACGAAAGCCTGCGCCAATCCATTGGGCTGTTCCTGAACCTTATACTCGAACCGCATGCCCAATTCTTCGCCTGTACCCAACAGGTCACGAAACATGGGCAAGTCACGTGGGGTAGAGATGACCAATACTTCACGGATACCCGCCAACATCAAAGCCGACAAAGGATAGTATATCATAGGCTTGTCGTACACAGGCATAATCTGCTTGGAGATAGCCTTCGACAGCGGGTAAAGACGTGTGGCACTGCCACCAGCAAGTATGATACCTTTCATAAACCAATCGTTTTTCTCAACAGCTTATTTCTTGCAAATATACGAAATTTTTATGACATGTCAAAGCTTTTTATCTTTTTTATTGTGACACGGGCTTCAGTCCTAAAGCTGCTGCCTTCTCTATCAAAAATGCCACCTCCGCCTCTCGGTTATCAGGCAAATTGTCATCCAGGATGGCATTCTTGAGGGCATCCTTAAGTATTCCAACCTCACGACTGGGCTGTAATCCAAACATCTGCATAATCTCATTGCCATCTACTATTGGCTGGAAATTGCGACGATGATCTTTAACCTTCAGCTCCTCCATCTTCTGACGAACCAACAGGAAATTCTGCAAGTAGCGTTCTTTCTTTTCACGGTTCTTGCTGGTGATGTCAGCCTCGCAGAGTAGCATCAGGTCATCAATGTCCTCACCCGCCTCAAACATCATGCGACGTACAGCTGAGTCGGTCACCTCATCGTCCACCATAGCGATGGGCCTCATGTGCAGACTCACCAACTTCTGCACATATTTCATCTTCTCGTTCAGCGGCATCTTCATCCGCTTGAAAATCTGAGGCACCATCTTCTCGCCAATGTAATTATGGTTATGGAATGTCCATCCCACCCCTGGCTCCCAACGCTTGGTGGCTGGCTTGCCAATGTCGTGCAACAGAGCAGCCCAACGCAGCCAGAGGTTATCACTGTTGCGACTCACATTGTCGAGCACCTCTAAAGTGTGGTAGAAATTGTCTTTATGCCCCCTACCTTGACGAGTTTCCACGCCCTGTAGCTTCACCAATTCAGGGAAGATAATCTCCAGCAAGCCGCAGCGATCCAACTCCACAAAACCTTTGGAAGGAGTCTTGGCCAGGATAATCTTGTTTAACTCATCGTTGATACGTTCCTTGGATATGATATTGATACGCTCACGGTTACGCTCCAATGAATAGAAGGTTTCGTCGTCGATAAAGAAATTCAACTGGGTGGCGAACCTCACACAACGCATCATACGCAGGGGGTCATCACTGAAGGTCACATCTGGGTCCAACGGTGTACGGATGGTTCCATCCTGCAAATCTTCCAAACCATTAAAAGGATCCACCAGCTCACCAAATCTCTCTGCATTGAGGCACACCGCCAACGCATTGATGGTGAAGTCGCGACGGTTCTGGTCGTCCTCCAAGGTGCCATCCTCCACAATGGGTTTGCGTGAGTCGTGACTGTATGACTCTTTCCGGGCACCTACAAATTCAATTTCCTGTCCTTTATATTTCACCTGTGCCGTACCGAAGTTGCGGAAAACAGACACATGCGCTCCCCTACCCAACCGTTTACCTAAAGCCTCAGCCATCTCGATGCCGCTTCCCACTACCACCACATCAATGTCGGTCGAAGGGCGTTCCAGGAAAAGGTCACGCACATAACCACCCACCACATAGCACTCCATGTGGAGTTCATCGGCAGTTTGCTGTATCTGTTGGAATATCTTCCCACTCAGCTTTTCTTTCAGTTCTTCAGTTGTCAGGTCTATCATTATGCAAAAAGTCCGTTTATGGAGATGCAAAGTTACAACTTTTTTTCTATCTTTGCAACATAAACTTGAATACAACGATTATGAAAAGACGATTATTCCCATTTGTAGCCCTGATGATGCTGGGTTGTAGCCTCATCGGCTGTACTGACATAGAGAAACAGGCTGACGTGAAGTTACAGGAGGCCAAGGCAGCTTTCCAACAAGGCAATTTCGATTTGGCAAAGCAGTTGATTGACAGCATCAAAGTGCTTTATCCCAAGGCTTTCGACACACGCCATGCCAGTCTGGCACTACAACGTGAGGTTGAGTTGGCAGAGCAGAACAAACTGGTGCAGGATATAGACCAGGAACTGAAGGAGCATCAGCAGACCATCTCCGATATGCAAGACTTGTTTGTCTTGGAGAAGGATGCTGAGTATCAGCGCATCGGCAACTACATGGCTAAGTCACAAACAGTAGAGAATAACCTGCATCGCTCTTTCCTGCGTTTCCAGGTAAGTGAGGAGGGTAAGCTAAGCATGACCTCCATCTATTGCGGTGCCGGCAATATCCACCATACTGCCGTGAAAGTGACTGCCCCCGACGGCTCATCAGCCGAGACACCCAACTCGAAGGACAGCTACGAAACCACCGACATGGGGGAACGTATCGAGAAAGCGGATTATAAATATGGTGAAGACGGTGGCGTGATAGATTTCATCGCCGCTCATCAGGATGAGAACCTGAAGGTGCAGTTCATCGGCGACAAGAGTTACAACACCACCATGACCCCAGCCGACCGTGCTGCCGCAGCCTCTGTCAGCAAGCTTGCCACTTCACTAAACAAGATTACCGAACTGAACAAGGCTCGCGAGGAGGCTCAGCTCAAAATCAGATACATAGAGAAGCGCATTGCTGAAAAAGATTCCGAGCAGCAGGAATAATGGTATTCAACAACCAAATGTATTCCCTAAATAGATAATGCGGTACAAGTATAAGAAAAATGATGTTTATTTCAATAATAGTAATGTAATACGGGTTATTTATCATCTTTAGGTTGAATAAAACCTATAGGCTTTCGCTCTTTCTTTTCAGTTTCCTTGGATTGCAACTCTGCCAAAACCAAGCTGATGGCATCAAGTTGGGCACGGGTATCTTCATTGATATCATTTTGATCTGCTAATGTATCATTGAAATCAGCCTTTAGTTGTTGTATTTCTTTTTCAATAATCTCAATACGATTGACAGTATTAGGTAATGAAGTTAACTTGCGTATTGCGACGAATGCCCTCATAATCTGTTTCTTTATTTCTATGGCTATTTCAGAATGTAAAACGCTGCTAAGCATGGCAACCCCCAGTTCGGTAAAGGCATAAGCATTGTATCTACTTCCGCCCCAACTTGAGGTGCCAATTTGGCATCTCAAGATTTCTTCTTGAGAGACTTCCATCATAAAATCTTCGCCTTCAAATCGTTTGAAGTTACGTTTTACAGCTCTTTTAAGCTGAGAGGTTTCAACACCATACAGTGAGGCAAGGTCACGATCCAGCATTACCCGCTGGCCACGAATCTCATAAATCTTGTTTTGTATTGTTAATAAGTCGTTCATCGTTATAAATGATTATTTTGGTTAAACATTTCGCCTGCGAAGATACAACAAAGATTTGTATCTCCCAACATTTACTCCCCTTTTTTCAGGCTCTCCCATTACAAATAAAAAAACAGTCACCCGAATGATTTACTGGTGAGGTTAGAGTCTCTTGCGAAGCTCATACCAAAGTAAAGGTGGATTTGCAAAGGAGTTGAACCTTGCAATATACTGCCTTTTGGGAATCCCCACTACCGATGCGACCATCAATCCGCCTTATTTTAAAAAGTTAGTACAACCATAAAAAGCTTTATTCTTAACCTTTTTAACTGTTCCAGGTAAATCAATACAAAGGATTTTACTTTCGTAAAACGCTTTTTTATTAATAGTGGTTAAGCCATCTGGTAAGTCAACATAATCTATATTACTATACATAAATGCGGCATATCCTATAATTTCAGTCCCATCTGGTACTTTAAAGTGCCTAACAGGATAAGCTGATGGAAAAGCTACTAATGTTCTCAAATCTTTAGTATAAATAACACCATCAATAGCTACATAGTATGGGTTGTCATTATCCACCTCATAAGCAGTTATATTGCAACCAGCAAAACAAGACCCACTCATTTTCTTTACAGATGCTGGAATACGGATTGATGTAATAGATTCACAACCACAAAAAGCATTAGCGCCTATTTTTTCCAGACCTTCAGGTAGCTCTAACCACATAAGATTGGGACAGTAACTAAATCCTCTTACAGTCCTTAGACCTTTAGGCAATACAAGTGATGTTAATGTTTCAGAACCGGAAATGCAATAGTCATATTCTGGACATGTCGTTTTTATGCCTTGGGGTAGTATGAGCGTTTCCAATTGAGGATGATATCCGAGACACGGCATATCATCACCATCTACGTACACAGCATTCCCTAAATCAAGGTGCCTAAGGTCACAAACATCATACAGCAAATGATCAAAATCCTTTCTGCCAATAAAGCCAGTGATTATCAAAGTAACAACCTTTTTGAGTTGAGCTTTGGAAAGGAAATTTGCCAAAGTATTAGGTTCATTTAAATGTATTATCTTACACTTTCCCGAATCACGACTTACTGGGAAATCAATGATACCCCTTTTATTTTTATCCTTATTGAATATACTAACATCCCAGTCATTTAATTTAGCTTCTACATTTAATGAATAAAGGGTATCAAGTTTTCTCGAAACATAATCAGATAAAAGTATGCCATTATGCCCACTTCGCCAATTTACTTCAGGTATTAGTTCTTCCAGAGCTTCTATATCAAGTATTGGTTTTTCGTCTGCATCAATACTGTCAAAACATAGAAGATCTACATAATGACTATAATTACCTCCTGCACACTCATCAATCGTATAGGGTTCAGAGGTAAACACCCCCCAGAACACGATTCCTGCACAATCATCGCCGAGCCTTAACGTATAGAATCTATCACCTTTTTTAGCGGAATCCCAATCGTACAGACTAATATTAGTTTTGAAACCATACTCAGACTTTGAAACCTCTCTGTATTCATCCAGATTAAAGTTACTTTTAGAGGGGTTCCATCTAATCAAAAATGTATATGTTTCTCTTTCTATCATAGTAAATGCGTTAGTATTCAAATATACCACCAAGGTACAGTCTGCAACACGATGAAGGTAAAGAATGCAATCCAAATCAATAACCCAAACATAAACCCTCCTTTTTAGAATCTAAGGCTAACTTAGAGGCATGTTGTCTCAAATCGTGGTACAAGCGAGAGAAAAGTGTCGAAAAAAAACAATTATTTTTTAAGAAAGAGGTGCCAATAATGACTCACTATACTTCAGCATTTTTATTTCATTCATTCGGTTATTCCTTTACGATACTTCTCAAACCAGCTCTTGAAACCATCCTTATCAGCGTAATTCAACCAATGGCAGTAACGGTTGAAGAACAGTCCTATCAATGTCCTTGGAAGTTCAAAACTATCCAACCAATCCTCTTCAAATCCATAATTATTTATCATATCGTTAACCTCGAAATCATACTGAGAATCTTTCCCAATAAGACGTAAACAAGACCACAGATATTCATACCATGCCAGAGAATCATTATTAATACTATCCTCTGTTCCATCATAATGAACGAAATATGGCATGAGTTGTCTCATTAGGTATTCCCTAGCCTTCTTGCCAATAACACCAATCAACTCTTTTGAACACCTTTGTATGGTACCAGTAAGCATCAGCAACTTACCATCCTTCTCGTAGTAGCGAATCCATTCATTACCATACTTGATTTCCTCGATGAACTTTTGGTCAAAAACCTCTTCAACATTCACGTGGCAATCCTTAACTATCCGGCCACATGACATCAAAATAACATCAAACGATCTAAAATAGGGTAAAGAGAATAGTTGCTTACATCTTACAGAAACAGATTTTCTAACCTCGTCAGGATAGCCATGATTAGGACATTTAACACTGCAAAGGCTCGTTAGGAATGCCGTTTGATGGAAGTCAATCACGTCTGATTCAGAAGCAGGACTGATAGCACTTCTCAACTTCTGGTAAGACACCCAACTACTGCTTACACCCCCGTTTATAGAGCTTCCCTCGCTATCACGTTTCGCTAAAAAGTTCTTCAAACCTTTGTATGGGTATAGAGGATTATATGCCTCTATAGATATAGGAGATTCGATCCATGATGGTATATCATCAGAGCAGACATTCTCTTCTATGTTCTTCTGCCATTGTTTTACGTTGTTCAACACTTCCATCATATAACAGCCCTCACCACGTGTGGTAGAAGTGTCTATATGGTTGTCCTTTTCCACAATGAGCATCTTTGCCCATGGGTTACCTTGACCTATGTATTGTAGGTCCTGGTCTGTTTCATTGGCCAAACTATTCACTAGTGATATGAACTCCTTGGGGTATTTCATTATCAATTAGCCTTGTTAGCAATTTCATCATTCTATTTCATTATTAGAATTATAGTTGGACAGGCATCCAAAGATTATTAAATTATTTCTTCACTTTAATAGAATTACCTACTCTAACCAATTCTTTAGCGCCTTTAAGATGTGCTTCCAAATCATCTACAGGTATTGGATATATCTTTACTGACGTAGCACGGGGAAAGCGATTGAAGTATGGATCAGTAGTAACATACCAATGGTGTTCTGCCAAGTTGGGTATTTTCGGTATTTCTTCCCAAAGCTGAAACAATCGGCTTTTAGTAACTGCAGTAATGCCTCTTTGGTTAGTTCGCATCCTTGTAACGCAGATGATATGTTGCCTTACTTCTGTATCCTTATCATGTTCTTCTTTTGTCGTTTTATGAATAACAGTGATATTGCGATTAAAGCGATAATTGATATCTTTCATCATGCGAATAAATATCTCACCATGAGGACTCGTATCTTGCATTTGATTAGACAGGATGTAATAATGAATCATCTCATGAAGGATGGTATCTTCTATTTCTCTTTCTTCCATATCCATCTTATTACTAACAATGAATATGAAATCTGAAAAATACCAGGTTCCATCAGGATTTTTATCTCTCCTGAAGCGTACTTGACCCAAAAAAGACCTTGCAGAACTTAGTTTGAAGGGAAGTGGTTTCAACTTCCCTTCAAAACACATATTATTGAACTCTTCAAACTTATCTTTTACGTAATCAAGCGTTGCTATCATTAGTTTCGTTATTATTAAATTGTTCTTCCTGAGACTCTAATAAATCCTTATATTCCTCAAGTGCTTTTTCGTCATCAGGAGTCAGCTTATATTCCAATATCTTTTCAAAATTATAATCAATCCCCCATATACAAACATTTGAATTCAACGATTCAGTGCCCACATTCGCTGTATCATATATAATATCTTGCTGCTCCCCTTGGGTATAGAATAACGTACAAGGCTCATCCTTTTTCAATTCAATGAACATTTGACTGCCACTAAAATCCTGAGAATTGCGTAAATACAGATATTTGTAATTTCGCAAAACGAATGGGAAATAACCATCATTGAGTGAGGAAAGGTTATAGGACTTTGTCGGGTCTATATGCTCATCATCACTGAGTAACAAATTACCATACTCATCCTTTTCCAAAAACAATGAGCAGTTGGAACGTTTTAGTACACGTGACTCATTTGTTCTATTCCCGAGCAAAAAATCAAAGAAAGGACCTGAATGAACAGTCAATTGAAGTATCTCCTCTTTGGGGTACTTATTGAAGCTATCCAGTTTGAACTGCTTCCTTTCTTTTCTTTTTTGTAACTTTTTGTCTGCATTGATGGTAAAGATAGCCTGTTTAATATCTTCCTGTACTACTAATACTGGCCAGTAAAATGGTGTATCTCTCCATCCTTGCTCTCTCTTACCATTCTGGCGAAGTAACATTAATACTGGACGATCTTGCTCAATGATACGTGCAGGTTTCAAGTCATTATGACCATCGTATGGAGCATCACTCCACCTTTTACCGTCAGTCTGCTTATCACGTTCACGGCTCATATTACGATTAGTTCTTACCAAACAGTAAATCATACCATCAGAGCCAAAAATACAATGGTCAAGTGTAGTTCGTATCTCATTGTCATCCCACAAATAGTCCATATTCTCCCATTCCTCACTAAAACGGAATGTCAAACTTGTGAGTTTTATAATTTTCACTGCTGTTTCATAATCAATCATAAAAAATGGATTATCTCCTGTACGTTTAGCATATCCTGGACATGCAGTTATAAGTGCATCGATTTCCTTGACAATATTTCCAATTTCATCTTCCGTTCCAGTTTGGAAAGCCATTGGGAATATAGTTTTCTTTGGTCTAATAACAGTGGTATTTGATGGTAAATACTTATTCTGTGATGTTGCCTTAATACGCTTATCATACCCAATGACCATACTAGTAAAGTCATTACTCTGAGCAGAAGTTTGATGCGCTTTTAGATAATCATACATCATTGCATCAATCTCGTTGATGGTTTTAAGTACGTCATAAATAGCTTCTGTAGTGAAGAAACGGGTACATGCCATGTCTTCTTTATCACGAGCGCCATACATTCGTGCATGTTGAAGTACCGTATCCATCTGGAATTTACCAGGGTCACGACCATAGAAGAAACATAACATATTATCTATTGTTATACCACGATCAAGAATATTTCCTCCGATAAAGAAATTCATTATATTATCTAGCCGTAGTTGTCCTCTCTTATTAAGCATTGTAGCTACTGGTTCCTCACTATTTACCACTTTAACTACATAATCATTATATTCAAGAATGTGCTTCGCTTCTGCTTCCACTTCAGGGAATGATGGGAACTTTGACTTAATCAAGCCTCCCTTTCGTCCAAGTTCATTACTATTTCTCAAGCTTTCATACACCTCACTCTCCATATCAAGGATGTGTAAATCAGAATTACCCTTTTCCAAGAATGCTTGTTTGATTTCCTCAATAATATTAACGATGAGGTCTTCTTGCCACTTGTGATGGGCTTTGGCTGTCTCACAATGAATAAGACAACTTGACTTATACTTTTTATTCTCTGTTTTACGTACTTGAATTGACCTAATAGCTGTAGAGAACAGATAGCCTACAATAGCAAGACTTAGAGAATGTAGATTTTCTCTGTGTGCAGCCTGTTCCTGATACCACGGATTTCGAACAGACAGGATAGAATTACACTCTTTACTAACAGGATGATAGAGGCAGCTATACATAGAATCTTCATCTTCGCTCAATTCAAAATACTCCTTACCACCAATATAACGATCATGAATAGGAACGAGGCCTGTGTATCTTGGCAACCATTGAGAAGCTTCTTTCCCTCCTCGTATTTTGACAGTACCATCTGGTTGAAGGAAAAGAGAATAAGGGGTAGCTGTTATCTGAAGATAGCGACAATAATTAGGGAGTTTTATCAGTTCTTCAATCAATTTCGGTATTTCAAGCAAATCTACCTCTCCTTTTGACTTTTTGAAAGTATGACTTGAAAAGTCGGCTTCATCATCACACACGAGCACACGCTTTTGGCGCATCAATTCATTGTCTCTAAACAAATCATTTAGGTACTGTACGTTTGTGCTTTCTTTTTTTACCACAATAATGAATTTTCGTATTGGATCCTGAAGTTGGCTGATGCTTAGTCCACCTCGGTGGAACAACGGTAATATATCATATAAATCAACTATAGCTTTCTGACCATATGTCCCATTGTCTCTAAAAAAACGAAAATCATATTCAAGACGTTCTCTAGTTTGATCTGTCAGAGTCTTTGTTCCCTTGGTCATCACAATAGCGATATCGATTCCTTTGTCAAAACATAAAGCTATTATATTCTCAAAAGTATCTGTTTTACCACACTGAACCTTTCCCAGCAACAAGCAGGGTTGGGTAGCTTTTGGCCCATCAATAAGAAGTCGCTCTGTCATCTCTCTTATCACACTCTCCTTTTTCTCTGTCATAAAAGGATTATTGGCCTTCATCGTGCTGAAGATATATTCCTCGTCGTTGATAGCACTTTCACGCTCCAGACGTTCTTTTTCGCTTAAGACCCACTGAGGGATTTTGCGACCTTTCATTTCTAAGAAGTCCAGGTAGTCCTGTAATTCTTCAATTGTTTCGAATCTTTGTTCCATAATATTCGTAGTTTTAATTAATAAATTCAAAATAAGGATTCCTATTCATATCAGCTGAATAATTGTGATTATTCAACATGCAGGATTGCAGATAGATTTTCTTAGCCTCCTCTGTGTACTTCTCTTGTTTGCGCATAGCATAGATGCCTGGAACGGGCCTCTCTATGAACCCAGCTTCCACTAGCATGGGCATCACGCAGTCAAAAGCTACATCGAGCATACGATTATTGCCGTACTTCTCGCTGAGCTTCTTCAGTAGCAAATCTCTGCTTACCTCTTCCTGCACATGGAAGTATTTTCCTAATATCGCTAATGTATCGTAGAAGATGGTGTATGCACCACACATCATGGCTACATACAACAAAGGACGGTCATACCTATTTCGCATCATGTTATTAATCGTCTCTTTGTTATCCATAATATAAGGCAAGAGCTTATTCTTTAGGGTCATTCTGTTTATGACAGCCACAGTTTTCTTAGCTCTATTCTTGCCTATACCCTCAGCATTTGCCAACTCATAAAAGTAGGCTGATGATGCTGTACCATCAAGAGTTGCTCTTAATGCCAGTTCCAACACATTGAGTGATATACGTTTCTCTATTCCTATACTGATTCTTTCCATTTCTCTAACCAATCTTTATAAATGGTATCACCACTTCTTCAAAGTGGGAACCTCCATGAGTTATCATTCTTTCGTTATTTTTGGCAAAGCACATGCTATTTCTCATACATAGCCAGTTGTTGTGAGCTAACAGTCCCAATTCTCCATTCTCTTTTGTAAAACGCTGATACTCTTCTATGTAATTATATATGAGGTGTCGTTTACCTCGACTGCCATCTTTGTAGAGGAACACTTTTTCTACCTGTGTCAATGCTCTCCATCCTTTCGATAGCACACTACCATGATCTGTGGTCAGATACAGAGTGTAGCCTGCCTCCACAATGGTCTTGATTTTCGCTACGATCCTTGGGCACCAGTTTTCAGTTAGTGATAATAAGTCGCGATAGTCGTATGACGAATGCATTTTTTTATCCATTTCTACTGTAACCACAGCCAATCGCTTCACACCCTCATTAATGGCAAACTCATCGTCATCGCCAATATACTGCGATTCATACTGGCCAACACCTTGACTTTGCCAATAGCTACGCCATAGCTTTCGCTCATTTTCAGGACTCTGTTTGTAATCCATCTCTGGGTTATTTCCTCTGAATATAGCCTGGCGTGATAGCATGGTGATACTTGGAAGCCACGATACGATGGTACTATCCTGAGTCTTGATGTCTAAACTATCCAGATACCTCTTTAGTACAACATACTGCCAATAAGCAAAACCATCTACAACCATCAGGGCTACTTTATCTTGATGTTGAAAATTGGCTGCAAGATGAGGTAAAATTTTGTTCACACTCTTGGCACTCAACAATGGATTGCTTTGCAGCATTCCAAAGTAGTGTTCATTGAGCCATTCCTGGAATAGGTCGTTGATAGCATCAAAATCATCAGCCATTTCATCTACAACACCAGCAATAATGGCATCCACCATTATTTTAGAAACAAATTCTATCGTTTTTTGGCTATTAACCCAATTTACCTCAATCTGATGGAGACGTTCACGTAAATGAGAAACAGAATGATTGCGTTGATTGTTAAATCTATTTATTAGATTATCAACCATCATCTTCCCTTCTGCAAGACCAACACGGTGTATTCCTATTTCGTCATACAGCCATTCTAATACTTGTAATGGTTGCCTGCGAATCAAAGATTTATCTGCAAAGAGAGGGAACAGGTCACTGATGGAAAAGTCCAGTACTTTTCCTTCTTTCAGCATATCTGATAATAGCGTATCTGTTTGCTGGCATACATAGACGAACCTTTCTTCAGGTCTGCTCTTATATTCCAATTCATAATGGAGGCGTAGTTGCAATTGTGAGCCTCTTACAACCTCAATACGGCATTCCTGATTCAGCAAAGTACACACTTCGACATTGTTCAGAAATCCATCTGTATTTCTGACGAACGTCAAACGGCAGTAGTCCACCGTTATCCGCTTTGCTACTTGCTGAATCAGTTTGCTTGCCATACTATCCGACTTTGTTCAATGCAATCTCGTAGAACTGCAACAGCACCTCATCCTCATCGCGCAGATTCTGAGGAATCTTGTCACCCACCATTACGATGGTCTGGAAGTCTTTATCAATATAGCACTGCTTGAAGCCTGCACGCAGAGCCTCTACACGAGCCTCTTTAATTTTGGCCTTAGGTTTGCTGGCTGCCTCGACATAGATTTTGAATTCACGCAGCAACGACTTGGTACGCATAGCATCCTTATCTACATCGTCCTGCATATTTGGCAGACGCCATTTTCCACCTTCTATTTCAATGAAATTCTCTTCCAATAGTTGCTTTAGTTCTGGCAATATATCACCTTTCCTGATACCATTGATGGCCTGCATCCATTCTGGCTGAATCTCCTGATAGGTCTTTGGATTATTGCGCAGCTGGTTCTTTAGCCATTGTATACCATTCGACTCATCACTAACAATGATGCCCATAGGAACGAACTCGCTAATTTTAGCTCGTTTTTCTTCATATTCTGCAGCTTGGGGTGCCGTAAAGAACATACCATCACGCTCCACAAATCGTTCACGCAATCCTTTCTGGAACGAAATTGAATCTATAGGTACTGCCTTACTATGCTGTACATAATAAGATATAAGTCGATCGTAAAGTATTCTTTGATCTCGTTCTGGAATACTTGTCATTTTCCCATTTCTTATGATGTATGTGGCAAGATGTTCAAGGTGATCTTCTATAAATTCCCAAATACCTTTATCAGATTCATTATCTATATATTTTTTGGCATGAACAGATGGCTTATAACATGTAATAGCTAGATCTTGTTTTACAGAAGTTGTATTCATGTTTGCATTCATACCACCTTGCTGTTTGTCAAGCGCAGCAACATTCGCAATAATGAAGCCTGCCTTTTGTAGAGAGTATTGAATACTATTCCATACTGAGGCACTTGTGTTGCTAAATTCTACAGTCATCCATTTCCCTGGTTTAAGAATGCGATAGTATTCACTAAAGCATCTTGTCATAGTATCCCTATATGTAAATTCATTTTTACCTTGAGTTTCATTCACAATAGCCTCATGAGAATTATTTGTTAACAATCGCAACCAAGGTTCTGGCATGGAATTTAATTCAGAGTAGTTAATATTAGCCCCAAACGGAGGATCTGTGAAAATATAGTCAATGCTGTCGTCACTGATTGTAATATTGTCAGCAGAAGCGACATATTGAGCATTAGTATGATAATTCGGAATAGATTCTTTCGCTTTTATAATAGAATTTAGTCTCATATCAATCATTTCCAGTAGAGAAGCTTCAGTAGGGAAAGGAGGAAGTACTAATGTTAAATTGAGAACACCTTGCCCGCGGCTATATGGATTTTTCGCCTGTACTCTATTTCTCTTACTTATAAGATTCAACATTGATGTAAACATAAATCTTAAAGGTATTGACATAGGAGAGGATGTTATCTTCTCATAGAAGGCAGAAAGTGCAATAAGAGTTCGCTTAGTGTAGAACTGGTGGGCATAATAAACCTCACGAGCTTTAGGATCTCTCGTTTTTAATCCTTCAGGTAATTCTTCTATTGGATACCAAGATTCAATTTTAGTATCCTCTATTCTTTTCAAAAGATCCAAATCATATTCATTAGGCCCCCTTTGAATCTTTTCTTTACCACATTTGCCAACTATAATAACAGGTACTTGCTTTACTCTTTTAAGAACTTTTCCAACACCTTCGTCATAATATGTCTCAAGAGCACATTTCGCTGTTTTTCTTGATTGACTTGCACCACAATGAGGACATGGATAGGATTCCAATGACGTCACCCTCAGGTTAATCATTTCAACACCATGATCCCAATATACATATTCTTTTCCACAATGAGGACATACTACGACATCACTCCACAATACAAAATTGATTTTACCTTTTGGTTCACCTTTTGCATTTGTAGTTCTATACATCCATCCATATTCATCTTCCATTTCCTTTCCTATACGAGACAATTCATTTTTTAGCAAAGAAGAATTAATAGGAAAATTGTAGAAGTATGAAATATTAGAAGCATAGGGTGACAGATCACCACATACAGCATGACGAAGGCCCCATTTTGGGGTTTTCCCAAATAAGTTTTGCCACTCGCTATTTATTCTTGAAGATATTTCATCATGCATATTAACGCAAGATGCAGCAGCGACGCCAGTCATACCTGTACCAGCAAAGCCATCAAATATAATATCTCCTGGTTGCGTATAATGCAAAATGTATCGCATAATGGCAGGATGAGGCACCTTCGTATGATATGGGTGAGCAGTATATACAGGATTGTTTTTTCCTTCACTCACATCACTGGCATATGGCTCTTTCACCTCGAAGTTTTTCTTTCGTTTTCCTTCGACCTCTAATTGTACTTTTTCCTTCTCCCACTCAGCAATGAAGTCATTAAGCCAAGGATTTGGGCATGCTGTATAATATGGTGGATCTGAGAGATTAATAATGTCATCATCTTCTCCAATGGGAAAACCTTCTATCTGTCGCAACTCAGGCAGTTTCTTACGCAGTTCCTCACGAAAGTATTCTCTACGTGCCTGGTCATTGGGGAACTCACGACCTAAGCAAGTTACTGGGCCATCCTGCTGGAATTGCAACGAGTCCTTTATCATGTTGTTCATCTCCTCTACAGAGAAGAGAACGTTCTCATTATCTATTGCCATACTATCTTATTTTAAGATGATTCTGATGTTATCTTCCTGACCACCAACAGTCAGAGAATTGATGTATTTGCGGAATGCCTTTACAGCATCGTCTGGCGTCATAGGGCGATTCAGTACTTTGCGTATGTCATCTTCTGAGATGGTTATACGCTGAATACCTTCATGCAGTTTCACTACAATCTCTACCAATCTGCCTGCATTGGCAGGTGAAAGTTCCTCGCCTCCGCTGGTATACCGTGAGAGAAGCCCTTGCAGACTATCTTCCAAGATATCTTTATTGATTAGTAAAGATTCATCGCTTAAAATCTGATGAAGCGTATCATCTACATTGATAGCTATACCTTCTAATTCTTCTCTCAGTTCAGACAATTTGGGTAAATGCTTGCCCTGAAAATCTTTGGGATTAAAACCAACGTTGGGAGTCTTCATAATATATTCTGGTGTGATATACGAAGGAACTACTGTCAAACTGTTCATCTTATTTAGCCACTCAGTATATTGACTAGCTACTGAAAAGTATCCTTTTCCATAGTCAGCACCACAGACAGCATCGCACACCTTCTTGTTGTTATTGTTCATGATGCGTCGCTTATCGGTATCCTCAAACTCTGTAATGTGCATGCGCTGGTACTCAGCAAAATACCATTTTGCATAGTCACAAATGATGGTGTCAAGCTCTGTCTTGTAGGCTGTAATCGCCATTTCATTATTCATGTCAGCCACAATCTCACCCATCTTTTCCATTGAAGTTTCTGTCTTTTTCTTCATCTCTTCGCTGAGCATGAACTCCATGGCCTCATTCAGATAATTGACACGTGACAAGAATTCATCTCTGAATTTCATAGCTTGCTTGATGCGAGTTATCAGCTCTTTTGCCTTGAACTGATTACGGAGCACCTCAGCTGTCCAATCTTGAGGAAGGTTGCGCATCTTGGGATATGAGGCGTATGATGGAATCCTGTCACACAATCCTGCTAAAGATGTAAGTTGGTTCTTAATGACTGTAGCCTCGCTACCTCCTATAATTTCTACATCACCTAAAGAAATGCCATTGCCTAAATCGTGACTACATTTCACAGCGTTAGCAGCAATAGCCTTGGCTTGACTCACCAACTCCAGATAGATATCAGGATTCTGCAACTGGCTTGTCATATCCTTACCTGTTACGCCCAAGAACAATTCTCTCACCGCAGAGAGGCTAATGCCCTTTGGCCTACGTACATGTGAGAAACTGTAGAAGCTATCGAAAGGTAAATCTACAATCTCGCGAAGGTTAGCTGCATTTATATTTTTTCCTCCAGGATAGTCTATTTCAATTTCACCTACAGCAACCAAAGTTGCTAAAGCTAAAAATTCAAAGTCTGATTCGATATTATAATCAAAGCTACGCCAATCGTTTTCCCAGTCTTTGTAGAAACGATACAGTATTTCGTCGCGATTCAAGACTTGGCCTTGACCTTTATCCTCCAGTTTCTTTTTGATGCTAAGTGCATAGATACTGCCTTCTACACTTAATTGGTTCTCCTGTAGTAAGCCAAGACCTGCAAGGATGGCCTCACCTTCATGGTTGGATTGCGTAGGATTGGCTATCTTCATTCTGGCACGTTTTATATTATCAGCACGATTCATGCTGGTGAGCGATGCTTTCAAAAGAGTAAATTTAGGATAATTAGGGAGTTTTCCGCAGAAGTAATCTTCCAGTAGTAAAGAAGCAATGCTACTAATAACTTGCTCCTTTGAACCACCAGTCATCATCTGAGGTGTGATAGTTTGTTTTTCTCCTTGATAAAACACTTCAGTGCATTGAACAAAATCACGGTTAAAGACAGGTTTCAATTTGTCTTCATATTGCTTCTTGAATTGCTGATAGAAAGGTTTCTGCGAACTGTCAACACTTGCATAGAGTGCTTCGCTGGCAGCATAGAGTTCTATCAGTTGCTTAAACTCATCGCTGAAATGCTCCATGTGGAAGAATACGCTATCTGCCTCGTCGCCATGCTTGATATTCTCCTTGTTGAAGATGGGCATAAAATAGATGTAGAAATTCTGCTCAGGATGAGTAGTACTACGCTCAGCAGGGTTGCCCATAAATATATAGCCATCTAGCATCACCTTATGAGTATTCCAATCAATCCTGTGTTGATAAATCTTAAACTCACGCCTGTATTGCTCTGCATCTATAGGAAGGTACTCTGCCAAGAAGTCGAAGAAGTGACTGTCTTTATTGTCAGCACTCATGGTGTTGGCAAAGTCCTTGATTTTCTGCTCGTAGTTCACACCACCTTCCACTCTGATATGGTATTCCTGGTTGGTATCGTTCTTCTCGAAATACTGACCAACAGTAGCAGTTACAATCTGAGATGCTGTTACGTTCATGGTGTCAATCAGGAACTCACGACTGATACAGCCGGTATCCAGATAGCACAGGTCATCTACCAGATTCTCGACATTGGTACCATTGGTCTTTTCTAACGAATCTTGTAACAACTTAACTGCACAGGCATTAGCAATTCTGTGAGCTAACGGCGCTTTCTTAGCACGAATGCCCGTGAAATTATCATCAATCTTCTGATGGATGGTCTGCATAATCTCTGTCACACGACGAACGTCAGCGTAGGTCTGCATCTGCGCAGCCTTCAAATCTTCCCAATAACTATCATAGCAGATAAGGCCTGGATTGTCTTCTGGCACTTGTTGATTGGCAATCTTCTCAAACTTCTGCGAAAGTGTCTTCAAAATTTCGCGCTGGCTCTTGCCTATCTTGATCTGCTGGAAGTTCTCAAAGAAGGATGGGTTGACAGGGAACAAATCCACATAACTCTCTAAATTGGCATGCAGGTCAGTAAAGAACTCTGTAAACTTGGAAAGATGCTTTCTGATGGCCTGCTTCTGGGCATCACTCTTCTTGAGGATGCGCTGCTCAGTAACAAACTGCACATCCTGTTTGGTAATCTCTATCTGACGATAGCGCTGGCTGACTTGGTTCAGCATCTTGGCGGCAAACTGGAACTCTGCGGCTGTATAAATCAGTTCCTGAACGCCAAACACCATACGGAACTTGGAGTGGTCGCTCATCTCGCCCAATGCCTGAATAACAGCCAAGTCACGATTCAGCTTGTCTGTACCACTACGCCCTTTCAAGTAAGACAGCATCTCATCGATGACAATCATCAGTCCCTTGTCAGGGAAAGCTGCTTCAAACTGGGCCATCATGCGCATCAACTTATCCTTATACATGTCTGGCTTATTGTCTGCTGCAATGGAATAATGGATACCCCATTCCTGGAACTTCAGGTCTATCTGATGGCAGATGAGGTTCCACAACTCGTCAGCACTGCCCAGCTCAAAACGGATGATACGATATTTGCCTGCTATATTCTTTAGCACCTGTACAGCTTTATCGTTCTGTACTAATGGCAAGTACTCTGCATTCTCAGCCACCAATGAAATAAGTGACATCAAGTGCGATTTACCAGTACCATAAGTACCCACAATCTGCAAGCCAAAGGTATCGTACATGGCTGTATAATCGAGGTTCTTGCAGACCTCTGGGATAATCGTATCTTCGTATGCCTTGGAGAAAACATAGGTTTTCACCAGGTTCTCACGATATGCGTCGTCAATGAGTCGATTAAACTTTACGACTTCATTCAGTGGTTCAAATTGAATTAACTCACTATACTTCATAATGCTTTATAGTTGTTTATACGTCAATCCATCAAGGTTAATCCATTGGTGAAAATCAATGTCCGACTGAATAATTAAGCATTGGTTTCTGGAATAAGCATCAAGGATATTGTGAATGTTTACTTTTAATTCTGGTTCAATTAAGATGGCAAAATTAGTAAGAGCCAAATAGTTACCGATGGTTTCATTATAAAGGGTTTTATCAAAAATGACACTGACAGTCTCCTCGTAGTTGTAGCTATTCTTAGATAAAAGCAAAGACAAATCGTACCCCACATTGATGAAATGTAGTCCACCAATGACTTCGCGACAAATCACAATCTTATTTCGAGTATTCTGCCCTATAAAGTCCTTTATTTCTGTCAATTCTACACCTGCCATACAATAGCTAAAACTAATATAATAAACCCACAAAAAAAATATAACCACCCTGCTCTTTGGGAACCCTCTCTATTCGCAAGTGCCCACTAAGGTAATTAACCACATATTATTGGCAAAGATATACAAAGTATTTCAAATTTCAAAATCCAAAGGCAAAAAATGGTGGAGAGGGGAAATGGATGGATTGAGAATACTAAAATACGCACATAACGCATAATAATACGTTTTGCACTAAGGAACTTTTTGCCTCATTTTCATGCCATCAGCAAAGCACCAAAATGTGTTTCTATTGCTCAACTGACTTGGCAAAAGGCAAAAGTACCCTAAATCATAATAACAACCCTTCAAGGAAAATAATGATTTTCCCTTCCCACCCCACCCCGACAACACATCAGCAGTTGTCGAATGCATCGTCGAGCAAGTCACGCAGGTCGGTAAAGAAACGCTTTGTGATGCTCCAACCAAGAGTATCGTCACGCTGCATCAGTTCTGCGATGACCAGCAACACCTCAATAGCCCGTACTTCGGAATCGCCATGAATCACTTTCTTGAAAGTGTGGAAATGAATCTTTGTCTCATCACGTAACGAGCTGATACTGGTACCAGTGTCTTTCAGGTACCTCGCGATGAGCAACCCAATCTGCTTGAAGGTTTGCTTCATCGCTTCTTTTTTTTGATTATCTCTAATCATAATTACAATTTTTAAATGATTGATTGCGCACTATTGCGCGCGTATATTATAGTGAAAAATACATCAATGTCAAAAAATATTTTCATACGGAAAGACAGAAAATGCACACTGTATGCACTATGCCGTCAGGCGTTTTTCGTATCTTTGTATCGGCTCTCAAAGAGATGATATTTCGATGCTTGCCACTATTAAATAAAATTATTATTAACATTAAAAAACAGTACATTATGTCATTATGGCAAAAGCATTGGAGTAACACCTCCAGCGACCCCCGGATGCAAATGTTGATTACAGAAATGGGACCAAAGGGATACGGCATCTACTGGCTCATCAGTGAGAGGCTAACAGCCTGCGAGGAAGGTGCCGTTATGAAGCAGCGGCTGGTAAAAGACATGTGCAGTCGCCGTCTCAACAGCAACTACATCCTGCAAGTGATTGACAACTATTACCTGTTCGAAACGGACGAGGGAGGATACGTCAGGCATCACCCCGTGCGCATAGGCGAAATGAGTGCGCATACGCTGCACGGCTTGAGGACGGGCAAGTTCCCTCAGGAGCAAACGCATGTCCAACGCGCGTCCAACGAAACGCCCAATTCCTCCTATTATAACGTGCGGGCGGGCGAGAATAGAACAGATAATATAAATATTACGTGCATGACGCACGTAAGCGAGAAGCAGAGCGGACAAACAGGGGATATCAATCCAACGGTTGTTGCCCTGTTGAAAGAGCACCCACAGGTAAAGACAGCCTTGGGCGAACTGGCATGTAAGCCTTGGTGCATCCACGTGCTGGCATTGTTTAATCCGCTCTATTGCATGTGGAGGCAGGTTACCTGTCTGCACTCAGGCTATTCCACCCTGCTGGACCGTCATTGGGAGGAGGCCGTGGTAGAGTTCATCCACCATATCATAGTCCTGGATAAAGCCGACGAAATCCGCAGCGACCAGAACGCACATTATTATTTCGCCAACTTCGTGAACAAGTATCATGCCAGTGGGAAGAAGCTGCTTGCCAAGCTGAAGGAGAAGGAAAGGAATGTGAAAACAGTGGAACCTGCCCCTTCTTTCCCAGGTACGAACAGCTATGAGGAATATAGGGGTGGCAAGAGGTATGCCGATGGCAAGCCTATACCCGACTGGGCACCTCCACGTCCTTCTGCAACTGCCGTTTGGGATGCAGGTAGTCTTTGTTGGACAGAACTATAATCCTTTTTTGTTAAATTATAACTTTATGATATAATGACTATAGATTTGAATGCGCTCGGTATCACAGGGAACGTCAAAGCGAGCAAAAAAGGAGAGGTATATGCAGCCTGCCCTTTCTGCAGGGGGAAACATGAAAAGAACAGTAAAAGGAAATGTCTTTCAGTTAACATCAACAAAGGGACATACTATTGCCATCGTTGTGGGGCAAAAGGCCATGTATATGGCATCAACGCAGTAGCTGAGAAGGCTGACAAGGAACAGCAGCAACCCAAATATGCCAAGCCTGCCTGGCATGCCGAGTTCATCAATGCCCCCTCGGATGCACTGGACTACCTGGCAAACAACCGCCAACTATCATTGGAAACGCTGAAGGCAATGAAGGTGACGGAGCCATGGGTGAAGATGCCGGAATGCGATAAAATGGAGCAAGTCATCGCCTTCAACTACTTCCTGGATGGCGAACTGGTGAACATCAAGTATCGCTCCATTGACAAACGGTTCATGTTCTTCAAGGGAGGCAGGATCATCCCCTACAACATTGACTCGCTGAAGAACAAGAGCATCTGTGCCATCACGGAGGGCGAGATAGATGCCCTCACCCTGCATCAATGCGGTTTCAAGGGTGTAGTAAGCGTGCCTACAGGGGGTAATGCCAACGTGCGCTGGATAGATGAGTTCTGGGATACACACTTCAAGGATAAGAAGGGCTTCATCCTTGCCATTGACAACGACAAGGTGGGATGCCAGTTGCGTGATGCCTTAGTGAAGCGCCTGGGTGCAGACAAATGCCGCATCGTACACTGGGACAAGGATTGCAAGGATGCCAATGAGGAGCTGCTCACGCATGGTAGAACGGGTGTGATTGGTCGCATTGAGCGCGCTGTATATCCCCTGATGGAGAATGTCTATACTGCCCACGATCTGGAGCAAGACATGCTGGATGTATTTCATAACCGCATCCGCCACGGCTTGAAGATAGGACTGAGTGGCTTTGATGAGTTAGTGAGCTTTGAGCCTGGAAGGCTGATGATTATGTCTGGCCGTCCCGGAGAGGGCAAGAGTGAGCTGGTGGATGAGATAGCGGTGCGCCTGAACCTAATGCACGGCTGGAAGGTGGCGTATTTCTCGCCAGAGAACGTGCCTATTGCCTTGCATTTGCGCAAGTTGTCGGAGAAGATTACCGGCTATCGCTTTGAGCCATCGGTGGGCATGACCGACAATATGTATGCAGCCGTGAAGCAATGGATGGGGCAGAATGTCTTCCACATCCTGCCCAAGGAAGACCGTTATGAGCTGGACACAATCTTGGGAACGGCACAGATGCTGGTGGAACGCAAGGATGTGAAGCTGTTGGTCATCGACCCGTTCAACCGCATCGAGCAAAGGCTTTCTGACGGGCAGACGGAGCTACAGTACATTTCCTCCATGCTGAACCGCCTGATACGCTTTGCCCAGCAGACCAACGTGATGGTACTGCTGGTGGCACATCCCCGAAAGGTGAACCGCAACACCACCGATGGCAAGCAGAGGCGTGTGGAGATGAACGACATCAACGGTTCTGCCGACTTTGGCAATAAGGCAGACATTTGCCTGATTGTGGACCGTAACGACGAGGCAGGGGTAACGACCGTGTTTGTAGATAAGGTACGCTTCAAGCACTTGGGCAGGCGTGGATACTGCCTGTTCCATTACGATGTCATCAATGGCCGCTTCAACCCATGCGAGATGGGCAAAGGCATGGACAAGAACGGTGAGGTGATTGACCGCTATATGAATGTGCAGTGGCAGGCAGATCCGTGGATTCTACCCGACGGAACGCTGCTCATGCCATCCAGCCATCAGCCAGAGAGCCAATCCCCTACTCCTTCCGCCACGCCCCCTACTCCTGCCCAACAAACCATACCATTCTCCTAACCGAGAGATTGGTAATGTGAGGACCGAGAGATTAGTAATGAAAAGGGCGAGACATTGGTAATGTCTCGCCCATGTTCTTTACGGCTCCCCTAAGTAGTGGAAGATGATTTCCACCTGCCGCACCGTAAACACTTTCTGATAGCGGTTGTAGCCATCGAGATGAAGCTCCTCTGAGAGTTTCTTGTTATAACGAATCCAATAACTCAGTCGGTTCAAAGCCGACCTGATGTCGATGTCTGGTGCGTATGCACGTGCCAGCTCACTCTTGCTGTATGCCTTTATCTTCATTTCCTTAGTGTTTAATGATATGCAAATATAGTGCTTTTTTATCAGAAAAACAAGGATAAAAGTCATAGAAAGTCATTGAATATCATTCTATATACATCAATGTCACAGCAATTCATAATGCCGGTTCTATCATGTAGTACCTTTGCCATGTAATCAGTCGTCCGGAAGACCGATTGCGAACTTTAAACTTTAAACATTAACCTTTAAACTTAAAAACATGATTAATTACAGTTTGGTAAAGCGTTATGCGAAGGTGGGCGACGAGACCAGTGTGAAGCTCACCTATGGTACGGCTCAGACCGTGAAGACCATCGACCTGATGGAGTTTGCCAAGCACATTGCCGATCATGGCAGCGTGTATGGGCGTAGTGACGTGCAGGGCATCCTGACCCTGGCAGTGGATTGCCTCCGTGAGTTGCTCCTGGCAGGCTACAAGGTGAGTCTGGGTGAGTTGGGCGACTTCTCCATTACCTTGAAGGGCAAGGGTGTGGCGGATGCCGACAAGTACAATCCTGCCACTCAGATTAGCAAGGTCAAGGTGAAGTGGAGCCCGGGTGCATTATTCCGCAACCTGGCGGACGATGCCGAGTACAACCTGGTTCCTACCCTGCGTGAGAAGGCGGCTCTGCTGAAGGCCATCAAGGCTGGTGAGACCACGGTGGATATCTCTATCCCTCCTCGTCCAGCTTCCGGCTCTGGCTCTGGTAGTGGCAGCGGCACGGGTGGTAACACAGGTGGCAATACCGGCGGCGGCGGTGACAATGGCGGCGGTGGTGATGACTTGGATATTTGATCGTTGATCGTTGATCGTTGAACGTTGACCGTTGACGATTGACAATTGACCATTGACCATTGACCATTGACCATTGACGATTGACAATTGACAATTGACAATTATTCATTATTCATTGTTCATTATTCATTATTCATTGAACGAAGTGAAAAGAAAGACAATCATTGAGATGGCAGTGAAAGTGATAGTAGCTGCACTCACAGCATTCCTGACAGCCCTCGGCACCACCAGCTGTATGGGACTGATGCAACCTCAACATGTCACAGAGGTTCCAACCCATGACTTGAGTACGGCATGTATTGGAACAGCCTCTCTCTTTTACCCTCAATACGGGTTTGACCCAGAATCTCCTACAACTATACAGCTGTCATTGGAAGGAGATTGCGGGGCATCGCCTACAAGGAGGGTTGCGTAGGAACATTGTTCATTATTCATTAATTGAAGCGATGAGAAAGATTACATTAATCATTTTGCACTGCTCTGCAACCAGAGAAGACCGTCGTTATACGGCAGAAAAATGCAGGGAAGATCACATGAAGTATCGTGGTTACAAAGACATCGGCTACCATTATTACATTGAGCTGGATGGTACAGTCAAAGAAGGACGCCCTATTGAAATGATAGGTGCCCACTGCAAGTACCATAACAAACACTCCATTGGCATCTGCCTGGAAGGTGGCCTGGATCGCCACGGTAATGAAGCCGACACCCGGACAGGTGGTCAGGAGATTGCCCTGCTGAACCTGCTGACACGACTCAAGGAGGACTACCCCAATGCCTTGATTGTTGGGCACAACACCCTCAATCCCGACAAGAAATGTCCTTGCTTCGACACAGCTGAGTATCGGCAACTGTTTCCATAAGCAGTGAAAGATTTAGGGAGCACAGTCATTGTGCTCCCTAAAATGTATTAGCTTGTTGGGCATCAAGGACTGTGAAAGCACGGAGAGTGCAACAAAAAATTAATTTCATTTGCAATTTATAAAAATAAGCCGTAACTTTGCAAACACAATATTTCAATAAGCTTATGATTAAAGATTCCAACAAGATTGCGATTATTGCAGGTGAACGCAATATCTATTTCCCTGAAATGTTACAACGAATCACGCTATATAGTCGTTTCACCCCTAAACAACCCAAAGAAAGAACCCTGATATTTGCCGAGAACCGTGAGGGTTGGATCTATGCTTTTTACTCTATTTGGGCGAATCACGGCATAGCTGTGCCAGTAGATGCTTCTTCCACAGTAAGCGATTTAGCTTATATCATCAACGACTGCCATCCTGCTTGCATATGGACAACCAGTCAGAAGTTAGACGTTGTGAAGGCCGCCCTGCAAGAAGCAGGCCAAATCGTTGACATCCATCTGATTGAGGACTACGAACGTGTAGAAGTAAATGAGGAGAAAGCACAAGTGAACTATCTGGATGAAAAAGACACTGCCCTTATTATCTACACTTCCGGTACTACGGGTTCGCCTAAGGGTGTGATGCTTTCGTATCAAAACATATTGACCAACAAGCGTGCCGTTTATGACGAAGTACCTATTTTTAGCGATGAGCGCAGAACCCTGATTCTGTTGCCTTTGCATCATGTGTTACCATTAGTGGGAACTGTTATTATTCCATTCTATGTTGGTGGAGGAGTAGCGATATGCCCTACTATGTCGGGACCTGATATCATCGATACCCTGGAAAGAGGGAAGATTGCCATCATGGTAGGTGTGCCAAGATTATGGCAGACGCTCTACGGAGGAATAAAGAAAAAAATTGATGCGAGTTTCATTACCCGTGGGCTCTTCAACCTCTGTGCCACACTGAAGAACAAGTCATTCTCACGCTTCATCTTTAAGGCGGTACATCAGAAGTTGGGTGGACACGTCGATTTCATGGTAAGTGGTGGTGCCGCCTTAGATAAAGAAATACTGTTAGGCTTACAGACTTTGGGCTTCGAGATGCTCGAAGGCTATGGCATGACCGAGGCTGCTCCTATGATTGCTTTTACCCGTCCTGGTGACCAGGTGCCTAATTGTGTTGGCATCCCCTCATCTGAGATGCAATGTAAGATTGAAAACGGCGAAGTATGCGCCAAAGGTCCCAACATCATGCAGGGATATTACAATCGTCCGGAAGAGACGGCAGAAGTCATCGACAAGGATGGTTGGCTGCATACTGGTGACTTGGGTTACATCGATGAGAAAGGGCGTGTGTATATTACTGGACGTAGCAAGGAAATCATCGTCTTGTCAAACGGCAAGAACGTACAACCCAACGAGATAGAGTATAAGTTGGAAAAATATACTGATCGTGTGAAGGAAGCAGCAGTGGTGCAGGATGGCGATATGTTGCGTGCCATCATCGTGCCTCAGACAGAGTGGGCAAAAGACCTCTCTGACGAACAGGTGGAAGAGACACTGAAACGCGAGGTGCTGGAACCTTACAACCTAACAGTCACCAACTACAAGAAACTGATGAGTCTTTTTGTCTATCGTGGCGAACTGCCTCGAACCCGATTGGAAAAACTGAAGCGTTATAAGCTGAAGGATATCATCAAGGGCGAAGCATCTGTCAGCAAGAAAGAAGAGACGATAGTGGAGCCTACGTTCGAGGAATATCAGATTCTAAAGCAATACATCGAGGAAGAGAAGAAGATAAAGTTGCGTCCTACCGATCATATCGAGACCGACTTGGCATTCGACTCATTAGACATGGTTTCGTTAGAAGGTTTCATCCAACAGACTTTCGGCACCCATATCAGCACAGCCGACATGCCAGGCTACAAGAGCATTCAAGCAATGGCCGAGTTCATTGCCAACAGCAAGACACGCATGGAGGTGCAGGAAGAAGACTGGCACCAGTTCCTGCATGCCGACTCTTCCAAGTTGGAGTTGCCTCACGGCAACCGATACATGGCTTTGGGCAATGCCATCATCCGTGGATTCTACAAATCTTATAACAACGTACAGATCAATGGTGTGGAGAATATACCAGCTAATGGCCCGATGATTATTGCCCCCAACCACCAGAGTTTCTTAGATGGTCCACTGGTGTCGTGCACCCTGCCAACACCTGTCATGAAGGACACCTATTACTATGCTACTGAAGAGCACATGCAAGGAGCCTTGCGTAAGGCTTATGCTCGTAATAACAACATCATCCTAATGGAGCGAAGCAACCTACGCGACTCTATCCTGAAGTTGGGTGAAGTACTCAAGCAAAGCAAGAACCTGGTTATCTTCCCAGAAGGACGACGTACAAATACAGGTGAGTTGGGCAGTTTCAAGAAAACCTTCGCCATCTTGAGCAAGGAGTTGCAAGTGCCTGTGGTACCCGTATGCATCAAGGGAGCCTACGAGGCTTTGCCACGTTCCAAGCGTTTCCCATCACCCCATAAGATTGAGGTGACTTACCTGTCGCCTATCTATCCCGACAGTGCTCTTTCGTATGAAGAGATTGCTGACCAGGTAAAACAGGCTATCCAGGCATGTCTATCGTGCTAAACACCTAAAAACTACTGGACAACAATGGCAAACATATTTCCTTCTAAAGAAGAATTAGGCAACACCTGGACCCACCTGATTGGGGTAATCTTTGCGCTCTCATCCATCTGGATGGTGTGGCCTGCCATCGACACCAGCTGGCAGATGGCATTCGGTGTTTTCTTCTTTATCATAGGCATGTTCCTGATGTTCCTCTCCAGTACCATCTACCACTGGGTCCGTCCCGGTGTGGCAAAAGAGATACTCCGCAAGTGCGACCATATCAGTATCTACGTAATGATAGCCTGCTCTTATACCCCCATATGCGTGGGAGTAATCGGAGGCTGGTTAGGATGGCTGGTATTCGGATTCCTATGGACGGTGGCACTGATAGGCAGCATTGCCAAGATTGTGGCCATAGGCAAGCACCCCAGGCTTTCACTGGCAATGTACCTTGTGATGGGTTGGAGTGTGCTGATTATCTTCCCCAAGGTAATGGAGAAGCTGTCGCCACTCTCAATGGCATTTCTCATCAGCGAGGGTATTCTCTACACTGCAGGCACCTATTTCTATGCACACGACAAACAACCTCATTATCACACCATCTGGCATGTATTCGTGCTCCTGGGCGCTATCGCCCACTGGAGTGTCATTCTCACAATTCTGCTTTAGTACTGAATATCCGCCAGAAAGAGGCCTTGGGCTGGGACAGACATACCGGCTGAGCAACGATCCTTTTGCCGGATGACACCACGGAAGCCATCGAGGGTGAGTTTGCCAAAGCCAACCTCCAAGAGGGTACCTACAACGGCACGGACCATATTGCGAAGAAAGCGGTCAGCTTGGATGTTGAACACCCACGTATCTTCATCCACCTGGCTCCACTCGGCACGGGTAACATGGCAGATGTTGGTTTTGACATCGGTATGGAGCTTGCTGAAACTGGTGAAGTCATCTTGTTCCAACAAGAGCTGAGCAGCTTGGTTCATCAGTTGGAAATCAGGGGCTTTGTGCAAGCGATAACGATATTGGCGCATGAACGGACTTTTGGCAGTGGTAACATAATACTCATATCTTCTTGATTTGGCACTGAAGCGTGCATGCATCTCGGCATCGACTGGCTCTACCTTATATATACTAATGTCTGGTGGTAGCAGACGATTCAGCTTATCAGTGAGCTTGGAACAATCCAGATGGGTCTCATTGTCAAAGTGAGCCACCATTAGCTTGGCATGCACACCGGCATCGGTACGGCCAGCTCCCGTTACTTCAACCACCTCTCTACGCAACAGGGTTTGCAGGGCATCCATAAGCCTTTGCTGTACACTATCGCCGTTGGGTTGTATCTGCCACCCATGATACTGAGTGCCATCATACGCTAAATATATGAAGTATCGTTGCATATCTGAAATAAATGTACTATCTTTACGCCGCAAATTTAAATGAAATCTATGAAACTACCTAAAATTAGTCCGATTATCGTAGTGTTAGCTGCCATTTGTACCCTCGGTAGCTGCAAGAAGAAAGATATGTCAATGAAGATGAACGACCCTCATAACATCAAGGGTGTCATCAGTTACCAACGCGATTTCCCTGATGATAACGACACGCAACTGGCTGCTGCCAAGGCCATTGGTGTGAAGCCTTTCAAGAATGCAGAGGATGCTGCCAATATCAAGCAACTGAGCTTGATAGAGAGCAACGAGCACTATACGCTGGATAAGCTGACGCACTCGGTACCTTATGTGGTTCCCCAGGCTGCCAAGCTGATAGACGAAATCGGTAGTAACTTCTTAGATTCATTGGCCAACAAGGGACTGAACCCCTATCGCATCATCGTTACCTCAGTGACTCGCTCACAAGAGCAGCAGAAACAACTTTCAAAGAGCAACATCAACGCTACAGCAAATTCAACGCATTGTTATGGCACGACCTTCGACATCAGCTGGAAGAGTTTCGAGCAGGTGCCCAACAAGGATGGCCGTCCGATGCAGGAGGTGGGAGCAGATACGCTGAAGATGGTGCTGAGCGAGGTGCTACGCGATGCTCGTCTGGCAAAGCGCTGCTATATCAAGTATGAGCGAAAGCAGGGTTGTTTTCACATAACAGCAAGATAGCCATAATATAAAAATAACAAACATTTACTATTTATGAAAAAGAGAATTGGATTAATGTTGGTCTTTATGCTGACCATGTGTATGTCAATGATGGCAGACAAAATTAAAGTGATTACTTTCGACCAGCTGCCTGTGCAGGCTCAGACTATTCTGAAGCAACATTTTGCCGACAAGGTACCTGCTGTTGTCACCATTGAAGGAAAAGAATACAAGGTGGTGTACCAGAGTGGCGAGAAAGCGGAGTTTAATAAGAAGGGTAAATGGATGGAGTTCGACTGCAATCGGTCGCCTGTGCCTACCGCTCTCATTCCTGAACAAATCAGGACAGCGGTGCAGCAGACTTTCCCCTCAGCTACTATCGTTAAGATTGAACGTGTTCGTAAAAATTATGAAGTGAAGCTGAACAATGGCATGGAGATGAAATTTAACAAGCGCTTCAAGATGATTGAATTTGACGACTAATCATCCCTTCTCACTCAAGGAGTGTAACGGTAAACATAATACGAACCCCATAAGTTAATAAAAAAACTTATGGGGTTCATATTTATTAGAAGGGAAGAAAGATCATTCCAATGCTTTCCAGGCTTTGTGCAGGTAGTTCACTACATCACTGGCAACGAGGGCGATTTCACCTTTGTCACGAGCAGCAAGGTCGCCAGCTATGCCATGAATGCAGACACCCATCTTAGCTGCGGTATCAGCATCATAGCCTTGAGCCAACAGAGCAAGAATAACACCTGTGAGGACATCACCACAACCACCTGTTGCCATACCCGGGTTACCTGTAACATTGAACCAACAACTGCCTGAGGGTGAGATGACTGCCGTATAGGCTCCCTTCAGTACGATATGCATGCCACAAGTCTGCGCTAGGTTCATCGCCTTCGACAAACGCTCGAACGAGTTGCGGCACTTACCCACCAGACGATCCATCTCACCTGGATGAGGTGTGATAATGCTTCCTTTTGGCAACCTACGCAGGTAACTGTGACTCTCCCCTATCAGGTTCAAGGCATCGGCATCCACCACCATTGGTGCGGAACTATGTGTCAGCATGTCGAACAATGCCCGTTGGGTCAGCTCAGACTGTCCCAAGCCGGGACCTATACCTACTGCTTGATAAGGCTGCAAGTCGGGTTTTTCAGTAAAGCAAAACTCATTCCTATCAAGTGAAGTCATTGCCTCAGGTACAGAAGACTGCACGATGGTATTGTTGCAGAGAGGTACATGCACTGTGAGCAAGCCCACGCCTGAACGCAAGCATGCACGGGCTGCCAATACTGATGCCCCCGCCATACCCTGCTGACCTGCTATGAGCAAAGCCCTGCCAAAGTCACCTTTATGAGAGAAGCGGTTGCGAATCTTCAACTGATACCTCATCTTGCCTGCATCACCCATCTCATAAGGTGTATAAGTCTGACGGATACCTTCCTGGCTCAAACCGATGTCAAGCACCTTCCAAGCACCCACATAAGGTTCGTTCTCAGCAAAGAGGAATGCCAACTTGGGGAACTGTAGGGTCAATGTATAGTCGGCCTTCACCACATGGTCCATCACATTGGCTGTATTATCCTCTCCCATCAAGCCACTGGGGATATCAATACTCACCACTGTAGCCTCAGAGGCATTGATGAACTTCACCAATGAGGCAAAGCCACCCGAAAGAGGCTTGTTTAAACCACTGCCAAAGAGTCCGTCGATGATAACATCATCCTCCGTGAGCTGAGGAGGGATGAACTGATTGGTCACCTCGTGGAATTCCACTCCTTCAATTTCTACCAGCAGGTCACGGTTTGCTTCACAGTCTGGTGACAACTTGCCTGTGGTATTGAACAGATAAACCACAGGCTTGTAACCTTGCGCCGACAGCAGACGAGCCACTGCCAAGGCATCGCCACCGTTGTTACCAGGTCCGGCAAAGACGACAAACCGCGTGTCGTTCTTATCGGGCCACTGACTCATGATTTCTTGCGCAACAGCTTGTGCTGCACGCTCCATCAGCGCCCATGAATCGATGGGCTCATGCTCGATGGTATAGGCATCCAGCTGTCTGATGGATGATGTAGGGAAAATTTTCATTTCAACAACACTTTATTTCATATTCCTCCGTCGTTTCGCAGCCCCCCTCTTACCTTTCCCCCGTTATCGTGGGAGAACAACCCCTATCTTAGGGGCGGGGGTATAGAGGTAAGTATTCATAATCACTTCATCTCAGCTGGATTGAAAGAAAAGGTAGAAGGAGCGATCTTACCTTCTTTCTTTAGTTTGGCAAACTCTTTCTTAGCTTTTTCCAATTGCTGCTGGAAAGCTTCGTTGGCATGGAGACGAGCCACCACACCAGCAGCCACGATACGTCCGTTGTCCACATCGCTCTGATAGTGATAGCCTGCAATGACACGACTCTCGCCCATCTCATAGCCACGCTTCAGAATCTCGTTTTGACGATCTACATTGATTTCTGCCAATACTAAGGCCGTTGCCCAGCCAATGGCAGTATGGCCTGATGGATAAGAACCATTGTTGACCAAAGCAGCCTCATCTTCAGGCACACTGGTACCGATGCCGAAGTACACGAAAGGACGCATACGCTGGTAATAAACCTTTGCTTGACCACCACTCAGCACGCCTGCATCACCGTTCATATTGGTCATGAGCTTGTAAATCTCAGGAGTATTCTGCTCATTGATCTCAATGCCGAAGGCTTCGCTGAAAGCTACTGCCACACCCTTGGGAGTTACATCGGCATCAGCTATTGCCTGCTTGCCACGTGGAAGCAGACGCTGGTAGCGACCCCAGTTGAAGCGGGCCTCATCAACAGCGAACTTGGCACTGCCTGGTTCTGGAGGAGGAGGCAACAGATAGACACTGCTTGGCACATCGGTTTCTTCCAGGAAGAAATACTGAGGTGCTGTAGAACGGTCATATACACCGGCACGAGCCTTTGACTGAGCATCTTGTGCCATTACATTCGTTGCAGCGAAGAACAATGCTGCGAGTAAAGTTAACTTTTTCATAACATATTTGTTTTTTAATTACTAATCAAATAAGATGAATAGATGGCTATACCTACCACCACAAGTAGGCATACCACTATAGGCACCCAAGTACATTTCACATCCTTTATGGGTTCCTGTTTGGTGAGCCATTTGTACATGAACCACAAAAGGGTGGCAGAAAACAAACCTACCAAGGCACCACAAAGGATGTCACCTGGATAATGAACGCCGAGGTAGATGCGTGTGTAGCAGTTCATGATTGCCCACACCATGATGAACGCAGGCAAGGCATTCCGTCTGAACAGATAACACAGGAAGAATGCCAAACCAAAGGAGTTGGCTGCATGACTGCTGGGAAAACCATATTTTCCCCCACGGTAACCGTCCACAATATGTACCAAATCGCTGATAGGATTATCGAGGTTGGATGGACGGAGTCTGCCCACTGCCTGACGGATCACTGCAGAGCTCAGCTGATCAGAAAGCGCAACCATCACAATGATGGCTACGACACATGCCACGGCGTTCTTAGGTGCCATATTCTTGAAGAAGACGTAGATCAATGCCAAATACATGGGTACCCACATCCACTTATTGGTAAAGAGCGTCATGAATGCATCGAAAAAAGCATTGTGAGCTCCATTAAACCACAAGAGTAAGTCGGTATCCACGTCATTGACAATTGACAATTGACAATTGACAATTGACCAATCAAGACCGAGCATTATTTCGTTAATCATATTTATCATAGTTCACCGCTTAGCTATGTCATCATATAGTTTCTGCAGGTAAGCCTGTCCTTTGCGGAGGTTCGCACCAGGATGCGCCCCTTCATCATATACTGTCTTACCTGCTTGATTATCAAATATCAGTATATTATCATCGGTAACCATACCAAAGGCATCAGGTACTGTGAAGAAAGCAAAATGAGGATTGGCAGGGTTCAGCATGTCTTTGCTGAAGGTAAATTCGTCATGGGGCAAACCCAGCATAGAGAGTAAGGTGGCAGCGATGTCGTGTTGTGAACCTATGGTGTCGATTACCTTCGGTTCTTTCACGGCTCCGCCTATCATAATTAGTGGTATCTGATAGCGGTCTGGAGTGAGGTTGCTGATATGCTCAGGGTAAGCACCCAAATGATCTGGCACCAGCACTACCAATGTGTTTTCCCATTGTGGCAATTGCTTAAAAGCATGAATGAAACGACCTAAGCAATCATCTGTATAGGCAAAGGCATTTAATCGTGCATTGTCCAAACGATGGTAAGGGACTTCAAAAGGTTCATGGCTACTGGAGGTTTGGAGGACTTTGAACCAGGGACGATTGACCATTGACGATTGACCATTGACCGTTAAGTCATCAAGCAGGCGATTGAATACCACCTCGTCATGGGCTCCCCATTTGCTCAGTCGTTCACTTACGGGGAAATCAACATCGCTAATAACCTTGTCGAAGCCTTGCGCCATCAGGTACGACCGCATATTGGTGAAGTCAGCGTCTCCACCATAATAATAGGTAGCTTCATATCCAGCTTGTTTCAAGCTACGGGCAATGCCGGGCAGGTTTTGCGTCTTTCGTGGATATTTCATCAGACTGGTGGTGGGCTGAGCAGGATAGCCACTAAGTATAGATACCAGTCCACGATCTGTTCGGAAGCTATTAGCATAGAAACGGGAAAACAGGATGCCTTCCTTGGCTAAAACATCCAAGTTGACTGCCACATTGGGCTCACCTCCTAAAGTAGCCATCAGCTTGGAGGAAAAGCTTTCCAAAATGATGAACAAGACATTTGGCGATTGACGATTGACGATTGACGATTGACGATTACCTTTACCACTCTTATCTATCATCGTCTCAAAAATGGCAGTGGCTTCAACATCATCCATAAAGCGATATTGGTGGGCAAAGTCTTTCTGCTTGGAGAGTGATTCCATGAGGTTAAAGGCAGGATTCAAAGCAGCATGGTTTAGTCGCATATCAGTACTATAGAACACTTTACCAGTGTTCATCGTAGAAACGGTAAAACCTCCTCGGATGGGGATGAAGAGGATGACGAGGAGAATGAGATTGGCAATTGACAATTGACAATTGACAATTAATCGCTGGACGTTTTTCTCATCTTTCTTCCAAAGTCTTAAAGAATTGAACACTCCATAGATTATGAAGAAAGTAAGGAAAATGGCTAAAATGCCCATGATGATATACAACCAACTGACGCTGGCAAGGGCATCTTTGGGTGATGAAAAGAAGTAGAACAGAGGGGTGGCATCAAGGCGGAAACCCCAGAACTCATAGAGCGCCATGTCTGCTATGAAAATAATGGCAACCAATGCGCTTGCTATGATAAAATAGGTCTTCATGGCAATACGCACCCATGAGCGACGAGTCCAAATACCAGCAATGAGCAATAAGCCAGGGATGATGGTGAGATAGCCTGCCATAGAAGCATCAAGCTTCAGTCCGTGCCACATCACAGCCAACCAATCGGTCCACGAGGTATCAGCATATAGCCCATGATACCACGCCATAAACAATGGTTTCTGAATGGCGAAGATAAGCAACCATGCCACAAATATCCCTATGAATGCCCAAACTCTTTTCATATTATCTTCTTCAGTTGCAAACGATGATCAATGCAGGGTGGCAGTTCGTTTTCAAAATGTGTTACCATCATCAAAGTTTTGCCCTCTTGACAACAGAAAGCATTAATGATGGCTTTTACCTTACGACGATTGAAGGTGTCCAATCCGTGCAGGGGTTCATCGAGAATCAACAACTCCGGATCTTTCACGAAAGCCCTTGCCAAGAGTACCAAACGCTGCTCACCATCACTCATCTGCAAGAAAGGACGGTCTGCCAAGTGTGCAATGCCAAACACTTCCATCCATTGCAGACAGACAGTCCGTTGCTCAGGCTTCGGCTTAACATACAAACCAATGCTATCATGCAAGCCACTTGCCACGATATCTATGGCAGGCAGGTTCTTCTGGTAAGAACGATGCATTTCAGGACTCACATAACCAATGTGTTTCTTGATGTCCCAGATGCTCTCACCTGTACCTCGTTTTCTGCCAAACAGACTCACATCGCAAGCATAGCTCTGAGGATTGTCAGCACAGATGATGCTCAACAGGGTGGACTTACCACAACCATTCTCACCGCTCAGTGCCCATTTCTCTCCTTTTCTTACTACCCAATCCAAGTCCTTCAAGATGGTACGAGTGCCATAGCGGATGCTAACCTTTTGTAGTCTGACGACTTCGTTATATTGAACGTTGAACGTTGACCATTGACGATTGACGATTGACGATTGACCGTTGAACGTTGACTGGCGAGACGTGTTGTTAAGAAACGGGATACTATTTATGGTGAATGGTGAATGGTCAATCGTAGAAAACCAATTACGATATTCGGCAAGTGTCATCTTACCTGCCACCTTCAAATCCTTCACCCTTACCACATGGGTAATGAAATCGGGGACGCTGTCCATCATGCTCATCACCAGTATCAATTGGATGCCTTGCTTAGCCAACTCCGTGAAAAGATTAGTTAAAAGGTCACGAGTAGCAGCATCCAATCCGATATAAGGATTGTCGAGAATGATAATGCGAGGATGAGTAAGCAACATCTTAGCCAACTGGAACTTACGCATTTCTCCACTACTAAGCAGGATGATGGGCTTATTGAGCATCTCATCAATATGGAAGGTGTCGAAAAGCTGTTTTTGATAAGCATTCTCATCGTACTCACCTATCAAATCCTTCACCAACGGCACCTCATCCAAATCTGTAGAATTCCATCGCTGCTGGTAATAATAATTGGTGTCAATACTGCCGAAGGTATCACGGAAGCTGATATGCTTGATGTTCATATACACCTCTTTCCAAGGAGATGGAGTGAAGTCGTATACGATAGAACCTGCATGCAATGGATATTTGCTGATGAGCATATCCACCAGTCTGCTTTTGCCGGCACCATTCTCTCCTACTATCGCCACCTGTTCACCTTTGAATATCTCCAAAGTGACAGGTTCAGCCATACGGGCATCTGGTAAACGAGGCCAAGCGTCAACTAAATTGATTGACCTTTGACGATTATTCATTGTTAATTATTCATTATTCCTGATATACAATTAACGCAGACTCAGGAGCGACAGATAATGTTGGTCCGTACATAATGCCAACACCACCTTCATACACCCAACCGTCCTTCACCACAGCAATGTACTTACCCTCTGGCACATTGACCTTGGCATATTCCCTGCGGGCATTCAAAAGGACAATGATATTGTTCCAAACATCGCCACCAGCATGATCTTTCAAGCGGAAAGCCACTAGCCCATTGCCCTCTACAGGCAAAAACTCCAGATGCTTGCGCACCAAATCAGCAGAGCCCAAGCGGAAGGCTGGATGATGCCTACGCATAGATATCAAACTCTTGTAATAATTGAATACCGACTGGTATTTTGCCTTATTATGCCAATTGATGGCGTTGATACTGTCAGGGCTCTGGTAGCTGTTGTGCACAAATTTCTTGTCACGCATCACCTCTTCACCAGCAAAAATGAACGGTATGCCCTGCGAAGTCAACACAGCTGTCTGTGCCAACATATCCAGCTTCTCCAATTCACCATTTTTTAGGTCTGGAACAGTGGTACGCAGCCTATCCACCAAGCACATATCATCATGGCAACTCACATAGCTCATCATCTGCGTAGGTTCCAATGCCCAAGCTTTATTGCTGTAATTCACTTTGTCCATCTGAACTTGTGGATGCTGGATAGCTCCAACAATACCAAATTTCACACTTTCCTCATGGCCCGGAAATCCTGCTAAGAATGCACCTTTCTTATCATCATCCCAAGGGCCACGCAAACCGTCACGCATTTCATCGCTAAAGGCAGCGATACCTGGCATCTTCGCTATATTAGCCTTCATCGCCAAAGAATCGGCAGCATATTGTGGCGTGGAAGCTGCCCATCCCTCACCGTAGATTAACACCTGAGGGTCGAGCTTCTGCGCTTCCTGACGAATTTCATTCATCGTGGCGATGTCATGAATACCCATCAAGTCAAAACGGAAGCCATCGAGGTGATACTCTTTCATCCAATAGATCACACTCTCCACCATAAACTTACGCATCATCGGGCGATTGCTGGCTGTCTCGTTGCCACAACCAGAACCATCTGCAAAAGTGCCATCTTCCTTCATACGATAGAAATAGCCAGGCACAGTCTTTTCAAATGCACTGGTAGCGGCATTGTAAGTATGGTTATAGACCACATCCAGCACTACGCGGATACCAGCCTGATGCAATGCCTGCACCATCTGCTTGAACTCAAGGATACGCAAGGCAGGCTGTGTAGGGTCAGTTGAGTATGAGCCATCAGGCACGTTGTAGTTCTGTGGATCATAGCCCCAATTGTAGTGACTATCCTTAAATGTATGCTCATCAATAGATGCATAGTCATAGGACGGCAACAGATGCACATGCGTAATTCCCAACTCCTGCAAGTGATTAATGCCTGTGGACAGTCCCTCTGGCGAACGAGTACCTGTTTCTGTCAGTGCAAGAAACTGTCCCTTG
Source organism: Bacteroidaceae bacterium (assembly GCA_017534535.1). Taxonomy (GTDB): domain Bacteria; phylum Bacteroidota; class Bacteroidia; order Bacteroidales; family Bacteroidaceae; genus Bacteroides. Next base: position 163,117 of record JAFXVZ010000037.1, on the reverse strand, counting down.
TGCAAGATTCCAGAACTGCTATCGATGGAGAAATCACGATGATGCATTTCATATACCACAGCATCCGCAATACTCCTCAATGTTGGTTTGCTATCATTCTCCCAACCTTCAGGATTGGTCTGACTCATGTCAATGATGGCACCACGTTTGCCATTGATACCCACAGCTTTGACGAATAACCCAGGAGTATCGCCCAACCACTCTTCATTTATCTTTACATTAAAAGTATAAAACTTGCCCAACAGATCTTTATTCACTTTCACATGCCATGTACCATCATCTCCCAAAGTCATATGATGTGTTTCGTAGGCATGACCACCCTCCGCCTCATCATAGAGCATCAAGCGTACCTCATCGGCATTAGGGCTCCATAAATGGAAACTCGTACCACTCGGTGCATATTCCATCTCACTCATACTACCTTTCCTCACAGGATAGTCTTCGGGTGATTCATAAAACACCCTTTGCTGGTCATTACAGCTTCCCAATACTGCAACCATCATAGCCATTATCCAAATTTTATTCTTCATATTATTTCATTCTTCATTATTTATTGTTCTTGTTTTCATTACCAATAACTTTATCCGGATTCTTTGTCACAAAATCCTTCCAGCTCTTATAACCTTTCTCAACTTTAGGCACTCCCATCTGCATAAAATGACAATAGGCAGCAGCCAAGGCATCGGTAGCATCCAGGAACTTAGGCATTTCCTCCTCAGCAATGTGCAACATTCGTTGCAACATACCAGCCACCTGCTCTTTTGAAGCATTTCCGTTACCTGTAATAGCCATCTTTATCTTCAATGGGGCATATTCCGTAATGGGAATATCACGACTCAATGCTACTGCCATCGCCACACCCTGTGCTCGCCCCAACTTCAACATACTTTGCACATTTTTACCAAAGAAAGGAGCTTCAATTGCCACCTCGTCGGGTAGGTAACTCTCAATGATGCTCAGCACCCGCTCATGAATCTTCGCCAATTTCAGGTAGTGATTGGCGTACTTGTGCAAGTCAATCACCCCCATCGCAATTAGAAACGGTTTGCCCATCGACACCTTCAACACCCCATACCCCATCACAGTGGTACCAGGGTCAATGCCCAAGATTATCTTCTCTTTAACAGGCTCCATCATGGCTCTTTTACCTCCTCAAATTGGCAAGTTATGCGATAAACAATCATAAACTACAGATTTTATTTTGCAAAAGTAATGAAAATATATATCTTTGCAACCGCTAAAGGAAGATTAAAACAACAAAAAAGATGATTATAGACAAAATCAACGAGATTCTGAAGGATGTAGAGGGACTACATGCTGCCAATGCTGAGGAGCTGGAAGCCCTGCGCATCAAGTATCTTAGTAAAAAAGGCATCATCAGTGGACTGATGAATGACTTCCGCGAGGTAGCTGCTGACCAGAAGCGAGAGGTGGGTATGAGACTCAATGAGCTGAAGACTCAGGTGCAGGACAAGATCAATGCCTTGAAGGATCAGTTTGAAAGTATGGACAATGTGGATGATGACATTGACTTGACTCGCACTGCCTACCCTGCTGCTCTGGGAACACGCCACCCACTGACCATTGTGAAGAACGAGATTATCGACATCTTTGGTCACATGGGCTTCAAACTAGCCGAGGGTCCTGAGGTGGAAGATGACCTGCATGTTTATACCAAGCTTAACTTCGCTGCTGACCATCCAGCTCGCGACATGCAGGACACATTCTTCGTAGAACAGAACGAGAATGTAATCAAGAACATTATCCTGCGTTCACACACCAGTTCAGTACAAGCACGTGTGATGGAGCAGACACAGCCCCCTATCCGTGTTATTTGCCCAGGACGTGTTTATCGTAATGAGGCTATCAGTGCACGAGCTCATTGCTTCTTCCATCAGGTGGAAGGATTATATATAGATAAAGGTGTATCGTTTACTGACCTTAAGCAAGTGTTGCTAACCTTTGCCCGTGAGATGTTTGGCAATGACACCAAAATCCGCCTGCGTCCATCATATTTCCCATTTACTGAGCCCAGTGCCGAGATGGACATCAGCTGCAACATTTGTGGCGGTAAGGGTTGTGGTTTCTGCAAGCACACCGGTTGGGTAGAGATTTTGGGGTGCGGTATGGTTGATCCTAATGTTCTGGAAGCTTGTGGTATTGACAGCAAGGTTTATACCGGCTATGCTTTTGGCATGGGTATTGAGCGTATCGCCAACCTGAAGTACCAGGTAAGCGACCTTCGTCTGTTTAGTGAAAATGACGTACGTTTCCTCCGAGAGTTCGAGGCTGCGTACTAAAGAAATAGCCGTGAGGCTTGTTTATTTCTTTTCATAAGTAAAGATTTAATTGGTTAAACAGTTTAGGCGGTGTCGTTATGGCATCGCCTGAAATTTTATTAAATTACTCCGTCTCGGCATAAAAAATAAGCGAGCTTATTTTGTTCTACTCTCGACTTTTCGTAATTTTGCAGCCTCAAAAATTATACAACTATGGCATTTATAGAAACGAATAACGTAAAAGGTGACATTTTCGGTGGTATCACGGCCGGAATTGTCGCTTTACCTTTGGCTCTTGCCTTTGGTATTCAAGCATTTGGAAGTATTGACGACCCTGCGGCCAGCTCTATGGGAGCATTGGCTGGACTGATAGGTGCCACCCTTTTGGGCTTTTTCGCTTCACTATTTGGTGGTACACACTCACAAATCAGTGGTCCTACAGGACCGATGACGGTCATCACCGCAACCCTAATCAGTGGCGTATGGGCTGCACATCAGTCGTTGAGTGCTGTTCTCATCGCCATGTCTATGGCTGGTTTGTTCTGCGGACTCTTCCAGATTCTTTTTGGTGTAATAAAGATAGGTAAGTATGTGCGTTACATCCCCTACCCTGTGCTCTCAGGCTTTATGAGTGGCATCGGTGTTATCATTATTCTGCAACAACTCTATGCATTGGTGGGTTTGAAATCGCCTGTGCTGACAATAGATATGATTTTGGAGATGCCCGAGCGTTTGCAAGGTGGAGTATCTCTCACAGCCTTGTTGCTGGGTTTAGGTACAATTGCTATTATTTGGCTGATGCCTAAAATCACGAAGAAAGTGCCTGCCACTTTGGTGGCTTTGCTGGTGATGACAGTGGTATCATTGTTCTTTGAGATGGAAGACCGACTGCTGATTGGCGCTATCCCTGGAGGATTGCCAATGCCTTTCTTCGCCAACGCAAGTATCTTGCTGTCAGGCATTGACTGGTATGAAACTCTGAAGGTAGCTATTGTTCCAGGCCTGACTTTGGCTGGCTTGGGTAGCATTGATACACTGCTGACTTCTGTGGTGGCTGATAACATTACCAAGACACATCACAACAGCAACAAGGAGTTGATTGGTCAAGGTATTGGTAATTTAATCAGTGGTCTGTTCTGTGGTATTGGCGGTGCTGGTGCTACGATGCGTACGGTGGTGAATGTGAAGAGTGGTGGTAGAACACAGATCAGTGGCATGGTACATTCTATCTTCCTGTTGGCCATCCTGTTAGGTTTAGGCGGACTAGTTCGCTATGTTCCTCTGTCAGTATTGGCCGGTATCTTGATTACTGTTGGTTGGGGCATCATCGACTTCAAGGGTTTCAGGGATTTGCTGAAGATTCCCAAGGCCGATGCCAGTGTATTGCTTATCGTGTTTGGTCTGACCGTCTTAGTGGATTTGCTGACGGCAGTAGGTATCGGCATGGTGATTGCTTGCGTATTGTTTATGAAACGCGCCAGTGACTTGGTAGAGGGAGGATACAGCTCGTCTATTATGACGAACTTCGACAAAGAGAGCCCGTGGGCTGACGAGGGTGGTATTCCTGATAGTCTGAAAGACCGTATTTATATTCAGCGTCTGAATGGTCCTATTTTCTTCGGCACCATTACGAAGTTCCAGAGTGTGATGAATGATGTGCCTGCTGATGCAAAGATTGTGATTATCCGTATGCGACTGGTAAGCTTTATGGATCAGAGTGGTTTGTATGCGATGGAGACGGCGATTAAGGAGATCCAGTCCCATGGGGCCATGGTGCTGATGACTATCATTCAACCACAGCCTATGTATATGCTCAAAACGATGGATGTGATTCCTGATCTTGTTCCCGAGAAGCATACATTTAAGACTTTCGAAGATTGTACGGCATTCCTAAAGACTATTGGCAATTGACAAGCAACAAAACGACTTTTAATAATGACATAATAAAGGCTACTCATTGAGTAGCCTTTATTATTGAAAATCGATAAGTTGCATACAATTTTGAATAGAAACAAAGTCTATTGTAAATCGAGCGAAGTTCGATATCAATTGTCTTTAATCTTGAACTTCACCTTCAAGATACGTCGTTTATCAAGCGACAGAATCTCAAACTCATAACCTTGATAAACAATCTTCTCATGTACTTTCGGGAACTCACCTTTCAACTCCAACAGCAAACCACCAATCGTATCGCTTTCACCTGAAGCCTCCTCGAAAGTATCCTCGTCGAGTTTCGTAATCTTATAAAAGTCAGTAAGCTGAGTCTTAGCCTCGAAGACCCAAGTATGTTCATCAATCTTAGCATACGAGCGATCCTCATCATCGTATTCATCACGAATCTCACCTACAATCTCCTCGATTATATCCTCCATCGTAACCAAGCCCGACGTGCCACCAAATTCATCCACCACGATAGCAATATGCACCTTACTAGTCTGGAAATCCTTCAGCAACACGTCAATCATCTTCGTTTCAGGCACGAAATAAGCAGGACGAATAAGCGATTGCCAATGAAAATTGTCTGCCTTACCCAAGTGAGGCAGCAAGTCCTTGATATACAATACACCCTTTATACTATCAACGGTGCCCTGATAGATAGGAATACGTGAATACACATTGTCGATGATGCAACGCAACACATCCTTATAAGGAGTGCGGATATCCAGCGCCACCATATCCATGCGTGAAGTCATCACCTCCTTAGCGGTTTCGCCACCAAAGCGGATGATACCTTGCAAGATAGAACTTTCGTCGGTTATCTCCTTTTGGTCGGTCAATTCCAATGCATGCTCCAACTCATCCACAGAAACATTGTGCTTCTTAGGAGCAAAATATTTGTTCATAAAGAACGTGCTGTGTACCAAAGCCTGGGCAAACGGCTTGAATAACGAATGACAAAAACTGATACCAGGAGCGGCAAAGCGACAGAACTTCAAGGTGTTCTGTGCGGAATAAATTTTCGGGACTATCTCACCAAAAAGCAACAAGAGGAAAGTCAGCACTACCGTTAGTATCAGAAACTCCGCTAAGGGAGAGCCGAACTTCACAACCTTCATAAAGAAATAGTTGCAGAGCAAGATGATTGTCACGTTCACAAAATTGTTGGTGATCAGGATAGTTGCCAGCAGTCGCTCCTTATTGCTGAGCAAGCGAGAAATACGTTTGTCGGATGGGTTCTTTTCGTCCTCTATCACACTCAAGTCGCTGGGTGATAAGGAGAAGAACGCAATCTCCGAGGCAGAAGCGAAAGCAGAGAAAAGCAACAAGACAGCAGCCACAACAATGGCAATGACGGCCGCTGTTGATGGCTGCTGAATAGTGATATCATTTACTACAGCTGTCAGCTGAGATAAAAACGAGTCTGAGTCCAAAGAATTCAATTTTAGTTAAACATATTGTTAAAACGGCGGTTCCGAATCGGTATTGGCCTGCGGATTAGCCGGTTGGAGAGCAGGAGCTTGCGGAGCAACTGTTGGCTGATTTGCTTTAGGCGTCAGCATCTCCATCTCATCTACATATATTTCGGTCACATAACGCTTGATGCCACTCTGGTCGTCATAACTACGGGTAAAAATCTTACCTTCCACATACAACTTATCACCCTTATGCACATACTTCTCTACCGTCTGAGCCATTCCGTTACGGAAAACCAGGTTATGCCACTCTGTACGATCAGGAACAACAGTTCCATTCTGCAGTGTGTAACCTCTTTCTGTGGTTGCCAATGGCACCTGAGCCACTGCACGTCCACCTTCAAAATACTTTACATTGGGGTCTCTGCCCACGTTACCAATTAAAATCGCTTTATTCATAACTGTTATTATTAAAATTAATTGTCGGCACAAATTTAGGTTAAATTCTTGCATCGTGCAAGTTTTTCCGAATGAATTATCCGAAAAAAAGTGTGATGAGCCTAGGGAAGGCATAATTTGTCAGACTGTCAGCCTCCACCTTATAATATATAAAGAACGAACGAGTATCAGGAGGCAAAATTACCTCGTAGAAATCGGCCATAATGATGCGATGAGTCAACACATGCTTCACACCTTGTTTAATTAAAGAAATCTGCGGAGTTTCACCTGAAGCCAAAAAAGGTTTTATTGCCTGCAGCAACTCGCTGAAGCTAAGCTGATGGTCACTCTCAATCAAGGGCAGCTCATAAAGGTTTTGCCAAATATCCTTGTCTGTGCGCTTGTGAATGAAAGTATATTTGCCAGCTTTGACCCAAAGGTAATGAAAGTATCTCGTCTTGACAGCAAGTTTCTGTTGTTTCACAGGCAATGCATCAACCATACCTTCGCGATAAGCCACACAAGTTTCTACCAAAGGACACAACAAACAATTAGGTGACTGAGGAGTGCATTGCAAGGCACCAAAGTCCATCATAGCCTGGTTATAGTCGGATGGGCAAGAAGCATCGAGGTTATCTTGAGCCATAGAGGTAAAAAGCTTCTTTCCCTCCGTAGAGTCGATGGGCACCTCCACACCGAAATATCTCGCCAGCACTCGATAAACGTTGCCATCCACCACAGCGTATGGCATATTGTAAGCAAACGAGCAGATAGCTGCGGCTGTATAATCCCCCACTCCCTTCAAGGCTCTCACTTCCTCATAGGTTTTAGGAAACACACCATGCATACTTTTGGCAGCAGCATGCAGGTTACGTGCTCGCGAGTAGTAACCCAAACCTTGCCATATCCTCATCACATCGTCTTCAGGAGCAGAAGCCAAAGATGCCACATCAGGAAACTTTTGCATAAACCGCATAAAGTAGTCATACCCCTGGCTCACACGCGTCTGTTGAAGAATAATCTCTGAAATCCAGATACGATAAGGGTCACGGGTGTCTCTCCAAGGCAATTCCCTGCGGTTCCCTGCATACCACAACAATATCTTATCACTAAACACACTCATACACGTTTGGGGCTAATATAGGCCACAAAAGTACTAAAAAAAGGTGAAGAAAGCTCTTAATTTGCTGAAAATGCGATTTTTTATAAAAATAAAGCACTCTAGTTTTGGGGATTTGGAAATTTCAAACTATATTTGCAGTCCGAAAATATTAACAACTTAAAAATATTAAGAAAATGACAAAAGCTGATATTATTAACGAGATTGCTAAGAGCACTGGCGTTGACAAGAAGTCAGTAGCAGCAACAGTAGAGGCATTCATGGTTGCAGTGAAGGAATCATTAGAGAAAGAGGAGAATGTTTATCTCCGTGGTTTTGGTAGTTTCATCGTTAAGAAGCGTGCTCAGAAGACCGCTCGTAACATTTCTAAGAACACTACTCTGATTATCCCAGAGCATAACATTCCTGCTTTCAAGCCAGCTAAGACTTTCACTCTGCAGGTAAAGAAGTAATTATTAACCCTTAATTTTTTCAATTTAGCTATGCCAAGCGGAAAGAAGAAAAAAAGACATAAAATGTCAACGCATAAGCGTAAGAAAAGACTGAGAAAGAACAGACATAAGAGCAAGTAACCTCTCAGTTTGAAAAGGTGATAAATAAATAGGACAAACTTGAGTAGTATTGTTCAAGTTTGTCCTTTTATTTGTTATAATGTATTTGTTTGTTAAACAAAGAGATCTTTAATTTATTGTAAGTAACCCCGTGACAAACGAACTTGTGGTGGATGTGAAACCCAAAGAGGTTTCCATCGCCCTGTTGGAAGACAACCAACTTGTTGAGCTTCAAAAAGAAGGTAACAACACTGCTTTCAACGTGGGCAACATTTATTTGGGACGCGTTAAGAAATTAATGCCCGGACTCAATGCATGCTTCGTGGATGTGGGGTACGAGAAGGAGGCATTTCTTCACTATCTGGACTTAGGTCCTAAGTTTAGCTCTATCGACAAGTATGTCAAACAGACTTTAAACGACAAAAAACGACTGCCACAACTGAGCAAGGTACTCAATTTGCCAGACCTACCGAAGGAAGGCTCGATAGCCGAGCATCTGACTGTAGGACAAGAAGTGGTAGTGCAGATTGTAAAGGAACCTATCTCAACCAAAGGACCGAGACTGACATCCGAGCTGTCGTTTGCAGGCAGATATCTGGTACTTATGCCCTTTGATGATAAGGTGTCCGTATCACAGAAAATAAAATCAAGCGAAGAGCGCGCACGCCTCAAGCAATTACTGATGAGCATCAAACCCAAGAATTTTGGAGTCATCGTCAGAACCGTAGCTGAAGGAAAACGTGTGGCCGAGCTTGACGGAGAGCTTAAAGTCTTGATTAAGCGTTGGGAAGACGCTATGACCAAGGTACAGAAAGCCACGAAATATCCGACGCTGATTTACGAGGAAACAAGTCGTGCCGTAGGTATGATCCGCGACTTGTTTAATCCAGATTTCGAGCACATCTATGTAAATGATGAAGCCGAGTTTAATGAAATCAAGGATTACGTAACACTCATAGCCCCTGAAAAGGCAGGAATCGTGAAGCTGTACCAAGGCGAACTCCCTATTTTTGACAACTTTGGCGTGACCAAGCAGATAAAGTCGTCGTTCGGACGCACCATCTCCTATAAGAACGGAGCCTATATGATTATCGAACATACAGAAGCGCTTCATGTGGTGGATGTGAATAGCGGTAACCGTACAAAGACTGACAATCAGGAAACGACTGCCTTAGAAGTGAACCTGGGTGCTGCCGATGAACTGGCCCGACAACTACGACTGAGGGATATGGGTGGCATCATTGTAGTGGATTTCATCGATATGTCATTAGCCGAAGATCGTCAGAAGCTTTACGAACGTATGTGTCAGAATATGCAGAAGGACAGGGCTCGTCATAAAATCCTGCCACTGAGCAAATTCGGACTTATGCAGATAACACGCCAAAGAGTGAGGCCTGTGTTGGATATCGATACCTCGGAAACATGCCCTACATGTTTCGGCAAAGGCAAGATTCGCCCATCTATCCTGTTTACAGACCAACTGGAGAGCAAAATTGACTACTTGGTGAATAAGCTGAAGATTACCAAATTCTCACTCCATGTACATCCATATGTGTCGGCTTTCGTTAACAAAGGATTGCTGTCTCTCAAAAGACAATGGCAAATGAAGTATGGATTTGGCATCAGGATTGTCCCTAACCAAAGCTTCGCCTTCCTTCAATATAAGTTTTATGACAGGAGTGGTGAAGAGATTGACATGAAGGAAAAGAATGATGTTTAAACAATTAGCCCCGAAGTTTTAATAGCTTTCGGGGCTTTTTTATGTTATAACAGAAAGCTGGGTAACTCCTGTAAGGATTGGATGGTGGGAATGTCTGGTCTCTTATCCTTTTCTGAAGCACAACCATGAACAACGGGACAGCCTATAGACAAGGCTGGGGCAATGTCATTTTTGTAGGAATCTCCTATGACAAGCACCTCTGCAGGCAGATAACCTTGTTCTTTGATAGCGAGTTGCCAAATACCAGGATTAGGCTTGCGGATGCCCACTATAGTAGAGTCGGTGATGCTTTGAAACAAGGGAAGTATGCCTGCGTCGGCTACAACTTGTCGAAGATTGCCGTAGAAATTGGAAACAAGCAACAAAGGATAGTGCTCTGCCAGTTGTTGCAATACTGACTTGTTGGCTTGCACTTGGTTTTGGGCATAAGTGGTAACTAACTGAGCTGCTTGCTCTGCTAATTTTTCCACCAAAGTTGTTGCCACAAGCCCCTGTTGGCACAGGCTCTCAAACTGCAAATGCGTCTTATATCGCTGGGTTGCCAAGAAGCCATCCTTAGGTTTCACACATTGCAGTCGTTCCATCTCTCGCTCTGCATACACGTATGCATTACGGAAATTTTCCGATGTGAGATTAAGGTGTAAGTAGCTGTTGTACACTTGGATATATACTTGCATCCAGTGCAGGAATGGCGTATCTATGGTGCCACCAAAATCGAATGCTATAGCCTTTATATTATTGAACATTGACGATTGAACATTGACGATTATACATTTCTCTTGATATCTTTTCATGCCTCCACACCATATAGATAAACAAAGCATTTAGTACAGTCAGTTCAAAGACAAAATAGAGCCAAGGCATATCAATAAATAATGAGATGAACAATGCAATTACCCTGGTGTTGAACGACAGGATGTTGGTAAGGGGCATCAATGACAGGCTTTTTTGGCGGAACTGCTCTCTGATTTCCACAGGTGCTACTCCATCTTCATACTTTGCCTTTAGTTCAGCAAAGAACCGTTGGAAACAAGGCGTCATACGTTCTTGATTGGCAGTATAATTCTTATAAAAGTATTGAAACAGCTTCTGTATAAACTCATCCTGCCAACTCATACGATTATATTTCTCTTTTTCCTGACAAGCATTGTCCAACTCACTGCCCTGCTTCCCCAACAGAAAAAACAGGTGAATATTGCGATAGTAATCGGCCATAGCTGCCTGCTTGCTATGACAATAACCTGCTAATGCGGCTAAGATGAATATCCAAAACGACCAGGTAGGCATCAATCTTAAACAGATGGCTAAATAGATAGCAATGAACCAGCAATCGCCCGACATGCCATCGAGTATCCTACCCAACTCCGACTTCTGACCTGTGAGACGAGCCAGTTGGCCATCAGCACTGTCATAGCTATTTGCCCACACTAACAACACAATGCCTATGATATTCAAAGGCAAGGAAGTAAAATAAAACAATACACCTGCAGCTACCCCTAAGAAGATAGAAGCGATAGTAACGGCATTGGGGCTTACACCCAATCGTCTGAACAACAAAGCCCAACGGAAACCAATAGGTCGATAGAACAACAAATCAATCCATTCTTCCGTATCCTTGGATTTCAAGGATGCCTGATATAGCTTTTTATCTTCCGGACTCATAACAAATTCCTTTCTATCTTTTTTATAATAACTTGAGCAATGGCTTTTCCAGCTTCCTCACGACATAGAGAAAAACTGGGCCAATCGTTGAAATCAATAAGGCGAATTGTACCGTCTGCTGCTACAACAGCATCACCTCCAAACACCTCAACACCCAATACTTGAGCAGCTTGAAAACAGATTGCCTTCATGTTTTTCTCAGAAAAGCAAAAGCCTGTTGGAGCTCCATTTACAGTCTCTTGTCCAAACTTACTATGCAGAGACTGATAAGGATAAAACCAGTAGAAGAAGTCTGTACCAGCTACTCCATAGAACTTCACCAAGTCACCATCCAAATGCTCACTAACTACTACCCTACAGATTCCTCGCATAGCAAAGCTATCCAATACTTGCTGCAAGTGAGATGGCTCACTCACAAACACCACATCGTTTGATTCAATAGTATATCCATCGGCTTTCTTTACCCAATATTGACCATTGAACGTTGACCATTGAACTTTGGCCGTTGAGATCCTCTCCAAATCGTAAATCATACTTGGGGCAAACGGAATGTCATTGTTCAATAAGAGGGTGGTCATGGACTCGCGACGACAATGCTCTATGCCGTAACCTGAGTTAATGACAACAACCCCTGTTTGTTCTAATGCCTGGAGTTTGGCAACAGCATCTTCACTTCGTACCATATTATATATATTGCACTCCTCCACCATACCAGCAATCAAATCTTCTTCATGGTACACCTTCACCTCATGCCCCATCGCTTCCAGCTGCTTCAGCACCTCAAGAAATATAGCATAGTCTTTGTCCTCACTATGAGGTGAATAGACTGTAGCCCGTCGAATACCTGCTATATGATAGAACCCTCTCATTTCGCCAACAACCTTTCAGCTACTTCAATATCAGCAGCATGGTCAATATCAATTACCTTACTGAACGCCCAAGCCTGTAACTTCAGCCCAGCATCTACCAAATACTGTTGGAAACCTCGCATTCGTTGCACCCCAGCCTCTTTAGCCTCAAGTAATAAAGCCAATGCTTGTTGGTTCATACAATATATGCCACCAGAAATAAAGCGACAACCCTCATATGACTCATTAGCGTAACCTGTTATTTGCAACGTCTCAGCATCAGTCTTAACATACAATGGCTTTTCGTCATCAATATAATCAGTCACTCCCATCAAGGCATCATGTTCATCATCTTCTTGAAATCTGCGGATGTAACTCGCAAACTCTTTCTCTTGGAAAATAGGATCAATTGTAGTCAAACAAAACTTACCATTACTATCTAAGCCATCTTTCCCATATTCTACCCCTGTATCCACCTTTTTCTCTTGCAGGAAAGGCATCAACTCGCAGAAGCTATGGAAAGAGTCAGGTGTGCTCTTCACAACCAAGTTCAGTGGTATGGGTAGTTTTATTTTCATAATATAATCATATACTTCTCGCATTTCCTCATTGATAATAACACTGATGCTCTCAGCTCCATTTTCACAGAAAATGCGACACAACCTACCCAACAAAGTCTCACCTCCCACCTGAATAAGAGGTTTGGGAGTTGTTATGCCATCGGCCACCAATCGTGAGCCCTGCCCAGCTGCAATCAGTCCATATTTCATAAGTGTCGGCTCTCCTTTAGAATAAACGACACAAATATATTCATTTTTCTCTGAAAAACACTATCTTTGCAATGAAAAATAAAAAAACATGAAATACGATTTTGATGAAATCATTGTGCGTAAGGGCACAGACTGTGTGAAATACGATGACTTACAAGGTGTGTTTGGAAGAACAGACTTGCTGCCTATGTGGGTGGCAGACATGGACTTCCGCACTCCTAAGTTTGTGGTTGACGCCATCCGTCAGCGCCTCGACCATGAGGTCTTGGGCTATACCCTGCCTTGCGAGAGTTGGTATGAAAACATTATCCAATGGGTAGGCAGGCGACATAACATGCAGGTAAAAAAAGAAGAGATTGGCTTTGTACCAGGCATCGTACGAGGTATCGCCTTTGCCGTTAATTGCTTTACCCAACCCAGTGATAAGGTGATGGTACAAACACCAGTCTATCATCCATTCTTCTTGGTTACAGAACACAACCACAGGGAAGTGGTGTATAACTCTTTAGAGGTTCATGATGGACAAGTCCACATCAACTTCGATAGTTTTGAACAAAAGATACAAGGTTGCAAGCTATTCATTCTCTGCAACCCCCACAACCCAGGTGGCAGAGTTTGGACTTTAGAAGAGCTGCAACGAATAGCAGAAATCTGCGAGCGTAATGGTACCAAGGTCATCAGTGATGAGATACATGCAGACCTTACCCTGCCTGGCTATGAGCACCACTCCTATTCAACCGTATCAGAAGCTGCTCGTGAGCACAGCATCACATTCATGGCACCCAGCAAAGCCTTCAACATGCCAGGCTTAAGTAGCTCATATAGTTTGATTTTCAACAGAGATATGCGTGAAAAATTCTATGCTTACATGGAAGCCAGCGAACTCTCTATGGGCAATATGTTCGCCTATCTGAGTTGTGCTGCAGCTTACGAACATGGTGAGGATTGGTTGAAACAAATGCTAGCGTATGTGCAAGGAAACATAGATTATACAGAACAATATCTGCAAGCAAATATCCCAAGCATTAGCATGCTGAAACCACAAGCTTCCTACCTAGTGTTCTTGGATTGTCGCAAGTTAAATCTCACCCAAGAAAAGTTGGTAGATTTGTTTGTCGAAAAAGCACACCTTGCATTGAACGATGGTACCATGTTTGGGCATGAAGGCAAAGGCTTCATGCGACTGAATGTGGGATGTCCTCGCAGCATCTTGCACCGGGCTTTAACGCTGTTAGCACAGGCAGTCGGGTGAATTATCCGAATTCCTTGCGATTATGTCAATTAAAATGAGTACATTTGCAGCATAATATTAAAACAGATTGAAATATGTACACAATTCAGACCAACCAAAGTGGCACTCGCTCCCTGCAGATCAGCGATGAGCATCTCGCCACAATTCGTAAATATGGGTTGTTCGACAACCTGACAGACAGCAACGGCTTTGTGGACGAAAGCGTACTAGAGAAGTTGAAACTCAATGTGCGCTCGCTCATCGCAGCAGAGGCAGGCGATATCAAGGACATACTGACACTCTGCATTGACGTGCTTTACCACGATAACATGAAAGCTTTTGGCTTACAGAAGTTGATGGCACTTTATGATGAATGGTGCATTGAACATTGAGTATTGACTATTGACAATTGGCATGGGTAATCTAACCGATTGGCTACCAACCACCAAGAAAGAGGTGGAATTAAGGGGATGGGATGAGCTGGATATCATTTTGTTCAGTGGTGATGCTTACGTTGACCACCCCTCTTTTGGAGCTGCAGTAATAGGAAGAATCCTGGAAGCGGAGGGCTACAAGGTGGCAATTGTGCCTCAACCTAACTGGCGAGACGACTTGCGCGATTTCAAGAAACTGGGCAAGCCCCGCCTATTCTTTGGCATCAGTCCTGGTTGCATGGACAGCATGGTTAACAAATACACCGCTAATAAGCGTATTCGTCATGAGGATGCTTATACCCCTGATGGTCGTACAGATATGCGACCAGATTATCCATCCATTGTTTACACCAAGATTCTCAAGCAATTATTTCCTGATGTACCTGTATTCTTAGGAGGCATTGAGGCAAGTATGCGACGACTTACTCACTACGATTATTGGGAAGACCGTGTGCGACCCAGCATACTCGTAGATAGTGGCGCTGACTTGCTGATGTATGGTATGGGGGAAAAGACTGTAGTGGAAATTGCCCGTAAGTTGGAAAGTGGCGCCCCCCCGACTGACACACCCCAAATTGCATACATTGTTAAAGATATCCAACCCAACGACACGGATATCGTTCTATACTCGCATGAGGAATGTCTGAAAGATAAAAAAAAGGAAGCAGCCAACTTCAAGCACATTGAAGAGGAAAGCAATAAATGGAGTGCGCAACGTATCTTGCAACGCACAGGAAAACAAATTGTTGTGGTAAATCCTCCCTACCCTCCGATGACGGAGGCTGAGCTCGACCATTCCTTCGACCTGCCTTATACCCGTTTGCCTCATCCCAAGTACAAAGGCAAGCGCATACCAGCCTACGACATGATCAAATTCAGCATCAACCTTCACAGGGGCTGTTTTGGAGGATGTGCCTTCTGCACTATTTCTGCCCACCAAGGTAAGTTCATTGTGAGTCGTAGTAAAGAGAGCATATTGCGTGAAGTCAAACAGGTCATTCAGATGCCTGATTTCAAGGGTTATCTCAGTGATTTGGGAGGTCCCTCTGCCAATATGTATCGTATGCATGGCAAGAACCTGGAATTGTGTAAGAAGTGCAAGCGCCCCTCTTGTGCCCATCCCTCTGTATGTCCCAACCTTAACAACGACCATCGTCCTTTGTTGGATATCTACCATGCTGTTGATGCCTTACCTGGTATCAAGAAGAGCTTTATTGGTAGTGGTGTACGATATGATCTACTCCTGCATCATAACACCAACGAGGAGGTTAACAAAGCCAATCGTCAATACACCAAAGAATTGATTACCAAACATGTTAGCGGAAGATTAAAGGTGGCACCAGAGCACACCAGCGACGAGGTACTCTACCTCATGCGCAAACCATCTTTCAAGCAATTCGAGGAATTTAAGAAGATATTCGACCATATCAACGCACAGGAAAACCTGCGTCAGCAAATCATACCTTATTTCATCAGTAGTCACCCAGGTTGCAAGGAAGAGGATATGGCTGAGTTGGCTGTTATCACCAAACGACTGGATTTCCATCTGGAGCAGGTGCAGGACTTTACCCCTACTCCTATGACTGTATCAACAGAAACTTGGTACACAGGTTATCATCCCTATACCTTACAACCTGTGTTTAGTGCCAGAACCCAACGTGAAAAACTTTCCCAACGCCTTTTTTTCTTCTGGTACCAGCCGGAACAAAAACGAGAAATTATCAACGAACTGCGACGCATCCATCGCCCAGACTTGATTGACAAGCTCTACGGAAAACATTGACTGTTTAACAATGACCCATATCCAACTATTCATTCTTTACTGTTCATTATTTCTCTAAGAACATAAAGAGCATGCTCTACACTTTCCACTTCCTTTACCAACACTGAACGTTTATGATCATTACGTTCCTTCAACTCACATCGACGCACATTCTTCATCATATAATCAATCAACTTGCCAAACGTAGGCCCCTTATAATACGGGCTCTCAGGATTTGAGACCAAAAACAGCGTCATCCTGCCACCTTTCAGGAAGATTTTCTCTACACCCAAGCGAGCTGCCAGTTTACGTAAAGGTACAATACGCAATAATTCCTCCGTTTCTTTAGGAATAGGCCCAAACCTATCTAACAGTTTGATTTTGAAATTCTCTACATCTTTATCAGAAGAAAGATTATCCAACTCACGATAAAGCAACATACGCTCACTGCTACCCGTCACATAGTTCGAAGGTAATAACAACTCCAAATCACTCTCCACCTGACACTCATCCACATATTGCTCACCCTTATCAGCTTGCAACCCACTATTCTCATCAGCAAACAACTCGCTGAACTCCTCCATCTTCAACTCATGCACAGCCTCGCCCAAAATCTTTTGATACGTTTCATATCCCACATCTGCGATGAAACCACTCTGCTCAGCGCCCAACATATTACCTGCTCCACGGATATCCAAATCCTGCATCGCGATATGGATGCCACTACCCAAACCAGCGAAATTCTCAATCGCCTGCAATCGACGGCGAGCCTCCTGTGTCAAAGTAGAAAGTGGTGGTGCCAATAGATAACAGAACGCTTTCTTATTGCTTCTACCCACACGCCCACGCATTTGGTGCAAGTCAGACAAGCCAAAATTATGCGCCTCATTAATAATGATGGTATTTGCATTCGGAATATCGATACCATTCTCCACAATAGTTGTGGAAAGCAACACGTCATAGTCGTAATTCACAAATCCCATGACAATATCCTCCAAAGCAGAAGGATCCATCTGTCCATGTCCAATAGCCACCCTACAATCTGGAATATACTTCAAAATCATAGCCTTCAGCACCTCCAAATTAGAGATGTGGTTATTTACAAAGAACACTTGTCCATTACGGCTCATCTCAAAGTTGATGGCATCTGCAATGACCTCCTCATTGAAGGTATGCACCTCTGTTTGGATGGGATACCGGTTAGGTGGTGGCGTCTGAATAACAGACAAATCACGAGCACCCATCAATGAGAATTGCAAGGTTCTGGGGATAGGAGTAGCCGACATTGTCAACGTATCTACATTCACTTTGATTTGACGCAATTTCTCCTTGGTACTCACACCAAACTTCTGCTCCTCGTCAATGATCAGCAAACCCAGATCCTTGAACTTCACCTCCTTGCCCAATATCTTATGCGTACCTATCAGGATATTCACCTTATTCTCTGCCAAATCTTTAATAATCTGCTTTGTGTCCTTAGGGCTACGAGCACGACTCAGGTAATCAACTCTGCAAGGCATATCCTTCAATCGGTCTTTAAATGTCTGATAATGTTGATATGCCAACACTGTTGTAGGTACCAGCACAGCCACCTGCTTATTGTCGCTCACAGCCTTAAAAGCAGCCCTAATGGCTACCTCAGTCTTTCCAAAGCCAACATCGCCACAAACCAATCTGTCCATTGGGCGATCACTCTCCATATCTGCCTTCACATCTGCAGTAGCTTTGCTCTGGTCAGGCGTATCCTCATAAAGGAACGAAGCCTCCAACTCTTTCTGCATGAAACTGTCAGGACTATATTGATAACCCTTCTCATCCCTGCGGGCAGCATAAAGTTTAATCAGGTCGCGAGCAATATCCTTAATCTTAGTCTTAGTCTTCTCCTTAATACGCTCCCAAGCTCCCGAGCCTAATTTATTCAAGCGAGGAGGTTCTCCATCCTTACCTTTGTATTTCGACACTTTATGCAACGAGTGGATGGACACGAACACCACATCCTCATTCTGATACACCAATTTCATCACCTCCTGTGTGGTGTTCCCGTTAGGAATGCGAACCAAGCCTGCAAACCTACCCACACCATGATCTGTATGTACCACATAATCGCCAAGTTGAAACTCATTCAACTCTTTCAGACTCTGTGTTATCTTTCCATTTCGTGCCTTGTCGCTTTTGAGGTTATACTTATGGAAACGGTCGAAAATCTGATGGTCGGTAAACAAACACATCCGCTGTTCATGATCCACAAAACCTTCATGGATGGTTTTCTCTATAGCAGTAAACTCAATGTCATCACCCCTATCCTCGAAGATGGTCTTGATGCGTTCCGTCTGCTTCTGACTATCACTGCATATAAACAGCCTATAACCATCCAACAGATAGCCTTTCAGCCTTTCGCTCAGCAAATCAAAATTCTTATGAAAGATGGGTTGCACATCCGTATCGAAAATCAGCGAGACATCTGGTGTACCTGTAGGTTTCACCCCAATCTCCATACGTCTGAAATTCAGAATCTTTTTACTAACCTCCTCCCCGTCAATCAACTTCCCTTCCAATATCAATGTGCCCTGATCTTCTGCCTCGCGAGTTAACCTTGCTTGATCAGTCAACGTCTCATCGTGTACCTGTTGGATACGTTCACGCAACCAGAATAGGTCACGCATTACCACCATCGTCTCAGGTGGCAGGAAATCCAAGAATGACACCAATCCTCCATCACCTTGGCGAGTCAAGCCTGCACTCAGGTCAGGTACTATCACGATGCTCTCTTTCTTCTCTTTCGACAACTGGTTTTCAACCTCAAACGTGCGGATACTTTCCACCTCATCACCAAAAAAATCTATGCGATAAGGATACTCTGATGAAAAAGAAAACACGTCAATGATACTACCTCGTTGGGCATATTGTCCTGGTTCATAAACATAATCGGTATATTGGAAACCATATTCTCTAAGCAGGTCAGTAACAAACTTCATATCCAGCACCTCACCCACCTGAATCTTCAACGTTTTCTCATCCAACTCTTTAGGAGCAATTACCTTCTCCGCCAAGGCATCTGGGAAAGTCACTACAAACAATTTGTCATCATGCTTCTCCAGTCGGCTCAGTACCTCCGTACGCAGAATCTCATTGGCTGCATCCTTTTGGCCATACTTGATTGCTCTGCGGAATGATGAGGGGAAAAACAGCACCTGCTCTTCACCCATAATCTGCGTCAAATCGTGATAGAAATAGCCAGCCTCCTCGAGGTCGCCCAGGATAAACACAAATGAACAATGAGTCTTGTTTGCTAAAGCAGAGGCATAAACTGATGCTGCCGAGGCCTTCAGACCCCCGCAATAGAGATGTTTTACCTTTCCTTGTTCAATCAGCCCACTCAGCGCCACCACCTGTGGATGCTTCACCATGAGCTGTTGCAGTTCACCTATTTTCATGTATTCCAATCATTTTACCAATCATATATGGACTATTGTCAGAACATTTCAAAGAAGAAGAATACAGCAGCTCTGCGTTGGGGTACATGATCTACACTTCCTATCTTCGAGTTGTTTCTATCCCTAATGGTACCATCACTTTCTATCTTACCAATTTTGGAGTTGTTACCATTACGAACAGTCCCATCGCTCTCCACTTTCCCAATCTTAGAATTGTTGCGATTACGAATCGTTCCGTCTGAGTCTATATGACCTACTTTCGAATTATTTCTATCGCGAATCGACCCATCGTTCTCAAACTTCCCAATCTTTGAGTTGTTACTATTCCTTACAGTTCCATCAGACTCTATCCTGCCTATCAGCGAATTAGTCCTGCCGCGCACAGACTGTGCATAGCATTGGTTACCCACAGCAGCCAATAGTATAATCAATATCACCAATATCTTTTTCATAACCTTACATGTTTTTTGTATAAAGAAATTATCTTAAAATCAAAGCAACTTACTCATCGTATTACTAACATTCTCCATCGCCACCTCAGGTTTCATCGCCTCCTTAAGTGACAACCCAACAGGATTAATACAAACCACCTCAATAAAGCCTGCCTCCAACAAAACCTCCTTATCTGCTATCCTACCAGCAATCAATGCCACAGGAACGCCCTGATGTTTAGCTCGACGCAAAATCCCAAACGGCAACTTTCCCATCAGCGTCTGGCCATCCGATGCCCCCTCGCCAGTAATCACCAAGTCCGCACCCTCCAGCATCCTGTCAAACCCAATGGTATCCAATAGCAAATCAATGCCAGAGCGACTTTCCGCATGCAGATACTGCATAAATGCATAACCAATACCTCCAGCAGCCCCAGCCCCTGGGTTCATCGAACAATCATATCCCATCTGTTGGGCAGACCTTTCAGCAAATACCCGAGCTCGTTCATCCAGCATCTCCACCATTTCAGGTGTAGCCCCTTTCTGAGGTCCAAACACATGAGCAGCCCCCATAGGTCCATACAGCGGATTCCTCACATCTGTTGCGATATTGAACTCAAGATCTTGTAAATTATCAGGTAAAGCCTCCAGCATCCCCATGCCTGCATCACTAGTAGCACTACCTCCTAAACCAACAATAAAGCGCTTACATCCTTTACGAAAAGCATCTGCAATTAATTCCCCTGTTCCATACGTTGATGCCACCATCGGATTCCTCTCTTCAGGCTTCAGCAGCGTCAATCCACTTGCCTTAGCCATCTCAATTACTGCCAGTTCCCCTTTACGGAGATAGCAAGCCTGGATAGGTCTCATCAATGGGTCATGCACCTCTGTCACCACCAGTTCCCCACCAATGGCAGCATGAAAAGCCTCCGTCCATCCTTCGCCCCCATCACTCACAGGAATCTGCACCACCTCTACCTCTGGATGGCACATCTTGATTCCCCTGCAAGCAGCAGCATTTGCTTCAACTGATGTCAGGCATCCTTTCAACGAATCTATAGCAACTATTATCTTTTTCATACCACAAAGATAAGATTTTTTTTATGAATATAGAAATAAATTGATTATTTTTGCAGCATAATACATATTAAAAATGAAAAAGCGTATTGAAATACTCATGCTGTCACTCTTTATGACAGCCACCATAGCAGGCCAGAACAAAAATGCCCCAGTCAATTACGATGAGGGCAAGGTACCGACCTTTGAACTTCCTGATCCACTCAAGTGTGAAAACGGGGAATCTGTTTCGACAATTAAACAATGGGAAAAGGTGCGAAGGCATGAGATTATGAAATTGTATAGTGAGCAAGTTTATGGCGTAACACCCAAACAAACAGGTATCAAAATGAAGCATGAGCTTGTTTCATCGAATCATGAGGCAATGGGCGGACTGGCCACATCTAAGCAGGTGCGATTCACATTCACTGGTAAGAATGGAGCAACTCATCAAGCTCTTCTGCTACTGTACATTCCCAACAACACTCAGGGACGAGTACCTGTGATTGTGAGTTATAACTTTCACGGCAACCAGACAACTACATTTGACAATGAGGTCATTTATTCTCCATCTCACGAAATCATGAAGAGCTTGGGTTCTGACAATTGGGGGCGTGGTGAGCAGGCAAGCCGCTGGTCTTATGAGCTGGCTTTACAGCGGGGTTATGCTATTGCCACGATGAGCTATAGCGACATCTGCCCTGACTCGCCCGAATTATGCGAATACGGCATACCATCACTCCTGCAAGGATATAACATAAATTCACGTGGAGAGCATGAATGGGGAGCCATAGGCATCTGGGCATGGGGATATAGTCGCATTGCAGACTATTTGGAGAAAGAGAAGCGGATAGACAAGAAGCGCATGGTAGTATTAGGTCATTCACGAATAGGAAAGACCGCACTCTGGGCAGGTGTACAGGACAGTCGTTTCAAGGTGGTCATTTCCAACGATTCAGGTTGTGGTGGTGCAGCTCTCTCTAAACGTGTATTCGGTGAAAATATCGCCATCATTACCGCCAGTTTTCCCCACTGGTTCTGTACTGCCTTCAACGTCTATTCTGAAAACGAAGCCGCATTGCCATTCGACCAACATGAGCTTTTATCCCTGGTTGCTCCACGTCATGTTTATGTAGCCAGTGCGGAGGATGACCAATGGGCAGACCCAAGAGGGGAATACCTAAGTGCCTACTATACAGGTTCTGTTTATCGACTCTATAATATGCAAGGACTACCTTCTGACGCACAGCCAGCTGTTAACCAGCCTCAACATTATGATGTTGGCTATCATATCCGTACTGGAGGACATGATGTAAAGAACTACGATTGGCAGTGCTACCTTGATTTCTGCGACAAAGTATTTAAAAAGTTGTAAATCTTTTTGCTATTCAACCCCATCGCCAATCCCCTTTAACCAATTGTCTTAATAACTAGAAGGAAATGCTGCGATTGGTTAAAGGGAATGATATCCAAAATCGTGATAGTTCGATTTTAGATTGAGAAGTTGCCATGCAACTTTGAATATTGAGAACAACAGGAGCTCCTCCCTTACGGCAAGTATTACCTTGAGGTGGACGTTTAGAAGATTTTTCTATTTTCATACCTTATAGAAGAGAATTAAAAGAAAAATAGTTCTTGTGATGTGGTTGAGTTTGGAGATATTCACCAAAATTTGTAAAAGTCTTGGATGATAAATCTAAACATCGTAACTTTGCAGACGAAATATAATTCAATGGTTTTGTATTAATTATAAAATTAGGATGATTATGGCAAAGATCGCAAAACAACTGACAGAGCTCGTGGGCAACACACCACTATTGGAGCTCAACAAGTATTCATCTTCAAAGGGACTGGAAACACCCGTAATTGCAAAAGTGGAGTTTTTTAATCCTGGAGGTAGTGTGAAAGACCGCATCGCCTTGGCGATGATTGAGGATTCAGAGGCTAAGGGAATACTGAAACCTGGTGCCACCATCATAGAACCTACCAGTGGTAACACGGGCGTAGGATTGGCTTTAGTAAGTGCTGTGAAAGGTTATCACTTAATTCTTACCATGCCTGAGACGATGAGCATTGAACGTCGTAACCTGGTAAAAGCATACGGAGCCGAAGTGCGACTCACGCCTGGCAAAGAAGGTATGCCTGGTGCCATTCGTGCAGCTGAAGTCCTGAGAGACAGCATCCCAGGTGCCGTGATCCTACAACAGTTTGAGAACCCAGCCAACCCAGCCAAGCACTATGCCACCACTGGTCCTGAGGTTTGGCGAGACACTGATGGACAGGTGGATATCTTTGTTGGCGGTGTGGGAACAGGTGGTACCATCAGTGGCACGGGCAAGTATCTGAAGGAGAAGAACCCCAACGTGCAAATCATCGCTGTGGAGCCTAAGTCGAGTCCTGTATTGAATGGCGGACAGAGTGGTCCTCACAAAATTCAAGGCATTGGTGCTGGTTTCGTACCTCAGACATACGATGCCAACGTGATAGACGAGGTATTCGATGTGGAGAATGATGATGCCATCCGTACGGGGCGTGAGATTGCCCAACAGGAAGGTTTGCTGGTGGGTATCAGCGCAGGTGCTGCCATCTATGCAGCCATTGAGGTAGCGAAGCGTCCTGAGAACAAGGGCAAGAAGGTGGTGGTTTTGTTGCCTGATACGGGCGAGCGTTACCTCTCTACGGTGCTTTATGCTTTTGATGAATATCCGCTTTAAGCATAATAAATGACATTTTGCATGAGATTTGCAGAATAATTAGTACATTTGTAGGCGAATTAAAACTATTCAAGGATGAATTTCATATTTATATCACCGCATTTCCCTCATACTTACTGGGAGTTTTGCCAGCGACTCAGTCAGAATGGCGTGACAGTACTGGGCATTGCCGATGCACCATACGATGAGTTAAAGCCTGAGTTACGTAAATCGCTGACAGAGTACTATCGTGTGAACTCGCTTGAAAATTACGACGAGGTTTATCGAGCTGTTGCCTATTTTGCATTCCACTACGGACGCATCGATTGGATTGAGTCGAACAACGAATATTGGTTGGAGCAGGATGCCCGCTTGCGTACTGACTTCAACGTCAATACTGGCATCAAGAGTGACCGCATCCTCAGCATCAAGGAGAAATCTGAGATGAAGAAGCTCTACATCGAGGGAGGCATCCCTACAGCCAGACAGATCTTGGCTTCGGCTGGAAAAGATTCCGTCAAGGCTTTCGTTGTCGAGACAGGGTATCCCATCATTGCCAAGCCGGACAAAGGCGTGGGTGCCAATGGTACGTACAAAATTAATAACGAGGCAGAATTGGATGGGTTCTATACTAATGAGCCTCATGCAAACGATTATGTGATAGAGGAATTCATCTCAGGTGACATCTGCTCATACGATGCCGTCATTAACTCCAAGGGAGATCCGATCTTCGAGTCAATGACCGCTTGGCCACCCTCGATTATGGACATCGTGAACCATCAGTTGGAACTGACGTATTATATCGATAAGACCATGCCCGATGCTTTGCGTGAGTTGGGACGACGTACGGTGAAGACCTTTGGTGTGACACGTCGTTTCGTGCACCTGGAATTCTTCAGACTGGACCGCAAGCGTGAGGGATTGGGTGATGTAGGCGACTTCGTGGCTTTAGAAGTGAACATGCGACCTGCTGGAGGATATACACCTGACATGATTAACTTTGCCCACTCTACGGATGTTTATAAGATTTGGGCAGACATGGTGGCTTTCGACGAAAGGCGTACCAATGAGAACGAACAGTATTATTGTGCATACGCCAGTCGCCGCGACATCTATAACTATGTACATACCCATGAGGAAGTGCTTAGTCGCTACCAAGACAGGATGGTAATGTGCGAAAGATTGCCCGAGTTGTGGAAAGCTGCTATGGGTCAACAGATGTACACCGTAAAGCTGAATACTGTGGAAGAGGTGAAGGAGTTTATAGAGTTTGTTACGAGTAAGAAATAATGAAAATAGAACATAAAAAGAATTACAGCTCTGCGCTTGGCAGAGATATGGAATACAATTTATATGGCACTAAAGGGCATCCCGTGTTAGTATTTCCCTCACAAAACGGACGCTATTGGGATTATCAGGATTTCAAGATGGTGGATGTATTGACACCTTTCATCGATAGTGGTCAAATTCGTCTGATTTGTATTGACAGCATTGACAATGAGACTTGGTCGGATACATACGGTGATGAACATCAACGCATTGTGCGTCATGAGCAGTGGTATCACTACATCGTTGATGAACTCATCCCTGAAGTGCGACTCTATCCCGAAGAAACGTTCATCACCACGGGTTGCAGTATGGGTGGCTATCATGCTGCTAATTTCTTCTTCCGTCGTCCAGACATCTTCGACACCATGTTGTCACTGAGTGGCATCTACCATGCTGCATTTTTCTTCCCCAATTATCATGACCCTCTAGTGTATGATAATTCTCCATACGATTTCCTGAGTGGTATGCCTGATGACCATCCCTATTGGGACATCTACCGTCATCGCAACATCATTATGTGTGTGGGTCAAGGTTCCTGGGAAGACGATATGCTGGACAGCATCCACAAAATTGAACCGGTGTTGAGACAACATGATGTACCTGCCTGGATAGACTATTGGGGTCATGATGTGGCCCACGATTGGCCGTGGTGGCGTATTCAGATTGTCTATTTTATGGAAAAGATAGTGAAATAAAATAGCTCCCCATAGTATAAGGGGAGCTATTTGTATGATAACACTCTGTCGTTTATACAATAATCAGTCGGCGAGTGTTGTGAATATGTCCGAATTCCACCAGATAAACGGTCTCTGGTTTATCAGGCTGCATCAATTCCTCCATGATAGGTGGCATGTATGAGTGCGTGCAGGCATAGCTGTACTTCAGGTCATGATAGCCCTGTTTCAAGCCACCAGGTTTATCCACAACCAGAGTCACCAACTCCAATGGGTTCCAGTGCACATTACCAGCCTTCAGCATTTCCTGCCAAGTATAGTCAGAACCATTCAAGCGCCACAGGATATGGTCTTTGGTAATTTCCTCACCATCGACAACGATAGAGCCCACCTTTACCTGGCTCAAGAAAACGCCTCTGTAATAAGGCAGACGAATTTTCACCTGGAAGCCAGTAACCTTGCCTCCCTCAGTGATATTCCTAAATCCTACAGATTGTATTACTTGTTTTTCCATACTGTTTCCTCCTTCATTAATCACCCAAAATTCTCTTCATCATGATGTGCTGCTTGCGCAGTGTCTGACCCACTTCATAGCCCTGGTCGTACTTGTCGCTACCCTCATACTCACTGAGCAGATAGCCGTTCCAGTTGTGGTCAATCATGATCTTCAACACTTCTTCGTATGGAATCTCTGTCTCTTTAAAGTCGTCGCTCATATGGAACAACTTAGCGTGACAGCAATAGATGTAAGGCAGCAAAGGAATAATATCCTCTGGCTTGCTGTAATGAGCAGTCTGTCCTGGAGTTTCACGACCACGAGTAGTACGGAACACGCTGAAGTCGATATTCAGACCGAAGTTCTTGGTACCCGTCTTCTTGATGAAATCAACATAATCGTTGATAAATCCCTCCGTCAAGCTCGATGGAGTATGTATTTCAGGCAACATCACCAAGCCTAAGCGCTCAGCTAGTGGTAACGCCTTGATGATGATATCCTGCCAGTTGTCAATAGGAGCCAAGTCACCGTCTTTCACCGTCATCTTGGTACGCAGGAACTTAAAGCCCAGACGATGAGCCAGATGCAAGTCACGGCTCAGGAACTCTACTGCCTCATCAACATTCAGCAAACGGTCCTGATACAAACGGCAATCCAACCAATGACCATACTCTACTGGCTCGATGTCATACTTACGGCACAACGCCCACCAGTTGTTTATCCACTCCTCAGTAGGATAAGGATAGTTGGCGATGTGTGCATTGGCCAGAATCTCGATGCCATGAGCACCCATGTCATGCACATCTTCAAAACAATCTTCAAGGTTTTTCTCAAAACCGAACTCAGCTGAATAGCTGTAGAATGAAACTCCTCTCTTTGGACCTTTGCGTTCAGCAGTAGATGCTTCAGAAGCCTTCACCTCATCCACAGAAGCTGCCTTCATTGACCCAGGCAAAACGCTTGCCACAGCCACAGCAGAAGCTCCGCGCAGAAAATTTCTTCGTGAAATGTGATTTTTTTTCATGTTCATTTTTTCTTTTATTTAAGGTTTTACGGATGCAAATATAGAGTTTTTTTCTTAAATAAGTAAAAAAGCGAGGAAAATATGGGGATGGTAAAACAAAAATAGCTACATTTGCCAAAATAAACATGAAAAACGACATGCATCAAGGAAGTGACAGTATTGTGATTATTCCCACGTATAACGAATGCGAGAATATCGAGAAGATTATCCGGGCAGTTTTTGCACTGGAGCATGGGTTTCATATATTAGTGGTTGAGGACAACTCACCAGACGGCACAGCTGCTATTGTAAAGCGCATGCAGGAAGAGTTTCCTGAGCGCCTGTACATGATTGAGCGCACAGGGAAATTAGGCCTTGGTACGGCCTATATTGCAGGTTTCAAATGGGCGCTCGAACAAGACTATGACTATATCTTCGAGATGGATGCCGACTTCAGTCACAACCCCCTCGACCTACCCCGTCTCTATAATGCTTGCGCCAAGGAAGGAGCTGATGTAGCCATTGGCTCACGCTATGTTTCTGGTGTGAATGTGGTAGATTGGCCTATGAGCCGTATTCTGATGAGCTACGGGGCCTCAAAGTATGTCAGACTAATTACAGGTATCCCTGTGCACGATACAACGGCAGGATTCGTTTGCTACCGCAAGGAAGTGTTGCAGATGATAGAGCTCGATAATATCCGTTTCAAGGGCTATGCCTTCCAGATAGAGATGAAGTTCACTGCTTGGCAACTGGGCTTCCTCATCAAGGAAGTGCCCGTCATCTTTGTCAACCGCAAAGAAGGTACCTCCAAAATGAACAGCAGTATCTTCGGTGAGGCCATGTTTGGTGTCATCCGTCTGAAGTGGAATTCATTATTCAAGAAATGAGCAGAACACTCATACATAACGTCACCATCGTCAATGAGGGCAAGCAGTTCAAGGGTGCTGTCATCATTGAGGATGAGCGTATTACGTCCATTGTAGAAGGACAGGTCTTCAACATAGAAGATTTCGAGAAAGTTATCAATGGCGAAGGATGCTACCTGCTGCCTGGTGTCATTGACGAACATGTGCATTTCCGGGATCCAGGTTTGACACACAAGGCAGACATCACCTCTGAGAGCCGTGCTGCTGTTGCAGGAGGTGTGACCTCTGTGATGGATATGCCGAACACCAATCCGCAGACCACCACCATCGAGGCTTGGGAAGCGAAGATGGACAACTTTGCCCAACATAGCTTAGCAAACTACAGTTGTTACTTCGGAGCCACCAACAGCAACTACGACCTGTTCGACAAGTTGGACAAGCATCGTGTGCCTGGCATCAAGCTCTTTATGGGCTCCAGTACGGGCAATATGCTGGTGGACAGGATAGAGAGCCTGCGCCATATCTTTGGGGGGACTGATTTGTTGATCATGGCGCATTGCGAAGACCAGCACATCATTAGCGAGAACACAGCCAAATATAGAGGAGAAGATGGTGATGCCCCCATCGAGTTGCATCCCGTCATTCGTTCCGAAGAAGCTTGCTGGCTCTCGTCCAAGTTGGCAGTCGAACTGGCACAGGAAGCTGGTGCTCGCCTCCATATCGCCCACATTTCTACGGCTCGAGAACTGTTCCTGCTCTCTGACGAGACCTTAGCAAACAAACGCATCACAGGTGAAGTATGCATTTCACACTTGATGTTTAACAATACTGACTATCAGTCTTTTGGATCGAAGATAAAATGCAACCCAGCCGTAAAGACCATAGCCGACCAGCAAGCCTTGCAAAAGGCCCTGCAAAGCAACCTCATCGATACAGTAGCCACTGACCATGCACCCCACTTGCTTTCCGAAAAACAAGGTGGGGCACTGAAGGCTATGTCAGGCATGCCCACCATCCAGTTCTCGTTGAACTGCATGTTGGAGTTGGTGGACAAGGGCATGATCACCATCGAGACACTGGTGCAGAAGATGTGCCACAACCCTGCCCTGCTCTATCACATCGAGCAGCGAGGATTCATCCGTCCTGGCTATCAGGCCGACCTCGTCTTGGTGCGCCCCAACAGCCCTTGGACAGTCAAGCCTGACATCTTGCAAAGCAAATGTGGATGGAGCCCATTGGAGGGTCACCAGTTTAACTGGCAAGTTGAACAAACATTTGTCAATGGCCAACTGGCATTTGCTAATGGCGTTCCAGTAGAAGACGTAAGAGGAAAAGAGTTGACTTTTGAACATTAAAAATCTATATACTATGAGGATTAACAGACGATCATTTATCAAGACAGGCTTGGCAGGTGGTGCTGCTTTGGCCATGAGTGGTTGCGCCCCAGCTGCCCCCAAAGAGGAAGCAGCTCCCAAGACCACAGCTGCCGACAACAAGTTCCACCTCAGTTGTGCAGACTGGACATTCCATCTGTTTGACATCGACACAACCCTGCAGACCTTGCAGAAGTGCGATATCCACTACCTCTGCATCAAGGACTTCCACTTACCGCTGGATGCTACTGACGAACAGATCAAGGCGTTCCACGCCAAGTGCGCTGAATATGGCGTTAAAGGCTATGGTGTAGGTCCTATCTACCAGAATACCGAGGAAGAAGTGGACAAAGCCTTTGCCTACGCTCGCAGAGTAGGTGCTAAGGTCATGTTGTCTGTACCTCCCTACGAACTGTTGCCTTACGTAAATAAGAAAATCAAGGAATATCCCGAGATCAAATATGCCATCCACCTGCATGGACCAGACCTGGATGTTTATCAGGATGCCACCGTTATCTGGGACAAGGTGAAGGACCTCGACCCTAATATCGGTATGTGCCTGGATATTGGTCATGATTTCCGCAATGGTGCCGACCCTGTGGCTGACCTCGAGAAGTACCATACTCGCGTGTTCGACATGCACATCAAGGACGAGACCGACAACTCGAAAGAGGGCAAGTGCATCGAGATGGGACGAGGCAAGATTGACTTCCCAGCTTTCGTGCGCATGATGCGTCAGGTAGGCTACGACGGCATGTGCAGCCTTGAGTATGAGAAAGATATGGACAATCCGTTCATCGGCATAGCTGAGTCCTACGGCTACATGAAAGCCGTTTGTGAACTGGCATAAAGACAGCAAGATTGAGAAGTGGATAATTTTCAATCATCAACCATCAACTATCAATTGAGCGAAGTCGCTGACTTCGTGAACTGGATTTATTTCTTCCACGCGTGGGGTTTTGCCCCACGCTTTTCCACTATTGCCCAAGTGCATGCATGCCCAGGGTGCGAAGCCTCGTGGCTCAACGGCTTTGAGCCCCAAGAACAGCCCAAGGCACGTGAAGCCCTCAAACTCATCCAGGATGCCCGTAGGCTGTTGGGCGAGTTGGATGGCCAACTCACTTGTCGTTGTGCCTTCCAGCTCTTTGAGGCCAACGCCTCAGGCGACAACCTGCTCATCAACGGCACCCTGTTCCCCTTGCTGCGCCAACAACAAACCCCTCAAGGGCAACCTTGTCTCTGTCTCAGCGATTTCGTCAGACCCGTTGAGATGGGCGAACCAGACAAAGTGGGCGTTTTTGCCGCATCCATCGACGATACGGCCTTATTAGAGACAGACGATGCCTACCGCAAGCTGTTGGTGCAGACCCTGTGCGACAGACTGGTAGAAGCCTCTGTCGAGAAGCTCCACCTCTATGTCAGGAAAGAAGCGTGGGGCTATGCGCCAGACGAGCACCTCAGCATCGCCGACCTCCATTTGGAGAAGTTCCAGGGTATTCGTCCAGCAGTGGGCTACCCCTCCCTGCCTGACCAGTCAGTCAACTTCATCATCGACCAACTGATCGGCCTCAGCCAGATAGGCATCACCCTCACCGAGAATGGTGCCATGCACCCCCATGCCTCCGTAAGCGGACTGATGCTGGCCCATCCACAATCCCGATACTTCAGTGTGGGAAAGATTGGCGAGGACCAACTCATTGATTATTCACAACGACGGGGACTTCCCACAGACACCATGCGGAAGTTCCTTTCGGCAAACCTATAAGACTATGTTACAACGTTTTGCATTCATATTTGTGCTCTTGCTCTTTGTGCCTGATGCCTACATCTACTGGCTCTATGTCAGGAAATGGAACAAAGCTCAGTGGGTAAGACTCCTCTGGTGGTTACCCTCTATTCTCTTGGCAGCAGGCTTTATTGGAGCCAGATACATCGGCACCCAAAACCCCATGTCCGATCGTCAGGGCATCATCGCCTGGCTCGGCATCCTGATCCTCTGCATAGGTGTGCCCAAGCTTATCTTCATGCTGGTAGACCTGATAGGCCGCCTCCTGCACGCCATCATCAAGCCCATCCCCGTGCGATGGTTCGCATGGCTGGGCACCATGCTGGCCATAGGCTTCTTCTGTGTGGCCTTCTACGGCTCCTTCTTTGGCGTGGAGCACTTCCAGGTAAAACAAGTAACCTACACCTCCTCACGCTTGCCTGCAGCCTTCGATTGCTATCGAATCGTGCAAATATCCGACATTCACTCGGGCAGTTTCCATCAGCGTCCAGGCATTGTGAAGAAGATGGTCGAGCTGACCAATGCCCAGCAAGGAGACATGATTGTCTTCACAGGCGACTTGGTGAACCAACGCTCTAAAGAGGTAGATCAGTTTGTAGATGTATTGAGTCAGTTGCATGCCCCCGATGGTGTTTACTCCATCTTGGGCAACCACGATTACGGCAATTATTACCGTTGGGCAAAGCCTGAAGATGAGGGACTGAACCAAGAACATTTAGAAAAGCAACAGTTTAACATGGGTTGGAAATTCCTTAAAAACCAACATGATATCATTCGAAGAAATAATGATAGTATTGCCATTATCGGTGTAGAGAACGATGGCAATCCACCCTTCCCACAATACGCTGATTTGCCGAAAGCCAGTCAAGATACCGAGGGTATGTTTCGCATCCTGTTGAGTCATGACCCCACCCATTGGCGCAGGGAAGTGTTGCCCACCACCGACATCGACTTCATGCTGGCTGGTCACACCCACGGCGCCCAATTCATGCTCTTCGGCTGGTCACCCGCCTCATGGATCTATGACGAATGGGGAGGCATGTATCAAGAAGGTTCCCAAGCGCTCTATGTCAATGTAGGCATAGGCTTTGTAGGTCTGCCCTTCCGTTTTGGAGCCTGGCCCGAAATCACAGTAATCACCCTACATCGTTAATTACTAAAACATAATAATCCTATGAAAAAAACAATCCTACTCACGTTAGTACTGCTTACGGCCCTGGTGCCAGTGAAAGCCGACGAAGGCATGTGGCTGCCCCTGCTCATCTCCAGTCGAATAGACGACATGCAGGCCAAGGGTTTCAAGCTCACAGCCGAAGATATCTATAGTGTCAACAAAGCCTCGCTGAAAGACGCCGTAGTGCGTTTTGGCGGAGGTTGCACAGGCGAGGTGGTCTCTCCTGACGGTCTGCTCTTCACCAACCACCACTGTGGCTACGGCCAGATTCAGGAGCACAGTACGGTAGAGCACGACTACCTGAAAGACGGCTTCTGGGCCATGAGCAAGGAAGAAGAGCTCCCCAATCCAGGGCTCACCGTCAGTTTCCTGCAAAGCATGGAAGATGTGACAGACCGAGTGCTGAAGGGCTATGTGCCAACGATGACCAATGGCCAGCGCGACTCAGTGATACAGGTCAATTCAAGGGTCATCACCGAAGCCATCAACAACCAGGCTAAGGGCATCCGCTCTTCAGTAGAGGGCCTCTACAACGGCAACCAGTACTTCCTCTTCGTCTATAAGATCTATTCCGATGTACGACTGGTGGGCGCTCCCCCCTCTTCCATCGGCAAGTTCGGCGGCGATACCGACAACTGGATGTGGCCCCGTCACACCGGCGATTTCTCCATCTTCCGCATCTATGCCAACAAGGACAATGAGCCAGCCGAATACTCCAAGGACAATGTGCCCTATCATCCCAGACGCTACTTCACCATCTCCCGCAAGGGCGTGAAGGAAGGCGATTTCACGATGGTCTATGGCACCCCAGGCACCACCAAGGAATATGTCACTTCCGACGAAGTACGCTATACAGGCGAGATTTCCGACCCCGAGAAGATAGCCCTCCGCACCATGCGACTGGACATCCAGAAGAAGTATATGTCACAAGACCAGGCAGTACGCATCCAGTACTCCTCCAAGAACGCCAGCGTGTCCAACGCCTGGAAGAAGTGGCAAGGCGAAGCCAAAGGACTGGCACGCAGAAAGACGGTAGAAACCAAGCTCGACTTCGAGAAGAAGTTCCGTGAGTGGGCAGAGAAGAACCAGTACAAGGGCCTGCTCGAGCAGATTACCTCCCTCTACGAGCGCCGTAACCCCTACTTCCGAGCACAGGAATACTATAACGAAACCGTATCCACCATCGAGTTGCTGGCTTTTGCCAACAGGATCTACACAGCCCTCGAGGGAGGACGCCCAATAGAAGCTGTGGCCGACGCCTTCTACAAGGACTACTACCAGCCTATTGACGAGGAAATCTTCGTAGCCATGATGGGCGCATTCGACAAACAGCTCAGTGCACAGTTCAAGCCCGCCTACCACACCCAGAAACTCGCCCAGTACGGCAGTCTGGAAGCTTGGCGCAACGATGTGTTTGCACGCTCCATCTTCACCGACAAGGCCAAGGTATTGCGCCTCACCAAGGATGATTTAAGCAAGATAAAGGCCGATCCAGCCTATGAGATGTACGATGCCTACAACCAGTGGTACCGCAAGGATCTGCAGCCCACAGTGAGCCGTCTGGGACAAGAGATCAGCCTTGCCAATCGCAGGTATATGAAAGCACAGATGGAGTTCCAGCCCGAGAAGACCTTCTATCCTGACGCCAACCGCACCCTTCGTGTGTCCTATGGTCAGGTGGCAGGCTATAACCCCTCCGATGCCGTCACCTACTCGCCCATCTCCACCCTCAAGGGCATCATTGAGAAAGACAATCCAGACATCTTCGACTACGACATTCCGCAGACCCTGCGCGACATCTATGCCGAAGGAGGTCATGACGATCAGCCCGTATGCTTCCTCGCCACCAACCACACCTCGGGAGGCAACTCAGGAAGTCCAGTCCTCAATGGTAATGGCGAGCTGATAGGCATCAACTTCGACCGAGTTTGGGAAGGCACTATGAGCGATTTAGCCTTTGACCCCGAGTTCTGTCGCAACATCTCCCTGGACATCAGGTACCTGCTGTTCGTCGTAGAAAAGATTGGCCATGCCCAATGGCTGTTGAAAGAAATGACCTTTGCCGACTGAAAATAGTCCTATAATAAAGCAAGACAGTCACCTATGAAGGTGGCTGTCTTTTTTATGCATCATAGCTTCCGCCTTGGTGCCTGACCTGAGATTAAGGAATTTACCCTCCACGAGTAAGCCATTACAACGATGTAGCCTATCAATGGGATTATAAAGGCGACCGACAGGGATGTCCGGTCGCCAATAACTCCCATAAGCATGGTGCCGATGGCTCCTCCGATGGTGGACATCATCAGGATAGAAGATGCCTGCTTGGTGCGCTTACCCAAGCCTCGCAAAGCAAAGGTAAAGATGGTGGGGAACATAATGGCCTCAAAGACAAAGTTCAGCATCAGCGCAATCATCGAAGCCTTACCTAAATTCATCAACACCAAAGCATTAGCTACTACAGTGCCGATGGCACAAAAGAGCAGTACTCTTTCAGCTTCAATCTTGCTCATCACCCAACTGCCTACAAACCTGGCACACATAAAGAGCAAAAAACCAAAAGAGAGCCATTGTGAAGCAGTTAACTTATCGATACCCTGCACTCCCTCAGCATAGTTGATGAACAGACTATTGATGGATATCTCCGCTATCTCGTAAAACATCAATGCCACAAAGCCAAACAAAAAGAGTTTATGTTGCCAAAGACTATGCACATCCTCCACCATACCGGATTCTTCTTTATGTATCTCAGGCAATTTGACACGCAAGAATGCTAAAGTAGCCAAAGTAACCAGTATGCCAAAACATAGGTATGGCAGGGTAATATCCCCATCATTGCCGGAAAAGAGCAACAAGCCGCCAATCCAAGGTCCGAAGATATTACCTAAGCCATTGAATGATTGGGCAAAATTCAACCTACTGGCGGCAGATTCCTTATCACCTAAATAGGTGACAAACGGATTGGCAGCAATTTCCAACATCACTAATCCACTCGCTATGACGAACAAGGTGACAAGGAAGAAATAGAACAATGGCACAGTTCCTTCAACAAACAGGAATGAGCCTAATCCGAATGTCAAAGCACCCAAGGCAAAGAGTGACAAACCAAACACCATGCCCTTGTGATAGCCATATTTCATCAAGAACCTACCTGCAGGTAAAGCGAACAGGAAATAACCCAAGAAAAAGGTACCCTGAACCCACGTGGATTGAGAGATGGAAATACCCATCTCCATCTGGAAGTGCTTGTTGAGCACATCCATTATCGCGCGGGCGAATCCCCAAATGAAAAACAATAATGTGACTAATATGAACGGAGTACGATACTCTCTTTTCACCAACTTTGCCATTTTTGCTTAATCTTTGAATAACAGCTTATAATCTCGTTCTGAAGCGGGCTTTGCCCATTCTTCTGGTACCAACTTCCACTGATTCAGCGGTTGCGGATTTACATCAGGATGCTGCTCGATATATTCCATCAGATAATAACGTAAATCCTTGTCTGTGGAGACAATCACTCGCTTGATGAGGTCATCATGAGGAATGCCTGAGCCTTTGGTCAGATGCTCACCACCACCATTTCCACGATAAGAGTTAATCGCCACTTTGTAATGTTTATCCAATTCAAAAGGCTTACCGTCTGCCATACTCAAAATATTCACCTTTTGCCCTGCAGGTTTCGTGACATCCACCTCATAGATGATGCCTGCAGCAGAGTCGAAATTGAACATCGGGTTCTTGAACTTATTAAAACCATCGCCCGCATTCTCCTGTGCCACATCCATCAGCAACACATGGTCGTTTTTCGACTTCATCTGATTAATCCAAAGGTCATAGGAATACTCCAGTGCCCCCAAGATTTCACGACCCGTCAAGTCCATCGTGTAGAGCATATTCTCATACTTATAGAGGTTGAACATATCACTCACGAACACATCACCCTCCTTGATTTGAGCATCGTACGACAAGGGAGCTGCGAAGGAAATATCTGCACCTGTCAATGCTAACTGAAGGGAATGTATCAGGTCGATAAAAGCCGAAGGACCAAAGTAGGCAGGACGTGTAGTAATGGTTGAAGCAAAGTGACCTATCTTCTTGGATATAAAATTAGTAACATCATTGTACTGCTTAGAGAACTGTTGCATGAAGGCTTGGCTCACAGGCAGGTTATCCACTGAAACCAGCTGTCCTTCAACCTCCTTACTTACCACCTTGCCTTTCTCAACATTGACCTTGATGGTGACATCACTCACCTGATGGGCTGCATTTCCTGGATTGACGAGCAACACGCTATCGCCTGCCACATTGACAATCTTACGGCAATCCCGGCTGTGGTCGTGGCCAAAGAGTATCACATCGAAGCCTGGGACACGCTCAGCCACCTCTGCTGCTGCATGCTCGCGATAGATGCCACTGAGCCACTCGGCCTCATCGCCTGTATGGAACAAGCCTATCACCACATCGGCCTTTTCTTTCTCTTTCAGGATGGGTATATACTTGCGGGCAGTCTCTTCCATATCGTCGAAGCGCAGACCTTCCCACAGGTTCTCGGAGAGCCACGCAGGAATGCCTGGGGTGATCATGCCCAACACGGCTATCTTCACACCTTCGCGCTTGAACACCACATAAGGCTTGAAATGGGGCTTCCCGGTGGCTGTCTCTATGATATTGGCTCCCAATATGGGGAAGTCGCAATCGTTGGCCCAACGGTCGAACACAGGACGGCTCACCTCCACATCGTGGTTGCCCATATTGCCTGCATCAAAGCCCATGAAGCTCAGCATCTCGCCTGCCAGATGGCGCGACTGCTGGTCGATATAGTTGTAGTAATAGGCGGAGGGTTGTCCTTGCAGGATATCGCCGTTGTCGAACAGCAACACGTTGTCGCCATACTGCTGACGAAGGCCTTCTACATAGGTATGCACTCGTGCCAGGCTACCCTTTACATCCTTGCGGTTGATAAAGTCGTAGGGGTAGAAACTACCATGCACATCACTGGTTTCAATTACTCTCAGTTCCACCGTCTTCGTCTCCCCCGAGGTCATACAGGATGTCATCATTAGCAGACTCATCCAAAACAACAGTTGCTTCTTCATATTTCACTTTTTTGGTTTCAAAATAATAGATAATCAGGCCTGTGGCTATTATCATCAGGATGGTGCAAGGCAAAGAAGCCTCGAAGCCGAAGTCGCCTCCGTTCATCAGTGTATTGTCGGAGATATTCAGCTTCAACAGGGTGTCCTCCTCGCCTATGCCACTCACGTCATAGCCCAAGATGGGTCCTTGGATGAAGTTCCAGAACAAGTGCAAGCTGATGGGGAACCACAGGTTGCGGGTATAGATATAGGCCACGCCGAGCAGGATGCCTGCCAACGTAAGGTTGAACAGCGAGAAGTGGGTCATACCAGGATTGCCCAGATGCAGACAAGCAAAAAGGAAGGCAGAGACGACAAGTGCCAGGAACTTATTCATGCCTGTATCGAGCATGTGGCCAAGCACGAAGCCTCGCATCATGGACTCCTCCATTACGGCCACCATGATGTAGAACACAAACTGCAATATCAGGTAAGAGGGGTCGAAATGCACACCATCGATGCGAATCCACCCAGCAATGAGGGATACGATATAGCCAATGGCATAGATGGCAGCTGCTACGCCCAAGCCACAGAGCAAATCCTTGCCCCTGCCCCGCAGGCAGAAGCCCATATTGGTGACAAATGGCACCTCATCCCAATAGTGGATAATGAGCCAGGCTGGAAGTAATACAGATATCAGCTGGATGACTTCGAGGACCAATATGGCCCATCGCTCGGGGTTGTTCACATCTACCCATCCTGATAAGGCGAATGGAACCATCAAAACCACCATAAAAAAGGCAGCTCCAAGTGCAAAAACGATGAGCTTAGCTAATAAAATAAGATATTTCTTCATAATCTTTCGCTATATTTTGGGTACAAAGATAATAAATCTTTAACTTTGCACCTAAATTCGTAAATCAAAAAATAATATGGTATCGTTTTTTATTGCCTTAGTGGCATTATTGATCGGTTATTTGGTGTATGGAAAGTTTGTGGAAAAGCTATTTGCTCCCGACAATCGCCCTACCCCTGCCTATTCTCATGCTGATGGTGTGGACTATATCCCACTGCCTGGCTGGAAAGTGTTTATGATTCAGTTTCTCAACATTGCCGGCACTGGTCCTATCTTCGGTGCCATCATGGGTGCCCAGTTTGGTCCATCATCTTACTTATGGATCGTGTTTGGATGCATCTTTGCTGGTGCTGTGCACGACTACCTCTGTGGCATGCTCTCCGTCCGTCATGATGGTGTGGGAGTGCCTGAGCTGGTAGGCAAATACTTAGGTGGCACAGCCAAGAAAATCATGCTGGTGTTCTCGGTGTTCCTGCTGCTCATGGTGGGCACTGTGTTCGTATATAGCCCTGCCATGATCTTGGGCGACAAGATGGGTGGTGGCACACAGATGGTGATGATTTGGTGTCTCATCATCTTCTTCTATTACATCATCGCCACGATGTTGCCTATCGACAAAATCATTGGCCGCATCTATCCTTTGTTTGCTTTCTCACTGATGTTCATGGCAGTAGCCCTTTCCGTGGTACTCATCAAGGATATGCCCAACATCCCTGAGGTGTGGGACGGACTGGATAATATGAAACCATCGGCAGGACCTATCTTCCCGTGCTTGTTCATCACCATTGCCTGTGGTGCACTGAGTGGTTTCCATGCTACCCAAAGCCCATTGATGGCGCGTTGT
Source organism: Bacteroidaceae bacterium (assembly GCA_017534535.1). Classification (GTDB taxonomy): domain Bacteria; phylum Bacteroidota; class Bacteroidia; order Bacteroidales; family Bacteroidaceae; genus Bacteroides. The sequence goes on along the minus strand of JAFXVZ010000037.1, from coordinate 123,856 downwards.
ATGCAGCATGAGAAGCAAGGACGCCCCATCTTCTATGGTGCCATGATTGCCGAAGGTGTGGTCGCTCTGATTTGGGCAGCTGTTTCATCCTATTTCTTCTATGGTGGTGCTGCAGAAGCGCTGGGTGCTTCGCTCAAGTCGGCTCCTCCCCAGGTGGTGACACTGGTGTCTGAAGGATGGTTGGGTACTTTGGGTGGAATCTTGGCCCTGTTGGGTGTGGTAGCTGCTCCCATCACCAGTGGTGATACAGCTTTCCGCAGTGCGCGACTGATCATCTCGGAGTTCGTGCACCTGAGCCAACAAAAGATTATCAACCGTTTCATGATTTGCATTCCGCTGTTCCTGATTGCCCTTGGTCTGTTGTGGTTCAACATTGCCGACGAGAATGGCTTCAACGTTATCTGGAACTATTTCGGATGGGCCAACCAGTCGCTGGCTACCATCGTGCTGTGGACAGAAACAGTATATTTAGTAAAACAGCGTAAATTTTTCTATATCACACTGATACCGGCTATGTTCATGACGGTAGTAACGGTGTCGTTCCTCATATTGTCGCCTATTGCGTTCGGCTTAGACAAGAACATCGCCTATATCTGTGGCGCAGTGGCAGTAGTTGTCGCTACGGGATGGTTCTGCCACTGGTACCGCAAAAATAGCTGACAGTGTGGCATAATTCGGCTTTGGCAAGCTATTTGCTGACTGACAAGTGACTTTATTACAACGCTAACAAAAACAGGAGGATGGAAATATGAAACGGAGATTTAACCTAAAACAGAATAAAAAGCAAAAAATCGATATGAACTCAGAAGAAAAGAAAGTGGAAGAGATGAAGAATGTGGAGGAGGAAACTGTTGAGAAGAACGTTGAACAGCCTGCTACTGAGGAAGAACAGCCTGTAGAGGGCGAGCCTCAGAATGAGGCTAAAGAACCTGAAAAAGAGCTGACTCCTGAAGAGAAACTGCAAGCTGAAGTGGAGAAACTACAGGCAGAACAAGAGGAGATGAAGGACAAATACCTGCGTCTCTCTGCAGAGTTTGACAACTACCGCAAGCGCACGATGAAAGAGAAGGCTGAACTGATTCTCAATGGTGGTGAGAAGGCTTTCAAGGCCATTCTGCCTGTGATTGATGATATGGAGAGGGCGTTGACTACCATGCAGAAGGCCACCGATGTGGATGCCGTGAAAGAGGGTGTGGCATTAATCTACAACAAATTTGTTCAGATTCTCGGTCAAAATGGCGTAAAGGCCATCGAGACGAAGGAAAAGGAACTGGATACCGATTTCCACGATGCCATTGCCATCATCGATGCTCCTACCGAAGAGTTGAAGGGCAAGATCCTGGATTGCGTGGAAACTGGCTATATGTTGAACGACAAGGTAATACGCCATGCGAAAGTTGTGGTGGGCAAATAAAAACAGACTAAACAGATGGAAGAAAAAAGTTACTACGAGATATTAGGTGTTGAGAAGACCGCGTCAGCTGACGAGATCAAGAAAGCCTACAAGAAAAAGGCCATCCAGTATCATCCTGACCGTAATCCTGGCAACAAAGAGGCTGAGGAGAAGTTCAAGGAGGCTGCAGAGGCCTATAGCGTGCTTTCTGATCCTGACAAGCGCCAGCGTTACGACCAGTTTGGCAAAGCTGGTGTGAGTGGTGCAGCAGGCAACGGTGGTCCGTTCGGAGGTGGCTTCGGAGGCGGCATGTCTATGGATGATATCTTCAGCATGTTTGGTGATATCTTCGGTGGTCGTGGTGGTTTCGGAGGCTTCAGTGGCTTCGGAGGCAGTAGCAGTGGCGGTGGCCAGCAGCGCAAGTTCCGTGGCTCCGACCTTCGTGTGCGTGTCAAGCTCAACCTGAAGGAGATTTCTACGGGTGTTGAGAAGAAGTTCAAACTGAAGAAATATGTGGCTTGTCCGCATTGTCATGGTAGTGGTGCCGAGGGCAATGGTGGCACAGAGACCTGTCCTACTTGTAAGGGTCGTGGTACGGTGATCCGTACCCAGCAGACCATCTTGGGTACGATGCAGACACAGACCACCTGCCCTACTTGCGGCGGCGAAGGTCATGTCATCAAGAACAAGTGTACCCACTGCAGTGGCGACGGCATCGTGATGGGGGAAGAGACCGTAACCGTAAAGATTCCAGCAGGTGTAGCTGAGGGCATGCAGCTCTCCATGAGTGGCAAGGGTAATGCCGGCAAGCATAACGGTATTCCTGGCGACCTGCTCATCGTGGTGGAGGAAGAGAAGGACAAGGAACTGATTCGTGATGAGAACGATTTGGTATATAACCTCCTGCTGAGCGTTCCTACAGCTACCTTGGGTGGCACCGTAGAGATTCCTACGGTGGACAACAAGGTAAAGGTGAAGATTGAGCCTGGCACACAACCCGGCAAGGTATTGCGACTGCGTGGCAAGGGTCTGCCTGATGTCAACGGTTATGGCACAGGTGACCTCTTGGTGAACGTCAGTGTCTATATCCCTGAGACTTTGAGTCGTGACGAGAAGAAGGCGATGGAGCAGATGCAGGACAGCGACAACTTCCGTCCTTCAAGTTCAGTAAAAGAAAGAATCTTCAAGAAGTTCAAGAGTATGTTTGATTGAGTTAAAAGGCTGCAGCTGCAGCCTTTTTTGTTATTCGCCGGTGCCACGCATCCATCTACTAACCTCTGCCTCGCTCTTACCGAGTTTCTGTGCCAGATCTTTCTGCTTAAGACCTTTTGCCTGTAAGACCTCGTGAATACGATCAACAATACGAAAAGACAACGAAACTGTCTTGCGATTTTGACGATTGACTCTTGAACACCTTTCCTCCAAAAACACTACTCCTCTTCATAATCATACTCTTCTATGAGTTCAATGCTGTATTCCTGTTTCATGCAATAATTAACTTAAAAAATAATTTCTGATAATGCATTTTGCCTATTCGAGTCAGCATAACACAGAAAAAAATCATATAGCTTTAGTCAGAAAAAGTACAATGATGTAGGTTACCCTATTTTTCAACAATAATTCGTTTCCCAATTTGAGATTCGTTTTAGTTTATGATTTCAGTAAAGGTGTCAACGATTCCAGTAAAGTGTCAACTTGTTCAGTAAAACGGTTGTCAACCACATCAGGAAAAGACATGAATATGCAACAAAGACAATGAATCATTTTTGAGATAAGCAGGAAATATCATTAACTTTTTCAATTTGTTGCATTGTTGCATTGTTGCATTTCGTTTTTTTGTTTGAGGGGTGAAAAGAGGTGGCAAAAATAGGTGTTTCAACCTCTATATATTTATATTAATAATATTAATAATATTATTAATATAAATATATAGAAACAAATTATCTATTTGATGAAATGAAAAATTGAAAATGCAAATGCAACAATGCAACATGCAACAATGCAACACTGGTTAGCGAGCGCCCCGAATGCCCTCTTTCACTTTGTCTTTTATAATCAAAATGAGCCGATAAACCATCTGCACGAAGCGGATGGCTCATTTTGTCGGATAAGACTGGCAGTTTAGTTGGAGCGGATGAAAATTAAATTTTTAACATTTCAAAAAAAAGTCGAAAAATATTTTTGCCATTTTGTGAAACATATCAAAATTTTTATTATCTTTGCACTTGCAATTAGGAATTGCAAGGTGCGATTGTTGGCTGCGGCTCAGCATAGCTCGAGCGGGCTCAGCTCTGCATTCTCCTTGCACAACAATTGCAGTCATGAGATCTCACTACATCAACCCATTTGTTTAACTTAAAAACTTACAGAGTATGTCAACACAGGAAACCGCGTTGGGCATCAACCTGCGCAAGAACAAGAACAACATCGCCAGCGCCAATGGCAAGTACTTTATCAGAGGTGTATGTCCAGAAGACCCTCAGCCTGCAAAGCAGGTCTCCATACCAGAATACGGTGGCACGATAGCAACATCATGCACAAACCGATAAAGGCAACGGCATTCTAAATGAAGGTTGATTACTGATTGGCAGCATTGATGCCGGCACGTTCTTTCTCGGCAATATTCTGCTGGAGGCGTTGATGCTCTTCCATCAGTTTCATGTTTTCCTGTGCCTTGGAGATGAACTCCTGTACCAGGGGGTGCTGCTTGAAAATAGTCGGGGCACTACGCATGATATCCTCCACCTGATCTGTCATCATAGGATAAGGCATGGAGCCACACATCATCATAAATACACTGGGACCCAGTACATTGTTATAATTGTCCTTGATGAAGGAAATGATGTAGTCATTCATTCTGCGCGTCAAGTCTTCACTCTCACGCTCCATCTGTGCATGCACCTCGTCGATGTTGGCACCATTCATTACCAGTTGCGCCTCACGATGGTCGAGGTTATCCATCTGCTGCACCAAGTCATTACGGCGGTCGAAGAAATTATAAAGGGCATTGTTCAGTGGTGTACCCGAGGCGCGAGTCTCACCCGTGGTGATGGACACTTGGATGAAGCCGTTCTCCAGGATCAGTGGCATAATGTTCTCGTCATCCATGTAGAGTGACACCATGATGGTGGAATCTGACACGCCTTCCATAGAGAACAGACCATGCTCCACGGAAGCAGAGTCAACAGGCATCCAGCCGCTCTCTGACAATGTCTTGAGATACAGCTTCTTGCCATCAAGGCTATTGATGTCCGACTTTCCGGCTATCTGATAGGCACTGCTGCATGAAGCAAATGCAGCCACCAGTGAAACCCCTAAAAATAACTGACTTAACGTCTTTTTTATCATAACCACCGTATGTTTATGTTGATGTCGATGGCAAATATATTGTTTTATTCAATATAAAGTACTATCTTTGCTGAAATTTTAAACATCTTTAGAATATGAAAGTCAAAGTCTTAATTATTGTAGCATTGGCAACGGTCCTTGTTGGGGGTGCGAAAGCCGATGAAGGTATGTGGTTATTGCAGCTCATGCAGCAGCAAAACAGTATTGATATGATGAAGAAACAGGGGTTAAAACTTGATGCCTCTGACATTTACAACCCTGATGGCGTATCCCTCAAGGATGCTGTGGGCATCTTTGGAGGTGGTTGCACGGGCGAGATAATCTCTCCCAACGGACTGGTTCTGACCAACCACCACTGTGGCTATGGTGCCATCCAGTCACATAGCTCTGTGGAGCACGACTACCTTACAGATGGTTTCTGGGCTGAGACCTTGGCAGATGAACTACCTAACCAGCGCCTCTCTTTCCGCTTTGTACATCGCATGGTGGATATCACCGACCTGGTGAATGAGCAAATCAAGAGTGGTGTGGTAACTGAAATCAACTCGATGACACGTGCTTACCTGAATAAGTTGGCGCAAGAAGAGCTTGAGAAGAGCGACCTGAACGGCAAGCCTGGTATTGTGGCACAGGCACTGCCATTCTATGCAGGCAACAAGTTCTACCTCATCTATTACAAAGTTTACAATGATGTGCGCATGGTGGCAGCTCCTCCATCAAGCATTGGTAAGTTTGGCGGTGAAACGGACAACTGGATGTGGCCTCGTCACACTTGTGATTTCTCCGTTTTCCGCATTTATGCCGACCAAAATGGTGAGCCAGCCGACTATTCTCCCGACAACGTGCCGCTGAAGACGCCTAAGTACCTGAAGATTTCCATCAAGGGCCTGAACGAAGGCGACTATGCCATGATTTTGGGCTTCCCTGGCAGTACCAGTCGTTACCTCACTGAGTCAGAGGTGACTGAGCGTATGTACACCACCAACCAGTCTCGCATCGATATGCGTACCATCCGCCTGGATGTGTTGCGTGAGGCGATGGCGAAGAGTGACAAGACCCGCATCCAGTATGCCAGCAAGTTTGCAGGCAGCAGCAACTACTGGAAGAATTCCATTGGTATGAACCAGGCCATTATCGACAACAAGGTACTGGAAACCAAGGCTGAAATAGAGAAGCAGTTCAAGGCTTTCGCACAAGGCAAGCCTGAATACGAAGGTGTGGTTGACAAAATCAATAACATTATTGCAGAGTCCATGCCTGCATCACGCTGGGTGGACTACCTGAGCGAGTTCTACAGCGCCATCGAATTCAGAACGCCTGTGGAGATGATGGATAAGATGAAGGAAGCCATCAAGAACAAGGATAATGCAGGAATAGAAGAAGCCAAAGAGGAACTGCGCCAGGCATTTGCACAAATCCACAACAAGAACTATGACCACGAGGTGGATCGCCTGGTGGCAAAGGCCATGATTCCAGGACTGAACAAGGCGCTCAGCAACAGTGAGCTGCCCAGCTTCTACCAGACCATCCAACGTGATTTCAAGGGTAATGTGGATGCTTACGTAGATAATATCTATAACAATTCCATTTTCGCCAACGAAGCAAACCTGAATAAGTTCCTGAAAAAGCCTACCGTCAAGGCTATCGACAAGGATCCATCGCTGGCCAACACACGTTCTATTATGGATTGCATAATGAATGCCGCTGCGGCTTATTCATCAACAGAGGATTTGTCTCTGCTGCACAAGGCTTTTATCCGTGGTCTGAACGAGATGAAGCTGCCTACCCCATCCTATCCTGATGCTAACTTCACCATGCGTCTTACTTATGGCAATGTGAAGTCATACGACCCTAAGGATGGTGTGCACTACAAGTATTATACTACTGGCGATGGTGTGTTGCAGAAAGAGAATCCTGACGATCCTGAGTTCGTGGTGCCTGCTAAGCTGAAGGAGCTGTTGGAGAAGCGTGACTTTGGCCGTTATGCTATGAAGGATGGTTCATTGCCAGCTTGCTTCCTGACTACCAACGATATTACTGGCGGTAACTCTGGTAGCCCTGTGATGAATGACAACGGTGAGTTGATTGGCATTGCTTTCGACGGCAACTGGGAATCACTGAGTGGTGACATCAATTTCGATGATAACCTGCAGCGTTGCATCGCTGTGGATATCCGCTATGTGCTGTTCGTGATTGACAAGTTGGGTGGAGCGCAAAGACTGATTAATGAGATGAGTATCAATGAACAGTAAAGAATGAAGAATGAACAGTGAACAATGAACAGAAAAGAATGAAGAATGAACGTGAAATTCAAATTGCCTAAGTTCGGGCGCAATCTGACAGGAAAGGGATGGCTCAAGGAACTGCTGCTAACCATCGTCGGTACTGCTATCGGTGTGGGGTTGACCTTCTTCGTGAACGACAAGGTGGAGGACGCCCATCAGCGGGCTGCTCAACGCGAGACGGCCATCATGGCGGTGTGCGACATCGATGAGATTACGCAAGGACTCAAGGACGAGATACAACTGGAGGACAGTCTGTTCAGAGTGACCATGTATGTATCTACCCATCAGGAACTGATCGACTTGCTACCAATGGACACACTGGATATGGCGTTCAAGTATCTGTACGACGATCCTACGGTGGTGAAGGAATGGACAGCCGACACAAAGGAGAACGCCTTCAACAGCGGTATCGATACCCGCATGAACCTGGGGAACAACCAGTTCTACGACAATGTGCAGTCATGCTACTACGTGCGCCGCTCGCTAATGAAAGTGATGGAGGATGCTCCCATGTTCCGCCGTCCGATCGGCAAGGATGCATACGAGGACTTTCTGTACGAGTTGCACTCAACCGCCATCGATTACGACGGCGTTCTGCTCCCCGAAGCCCGGCGACAAGTGATGAAGCAGGTTTTCGCACATAAATTGACAACGCTCTATATCAAGCGTTATTTTACCCGAAAAAATGCCTATCAGAATGCTGTTTCTAAGCTGGAAAGGCTGAACCGCGAGAACAAACTGCTGATGGACATTACCGACGAGGATATAGAAAAATATATCAAGCAAAATTCGGAGCATGTTTCACAGCAGGATTTAGCCGATTTGATTATTGGCACATGGCTGGTGAACAAGGATACCATCGTGTACCATGCGGACAACACCTTCGAAAGGACTTGGGGCATAGAACTTCAGGCGCAGCTTCTACTCGCAGTGGAGCAGAAAGAGGTCTTGCTTTTGATCCCAACGACCATCCTCACGAAAGGGCAGTGGGAACTGGAAGGCAACTTACTGACATCTTACGTCGATTTCAATAACGCAGAAATGCTTTCCTTTGACTTTGACACGAGCAGTTTCCCACAGTCAGCTTTGGAACGTATGAAAGACAGCCTGGAAATCAGAAAAGAAATGGCGAGGAAAGACTTCCTGGAGCGATTCAGGCATCAGGAGATGAAGGCTGATCATGTTGTCTCGTTTGACAAGAGCGGCAACACGATGGTGTGGACATTTGAGGAAACGACTCCTTCAGGCAACAAACAAACGACTTCATTACAATTATACAGGAAACAGGAAGAATGAAGAATGAAGAATAAAGAGTGAAGAGTGAAGAATGAAGAGTATAAAGGAAATATACAGAATTGGCGTGGGGCCTTCAAGTAGTCATACTATGGGCCCCAAGCAAGCCTCCCAACTATTTAAGGAGCGCCATCCTGATGCCTTCCGCTTCAAGGTGACCCTCTATGGCAGCTTAGCGGCCACTGGCAAGGGACACTTGACCGATGTAGCCATCATGGAAGAGTTGGAGCCTGTAGCTCCTGTTCAGATTGTCTGGCAACCAAAGGTCTTTCTACCCTTCCATCCCAATGGCATGAATTTCAAGGCAATCGATAAGGATGAGCACGTTACGGAAGACTGGACGGTGTATAGTGTGGGAGGTGGAGCACTTGAAACAGAGGAAGGTCCTGTAGGGATGAACGATATCGGCGACATTTACCCTATGACCAGCATGACAGACATCCTGGAATGGTGCGAGCGAACAGGCAGAAGCTACTGGGAATATGTAGCCAAGTACGAGGACACCGATATCTGGGACTACCTGCAAGAGGTGTGGACAGTGATGAAAGCTGCCATTGAACGAGGCCTTGAGGCCGAGGGTGTGTTGCCTGGTCCGCTGAACCTGCGACGCAAGGCCATCACTTACTATCTGAGGGCAAAGGGCTATCAGGGTACCCTGCGTTCCAGGGGTATGGTGTTTGCATACGCCTTGGCTGTGAGCGAGGAAAACGCCTCTGGTGGTATGATTGTTACTGCACCTACCTGTGGTAGTTGCGGTGTATTGCCAGCCGTGCTCTACTCCCTGCATCTGACGCATGATTTTAGCGATACACGCATCTTGCGAGCTTTGGCAACTGCCGGACTGATTGGTAATATCGTCAAGGAAAACGCTTCTATATCAGGTGCCGATGTGGGTTGTCAAGGTGAGGTGGGTGTAGCCTGTGCTATGGCATCAGCTGCTGCTTGCCAACTCTTTGGAGGCAGTCCTTATCAGATTGAATATGCAGCTGAAATGGGATTGGAGCATCACTTGGGCATGACTTGCGACCCTGTTTGTGGCTTGGTGCAGATTCCTTGCATCGAGCGTAATGCTTACGCTGCTGCCCGTGCTTTGGATGCCAACATCTATGCCACCTTTACCGATGGACACCACCGTGTTTCCTTCGACCGTGTGGTAGATGTGATGAACAAAACCGGCCATGACCTGCCTTCTCTCTACAAAGAAACCAGCGAGGGAGGGTTGGCGAAATTAATGAAGAATGAAGAATGAAGAATGACTTTTTGGAGCAGCGAGGGCAGAGCCAAGCTTGCTTGAGCTATGCCGAGTCGCGACAAAATCATGATTAAGCGAGAGGAGAGCCAAGCTTGCTTGGTCTATCCCGAACGTGAGTGATTTATCTAAAATTGATGCGAAGCATAACAATGAACAATGAACAATGAAGGCTGCATTTCTGCAGCCTTTTTTATAACGTTCCTTTTGAGGAGGGAAGCTCGTAGTGATAGATATCTCGTTTTATCGCCATTTTCATAGCACGGGCAAACGCCTTGAAGATTCCTTCAATCTTATGATGTTCATTCTGACCTTCTGCTTTGATATTCAGATTCATCTTAGCTGCATCACTCAATGACTTGAAGAAATGCAGGAACATCTCTGTTGGCATCTCCCCTATCTTCTCACGCTTGAATTCAGCATCCCACACCAACCAAGGTCTGCCGCCAAAGTCAAGACAAACCTGACATAGGCAATCGTCCATCGGCAAACAATAGCCATAGCGTTCAATGCCTCGCTTGCTGCCTAAGGCCTGATACAGACACTCGCCCAATGCCAATGCTGTATCTTCAATGGTGTGATGCTCATCTACATAAAGGTCACCCTTGACATCAATGGTCAAGTCAATGCCTCCATGTTTGCCAATCTGCTCCAGCATGTGGTCGAAGAAGCCTAAGCCTGTATTGATGACACAATCCCCATGCCCATCCAAGTTTACTGACACACGGATATCCGTCTCTTTGGTGGTGCGCCTTACCTCCGCCTGGCGTTCCCCTGCAAACAGGAACTCAGCCACTTTGTCCCAATCATCTGTAACAAGGGCGCAGACATCCTTCAGTTCGGGTTTTGTCTCCAAACAAGACATATCTGGTTGCAGCAGAATGGCCTTACAACCTAAGTTCTTAGCCAACTCAACATCAGTAGGTCTGTCACCAATCACATAGCTGTGTGCCAAATCATACTGCTCATTATTCATATAATGCTTGAGCATCCCAGTGCGAGGTTTGCGGTTGGGAGAGTGTTCCTCTGGCATCGATGGGTCAATGCATACCTCATCGAAAACAATGCCCTCCCCTTCCAACGTCTGCATCACAAAGTTATGTACAGGCCAGAATGTCTCTGACGGAAACGAACTGGTACCTAAGCCGTCTTGGTTGGTCACCATCACGAAGCAGAAGTCAAGCTTGCTGCGGATAAAGCCTAAGTTCTTCATCACTTTTGGATAGAAGTGTAGCTTCTCGAACGCATCCAGCTGATAATCCACAGGTGGTTCAAGCACCAATGTGCCGTCTCTGTCAATAAAGAGCAGTCGTTGACGATTGACCATTGACGATTGACCATTGACGATTGACAAGTGAGCTTCGCTCCTATTTTGTCGCGACTCGGCATAGCCGATGCAAGCATCGCTCTGCCCTCGCTGCTCCAAAAAGTGACCATTATTATTCAACTCTTCCATCTTTTCAGTGCTTTAATCAGTGTATCATTTTCTTCAGGCGTACCAATCGTAATACGCAGGCAATTGCCACACAGTGTCACACTATTGCGATTTCTCACAATGATGCCCTCACTCACCAAGTACTTATAAATGGCATTCGCATCCGTCACGCGAGCCAGGAAGAAATTGGAATCCGATGGGAATACCTGCTCCGTCAATGATAACTCAGCAAAAAGCTGCATCAGGCGAGTACGCTCTTCTTTCAAGATTTTCACCCATTCCTTGGTCTGCTGGGCATTGCGCAGAGCCTCCAATGCATGACGTTGCGTGAGCATGTTCACATTATACGGATACTTCACCTTGTTGAACAGTCCGATAATCTCAGGCGAGGCAAACGCCATACCACAACGAATGGCTGCACAGCCCCAAGCTTTCGAGAAGGTCTGCAAAACAATCAAGTTAGGGTACTTATCCAACAATTTGGTAAAAGATGGCTGTTCGGAGAAGTCAATATAGGCCTCATCCACCACCACAATGCCCCAGAAGTTTTGCAACAGCTTCTCCACCTCTGCATGACTCATGTCATTGCCCGTAGGATTATTCGGTGTACAAATAAACATCAATTTTGTATGATTATCTGCAGCTTTCAACAAATCATCAGCATGGAACTGATAATTGGTATCAAGTTGTACCTTGCGATATGCCACATCATTGATGTCGGCACACACCTGATACATGCCATAGCTTGGATCTATCGCCACAGCATTGTCCATTCCTGGATTACAGAAGATGCGATATACCAGGTCGATGGCCTCATCACTGCCATTTCCACAGAATATACGGTCTTCTGACACGCCCTTAACCTTTGCAATCTCGTGCTTCAACTCTGTCTGCAACGGATCAGGATATCTATTGATTGGTCCATTATACGGATTCTCATTGGCATCGAGGAACACACTGGCATCTACCCCACTATATTCATTGCGGGCGCAAGAGTAAGGGGCGAGGGATAGAATGTTGGGGCGAACCAGATTGTTGATTGAGCGCTGACAATTGACAATTGACGATTGACGATTGTCAATCAGTCTCACGCTTACAGCATTCTTATGTGCATCCAGCTGCTCATTCTCAGCCATCACTTCAATAGCAGGGCCAATATGGCCAATACCTTGAGCCGTAAGTTCCTGATAGGTAATCTTACGGCAGAAGCTATCGAGGTTCACACCATTATACGCCTTCGCATAACCATTGGTAGGCAAGGTATGATTGGTACCAGAGGCATAGTCACCAGCACTTTCACATGCATAATGCCCCAAGAACACAGAGCCAGCATTGACAATGCGTTTCGCCACCTCACGATAGTCTTTAGTCTGAATAATCAGATGCTCTGGTGCATACTCGTTAGTCATCTCAATGGCTTCATCCATAGTAGGTACTACAATCAGTTTGCTATTTGCCAATGACTTTTCCGCAATCTCCTGGCGAGGCAGAGCCTTTAACTGACGCTCTACTTCCTCTTTCACAGCTTGTTGCAACTCAGTAGAGGTTGTCACCAACATCGCCTGACTATCCACCCCATGCTCAGCCTGACTCAGCAAGTCGGCAGCCACAAACACAGGATTAGCTGTCTCATCAGCCAATACCAACACTTCAGACGGACCAGCTGGCATATCTATCGCCACATCTCCCATGCTCACCAACTGCTTGGCTGCTGTAACATATTGATTACCTGGACCGAATATTTTATACACCTGAGGTACGGTTTCTGTACCATAGGCCATAGAACCAATAGCTTGGACACCACCTATCCTATATATATGATTCACGCCAGCTGTATGGGCAGCAAACAGAACGGCAGGATGCACCTTGCCATTTCGAGCAGGAGGGGTACATAGCACAATCTCTTTACAACCAGCTATCTGAGCAGGGACAGCCAGCATCAACACCGTTGAGAACAACGGAGCCGTACCGCCTGGGATATAGAGACCCACCTTTTCAATGGCCACCGACTCCTGCCAACAGCACACCCCAGGTTGTGTCTCCACCTGAATGCCAGCAAAGCGCTGTGCCTGATGGAACTTGGCGATATTCTCTTTTGCCAGCTTGATGGCAGCTTTCAGCTCCTCTGATACCAGTCCTTCAGCCTCCTCCATCTCAGCCTCCGTCACAGCAAGGCTTGTCAGCTGCACATGGTCAAAGGTTTCCTCATACTTCAGTACAGCTTCATCCCCATTTGCTTTCACATCATCCAGGATGCCACGAACCTTATCATGCAGTCGCCCAGTATCCATCATGGGTCTCCTCAGCAACTCACTCCATTCCTTTCTTTCCGGATTATTTATTATTATCATCTTATCTATCAAATAGTCAATCTTAAATTGTCAATCGTAAATTGTAAATCTTCACACAATCATCTTCTCTATCGGGATCACCAGTATTCCCTGAGCACCAAGCTCCTTCAGCTTACCGATAATCTCCCAAAAACGCTTCTGGTCAAGTACTGTATGCACAGAGCACCAACCCTCCTCAGCCAATGGCATCACCGTTGGACTCTTAATACCTGGCAACACAGCAATAATCTCTTCCAACTTCTCCTTTGGTGCATTCATCAGCACATATTTCTTATCCTCAGCTGCCCTCACTGCATCAATGCGGAACAACAACTCATCCAGTACGGCACGTTTCTCCTCAGAGATATTTCGGTTGCCTATCAGCAGAGCCTCGCTCTGCATCACCACCTCCACCTCTTTCAGGTGATTGCTCACCAGCGTAGAGCCAGAGCTCACAATATCGAATATCGCATCAGCCAAGCCGATGCCCGGACTAATCTCCACAGAGCCCGTAATCACATGAATATCGGCTTGCACACCCTTTTCTTCCAAGAACTTACGCAGAATCACAGGATAGCTGGTAGCTATTTTCTTACCCTCGAACCACTGCACACCTTGGTAATCCACACTCTTGGGAACCGCCAATGACAAACGGCATTTGCTGAAACCCAATCGCTTCACGATATCAGCGTCTTCGTCGCGTTCCATAAACTCGTTCTCCCCCACAATACCTATATCTGCCACACCACTGGCTACCGTCTGGGGAATATCATCGTCGCGCAGGAAAAGCACCTCCAGGGGGAAATTGCTCGACTGCACCAAAAGTGTTCGTTTCATTAAATTCAACTTGATGTCTGATTCCGCCAGGAAAGACATCGTTTCGTCATACAGACGACCTTTAGATTGTACTGCTATTCTTAACATCGTTCAAGATTGTAATTTCAAAACTGCAAAATTACGCTGTTTGAAACAAAATCCCAAAAATTTACCCCATTTTATGATGTTTTACGAGAAAAACTGCTTATATTCGCATCAAAAATCAAATATTACGACCATGAAGAAACAATTTATCAACTCCATACTGGCTCTTTTACTGCTTGCCAGTAACGTATGTGCACAAGTGAACGACCTGCCTCGTTCCACCCCTGAACGCCAGGGTGTACCTTCATCAACTGTATCAGCCCTGCTTGACTCCCTGTTTGCGATTCCACAGACTGATATCCATAGTGTAATGATGTTGCGTCACGGCAAGGTTATCGCAGAAGTTTATCCTGAACCTTTCAAAGCCGAGTACCAACACACGCAGTATTCTTGCTCCAAGACTTTCGTTAGTGCAGCTGTAGGTTTGGCGGTAGATGCCAACCTTCTCAGGGTGACCGATCGTGTAGCTACCTTTTTCCCTGGAAAACTACCGGCAGAAGTCACTCCCGAATTGGCAGCTATGACCATCCACGACCTTCTCATTATGGCATCAGGCATCAATCCTGATGGCAACCTGCGAGCAGAGAATACCCATTGGCTTCAGCCTTTGCTTGCCAAACCAGTAAGCACCCCAGGCAAGCAATTCAAATATGATTCCCTCTGCACTTACCTGCTCAGTGCCATTGTGCAACAAGTGACAGGCAAGACAGTCTTTGCCTACCTACAAGAAAAGATTTTCAAAGACTTACATATAGAGAAGGTGTCATGGGAAGAGAGTCCGGAAGGCATCACTACTGGTGGATGGGGACTCTTCATCCAACCTGAAAGCCTCGCCAAGATGGGACAACTCCTTTTGCAGAAAGGCCAATGGAATGGCAAGCAACTGATTTCCGAAGCATGGGTAAATCAGATGATGCATACCCACATCGATACGGGTGATGGAAGAGGTTACGGCTATCAGATGTGGGAAGCATCGAAGGATGGTGCTTTCCGTGCCGATGGACGATTCGGTCAATACATCGTGGTGATGCCTAAGCAAGACATGGTGGTGGTCATTACCCAATGCAGCAGCTCCCCCAATCCTTGGGTAGTATCACAGGTACTCGCCTCAGCGGTTCAGCCAGGTGCCTTGATGGCTGACAAGGGCTCTCAGGTATTGCAGAAAAAGCTGCAAAGCTATCGTTACCCCACTCCAAGTGGCAAGGCAAAGAGCAGCTTCACTAAGAATTTAGTTGGCAAAACCTTCAAGCTCTCTGATAATCAATTCGGTTGGCGTGACATCAGCTTCACTCAAGGCGACAAGCAGCTCACCATTACCATCACAGATGCCCAAGGCATCCGCAGTGAACTTTCTGCAGGTTACCGCCAGTGGCTTACCACCTGGACTCCAGCTCGTCCACCTTATTCCATGAATGCCCAGCAGAAGTTCAAGGGCATCGAAGGCGACTTTGCTGTAGCTGCCAGCTATGCTTGGAATTCCTCTAACACCCTGCATCTCAACTTGCAATACGTTAACTGGATCAGTGCTCTTGACCTAACCCTCACCTTCCAAGGTGACAAAGTCAGCATCACTGTCCACAAAAACTATGAGCCTGACGTGCCACAATTTACAGGAACTATTTGATGTGCTTCACCTCAATACTTGCCATCATTCGTCGGAGGCTTTGCTATGGAACGTCGCAATATCTCCTATGGGTGAAAGGAATATCTCCTATACCCCTACGCGAGATATTGCGACGAGGGATAGGAGGTATTCTGATGAGGGGTAGGCAATATGAGAGTTTACGATAGCAGATAAGAGAGTCAACCCGCATTAGGCTTTAAACTCTTTTTCAATCCTTTCCAATGCCTGGTTGAGGGTGGCACGAGGACATCCTATATTCATTCGGACGAAGCCTTCGCCTCCTGGTCCATAGCCAGCACCATTGCTAAGGATAACCTTGGCTTTATCTTTGAAGCGAGCCATCAGTTGGTCTTGAGGCAATCCCAAATTGCGACAATCAATCCAAACGAGGAAGGAGGTGCTGGGGCGATGGGGAGTCATACCCAATTGATGCGTAGAGAAGAACTCCACTACCCTTTCGATGTTGCCCTCGATGTAATGCTTTAGGGCTTCAATCCAACGGGTATCATTGCGATAGGCGGCAATGACTGCCAAGAGTGTAGGAATGGAAGGCTCTTCCAACTTGCTGTTTTTTAGCCAGGAGACATACTTCTCGCGCTTGGTCTGATCGGGAATGATGCAAAAAGCAGTGCCTGTAAGACCTGCCAGGTTGAATGATTTAGTTGGACCAGAGAAAATCATACCAACCTTAGCAGCTGCCTCGCTCACGCTGCAGAATGGCAAATGCCGAACACCATAAAGGGTAAGGTCGCTGTGAATCTCATCTGAAATGACGATAATGCCATGACGCTCACATATATCTGCCAACTGAACCAGCGTTTCACGATTCCAATGAATGCCACAAGGATTGTTAGGGTTGCACAACACCAGCATCTTGGTCTTATCATCAATCATCTGCTCCAAACCATCGAAATCCATGTGATACTGACCATTCTCCAAAATCATGGGATTGTCAACAGCAACGCGTCCCAAGCGTTCAATATACAGCTTGAAATGGTCATATACTGGTGGCTGCACAATGATTTTATCACCGGGATTGGTAAATGCCAGATAAGCCTGATTCATGGCAGTAATCACTCCTGGAGCATAGTTTATCCACTCTCGGTCAACCTGATAGCCATGATATTGTTCCATCCATAGGGCGATGGCATCGATAAACTCGGGGGGGGTGGTGGTGTAGCCCATAACATCACGGTCGAGGCGCGCCGAGAGAGCAGCTTTGACAAAAGGATCGGTGGCAAAGTCCATATCAGCTATCCACATGGGAATCTCGCCATTGGTGGCTCTGCCGTATTTGATACTCCATGTACCAGTGCGGTCGATGACTTTATCAAAGTCATAGTCTTCTATTTGATTTTCAGACATGCAAGATACCAATGCAGAACTAAATGCGCCTGCAGGTAACAAGGTTGTCAATCCTACTGATGCCAAGCCTTTGATAAAATTTCTTCTTTCCATAGTATTATGTATTACTCAACCAAGCATTTATCAAGCTCCCTGGCAATGGCTTCCTTATCGAGGTGCTGACCTATGAAAACCAACTTCTGCATTCGGTCGCCATATTGCTCATCCCAATCGCGACGCACACCTGGCTCACGCTCCATCAAATCAGCTAACTCCTCTTTAGACATAGTGGCATACCACTGACCTGCATTGCGAAGCGATACTTGTTTACCTGCCTGCTCGAACACATAACAGATGTCACGTTGGTCGTCGAAATAGCAGAGGCCTTTGGCACGAATCACACTCTTGGGCCAATGACGAGCCACAAACTCATCGAATCGTGACATATCCAAAGCCTGGCGACGATAATAGACATATGTGCCAATGCCATATTCTTCAGCCTCGCCCTCATCATCGTGGTGGTGATGGTGGTGGTGATGACCATTGACAATTGACGATTGACCATTGACAATTAACGATTCTTGCTCTTCTTCATCACCATCTTCGTGATGATGGTGGTGCTCATGATCATCGTGATCATCATCATGATACTCAGCTTCCACCTCACTAATCCAACGAGCAGAAGTAGCAACCTTATCGAAATCAAACATATAGGTATTGAGAATCTTGTCCAGCTCAACATTTCCATAATCGCAAGGGATAATCTCTGCCTGCGGTTGCAGGGCCTTCACGATTTCTGTCAGGCGTTGTAATTCTGCCTCGCTCACCTCACTTGCCTTGTTGAGCAACACGATGTTGCAAAACTCTATCTGCTGAATCACCAGGTTCTCGATATCCTCCTCGGCTATCTCATTGTTCAACAAGTAGAGGCCTCCACCAAATTCATCCTTCATACGCAAGGCATCCACCACTGTGACGATACAATCCAAACGGACTTTGCCAATGCCTGCATAAGGCGGATAAATCTGATCCATCGAGCAGATGGTCTGGGCGATAGGACCAGGTTCGCAGATACCACTCGCCTCAATAACGATATAATCGAATCGACGCATTCGCATGATATCACTCAGCTGCTGTACCAAATCCATCTTCAGGGTACAACAGATACAGCCATTCTGCAGAGCCACCAAGCTATCGTCTTTCTGCCCCACAATGCCCCCTTTCTCAATGAGGTCGGCATCGATGTTCACTTCACCTATGTCGTTCACTATCACGGCAAACTTGATGCCATGTTCATTACTTAATATGCGATTCAGCAATGTGGTCTTGCCACTGCCCAGATAACCCGTGAGCAATAGCAAAGGTACTTCAGTTTTCAGTTTAATTTCCATGTTTTACAAGTTTTAGTATGCAAAGATAATGGTTTTATCAAAAATAATCCGTATCTTTACCACGAAATATATGTAAAAGATTAAAAGTTTTTGACTATGAGTAATGACGTAAAACCAGGAATTAATGGCGACATTTATGTGCCATACGAAGAAAGGATGGGCAATGAGTCCATCGTGTATTTCACCCGCGATCTTTCTGCCGAGGGTCTGATTAAGGCTTACGAGCAGGTGAATGGAAACATTCAGGGAAAGGTGGGTGTGAAGTTGCATACTGGCGAGCAGAACGGTCCGAATATCATTCCTCGAGAATGGGTGAAGGCGTTGATGAAGAAGGATTTGCCTAAGGCTCACATCATCGAGACAAACACGTATTACGAAGGTGACCGCTACACCACAGAGAAGCATCGCGAGACCTTGGAGGTTAACGGATGGAATTTTGCTTATGTGGACATCATGGATGAGGAAGGCACTGCCCTGTTGCCTGTAAAGGGTGGCAAGTGGTTCAAGAACATGTCAGTGGGCGTGAATATGACCAACTATGACTCTATGGTGGCTCTAACACACTTCAAAGGTCATGTAGCTGGTGGTTTCGGTGGCAGCAACAAGAACATCGGAATCGGATGTGCAGATGGTCGCATCGGTAAGGCGTGGATTCACACAACTCCTGGACAACCCGACCAGTGGGATATCGTGATGGAAGAGTTGATGGAACGCATCAGTGAATCCACGAAAGCTACCATCGATTTCTTCGGTAAGAACGTGACGTATGTGAATGTAATGAGGAATATGTCGGTTTCTTGTGATTGTGAGGGTTTGGCAGCTGAGCCTGTGGTGACACCTAACGTGGGAATTTTGTCTTCTACGGACATTTTGGCCATAGACCAGGCTTGCATCGACATTGTGTTTGCCATGAAGGAGGAGGAGCATAATGCACTGGTGGAACGTATTGTTTCCCGTCACGGATTGCGTCAGCTTTCTTATATGAAGGAACTGGGTATGGGTAATAATAAATATGTGCTGATTGACCTTGACAATGGAGGCAGAAGGATGACGGTGAAAGAGGCTGTGCAAGGACTGAAACCGTTTACTTATTGACGATTGATAATTGACCATTGATAATTATGAAGAAGGTTTTGTTTTTGGGCTTGGCAGGATTGCTTATGGCAGCTTGTGGAAGCAAACAAGTGAGTGAAGAAGACATTGTGGCACCAGAAGGATATAAGTTAGTGTGGCATGATGAATTTAATGAGGGTGCAACCTTGAGTGACGAATGGACGCATGAGGTAAAGGATGACCACTGGGTGAACAACGAGCTGCAAAACTATCGTGACGGCGAAGCAGACGGCAAACGAGTGACGGAAATTAAGGATGGAAATCTGCTGATTCATTGCTTCAAGGGATCTGATGGAAAAATCTACTCAGGCCGTGTTTATGCCCACAGAAATACTGGATGGGAGTATGGCTACTTCGAGGCTCGCATCATGTTGCCTAAGGGAAAAGGCACGTGGCCAGCTTTTTGGATGATGCCAGTTAAGAGCGAATATCGTTGGCCTAAATGTGGTGAGATAGATATTATGGAAGAGGTGGGCGTTGTGCCTAATGATGTATCATCATCTTTGCACACAGGTGCTTACAATCATGTAAAAGGTACGCAGAAGACGCACCACTTAGACATTGACAAGGCAGAAGAGGGCTGGCACGTTTATGCTTGCGAGTGGACCCCAGAGAGTATCACTACCTTTGTGGATGGAAAGGTGCAGTTGGCTGCTACCAAGGCTGAGATGGGTGAGAGTCAGGACGAGTGGCCATTCCACTATGCCTTCTATCCTATCCTGAACCTGGCTTGGGGTGGCGACTGGGGTGGTATGGAAGGTGTTGACGAAAGTGCACTGCCTATAACCATGAAAGTGGACTATATCAGAGTTTTCCAGAAATAAAAGCACGCTTTGTGTGGAAATTATACAAAATTAATCTCAATTTTAACCAACTTATTAAAATATTGAATAATTTTGCACCTAAATTATGAATAATTATCGCCGATAGGCGCTTTTAAAAACTTAAAATGTTATTTTAATGAAAGCAAAGTATCTTTTAACAATGTTTGCAGGTTTGGCATTGGTAGCCTGCAATCAGGCTCCACAACAGACATCAGGTCTTCATCTGGAGTACATGGACCAGACTCAGAAGCCTGGTACAGATTTCTATCAGTTCGTGAATGGCGGTTGGCAGAAATTGCATCCACTTCCTGGTGACAAGGCTCGCTTCGCTACGTTCGATATGCTGTCAGAGCGTGCATCTGAGGCATTGAGTACTATGGTGCAGGATTTGGCAAAGACGCAGCATGCGAATGGCACCAACGAGCAGAAGGTAGGTGATATGTTCACATTGGTAATGGATAGCGCTCGTCTGAACGCCGAGGGTGCTAATCCTATCAAGGCCGATATGGCTGAGATTGCTGCCCTGAAAAACAAGAAAGATGTTTATGAGCTGTTGGCTAAGCTGAACAAGCGTGGTGTAAGCGCTTATTATGGATTAGGTGTAGGCACCGATGCCAAAAATTCTAAGGCTCACATCATGAGCCTGCGTCAGGGTAGCCTTTCTTTGGGTCAGGTTGACTATTACAAAGAAAACGATGCTAATACTGTTCGCATCCGTGAGGCTTTCAAGCAGCACATCGTGAACATGTTTAAGTTGGCTGGTTTCAGCGAGAAAGAAGCACAAAAGGCTCGCGACGTTGTGATGGATGTGGAGAATGAGTTGGCAAACAACTTCCGTGACCGCGTGAAGATGCGTGATCCAGAAGCTAACTATAACAAGATGACCATCGACGAGGTGAAGAAGATGTATCCTTCTATTCCTTTCCAGAAGATATTCGACATCATGGGCATCAAGGGTGAGGTAAAAGAAATGATTGTTGGTCAGCCAGAGGCTATTACAGCTGCCATGAAGTTGATTGACAAACTGCCAGTTGACAAGCAGATCCTTTACTTGCAGTGGAAACAGATTTCATCGGCTGCCAACACACTGAGCGATGCTTTCGTTACTGAGAGTTTCGACTTCAACAGTCGCGTGATGGCTGGTGTTCAGCAGCAGGAGCCTCGTTGGAAGCGTGCTTTGCGTGCTACCGAGGGTTCTCTGGGCGAGGTACTGGGTCAGCTCTATGTAGAGAAATTCTTCCCACCCGAGGCAAAGGCTCGTATGCAGCAGCTGGTGAAGAGCGAGCAGGATGCTCTGGCTGAGCGCATCAAGGCCCTTACCTGGATGAGCGATGCTACCAAGGAAAAAGCATTGGCTAAGCTGGCTTCCTTCCGTGTGAAGATTGGTTATCCTGATGAATGGAAGGACTATTCAGCCCTGACCGTTGACCCACAACTGTCATATTATGAGAACAGCAAGGTAGCTCGCCTTTGGAGATACCAGGAGCAAATCGACAAGTTTGGCAAGCCTGTTGACCCAACAGAGTGGCACATGACTCCGCAGACTGTAAATGCTTACTATAGTTCAACTACTAACGAGATTTGCTTCCCAGCTGGTATTCTGCAGCCTCCTTTCTTCGACATGAATGCTGACGATGCTTTCAACTATGGAGGTATTGGCGTGGTAATCGGTCATGAGATGAGTCACGGCTTTGATGACTCTGGTCGTCAGTTCGACAAGGACGGCAATATGTCTGGCTGGTGGGACGAGCAAGATAATGAGAACTTCAAGAAACGTGCACAAGTTTTGGTAGATTTCTTCTCTGGCATCGAGGTAGCTCCTGGTGTTTATGGTAATGGCGCCCTCACACTGGGTGAAAACATCGGCGATCATGGTGGTCTGAAGATTGCTTACACTGCTTACAAGAATGCAACCAAGGACAACCCACTGCCTGACAAGGATGGCTTTACTGCCGACCAGCGTTTCTTCCTGGCCTTTGCAGGTGTTTGGGCTAACAATATTACCGATCAGGAAATCCTGCGTCGCACCAAGACCGACTCTCACTCTCTGGGTCGTTGGCGTGTGAACGGTGCTCTGCCTCAGATTGATGCTTGGTATGAGGCATTTAACATCACCGAAGCTGATCCTATGTTTATTCCAAAGGAGAAGCGTGCCGACGTTTGGTAATTGAGCTTCGCTCCAATTTTGTCACGACTCGGCATTGGCTTTGCTCTCGCTGTTCCAAAAAGTGACAAATGATATAATAAAGGCTGCATTTTTGCAGCCTTTATTATTGAATAAGTTTTTTTGACCTTCTTTGCTTTTCCCTCGAATTTAAATACCTTTGGATAAGTTACTCCATCTCGGCAAAAAAATAAGCAAGCTTATTTTGTTCTGCCCTCGATTTTCCGTAACTTTGCATAGCTAAAGAATTAACTATGCAAAGATTTATTTATACATTATTACTATTAGGCATAGCGACATCTGTTTCTGCACAGATACAACACACCGACACTTTGAGTGTGGGCTATGCCAAAGGCAATCTCAAGACCATGAGCGGTAGTGTGGAGAAAGTGGGGGAAGACCGTATGAACAAAGGTCTTATTACAAACTCGCTGGACGCTTTAAGCGGACAAGCTGCTGGTGTGAGCATATCTACAGGTACTAATACTTCTGCTATGTTGAGCTCAGTACGTGTAAGGGGTACCACCTCACTGACAGGTGGTAACGACCCATTAGTCATCATTGACGGGGTACAGAGCGACCTGACCACCCTGAGCAACATCTATCCTGGTGACATTGAGAGTTTCACAATACTAAAAGACGCTTCTGAAACTGCACAATACGGTAGTCGAGGAGCATCAGGTGTGATTGAAGTGGCCACCAAAAAAGGACAGGCAGGCAACTTCCATATCAGTTATGATGGCAACGTGGGTTTTGAAAGTATCTACAAGAATATCCAGATGCTGGATGCCACAAGGTATAGAAACGTAACGCAAAACATGGGCATGAGCATCGTGGATAACGGATTCAACACGGATTTCCCTAACACCATCACCCGCACGGGCTCCGTACATCGACACCATGTGGCTTTTGGTGGTGGTACTGAGCAATCATCTTTTCGTACTTCATTGGGCTTCTTAGACCATAATACGGTGATTCAGCGTATTGGCAACAGAAATTTCACGGCTAAGATTGACGTGACTCAAAAGGGATTTGATAATCACCTGACAGTTGACCTGGGCATGTTCGGTTCATTCCAAAAGAACAAATATATCTTTGACAGTCAGAAACTATTTTATTCATCAGCCTCGTTCAACCCCACCTTCAAGACGGGACGTAACGCTGATGGGAGTTGGAGTCAGTACGGCGATGCCTCTCAAATTAACCATCCCCAGTCATTGCTCGACATCCTTGACCACGACGACAATGCCCACTTCAACACCCATTTGAAGGCTTCATACGATTTGGGGCACGGCCTCTCGATTGCAGCTTTCGGCTCTTATTCCTATAATGTGGTAAATCGGTCGCAGTTTATGCCCGTATATGTATGGAGCCACGGACAGATATACAGAGGTGAGACCAAGATGGAAGATTTATTAGGTAACCTCCTGGTGAGCTACGAACGCAACTTCGGCAAGCATCACATTGATCTGCTGGGATTGGGTGAGGTGCAGAAAACCACCCTCAAAGAGTTTCACACTTCATCATCGAACCTCTCTACCAACGATTATGGCTATCACAACCTACAGGCAGGAGCGGAACGATTGTGGGAGGGCACATCATCAATGTATGAAGATCCACGCATGACTTCCTTCATGGGACGCGTGAACTACAACTACTTGGAGCGTTACTCACTGACCCTCAATATGCGTGCCGATGCCTCGAGCAAGGTGGGTCGTAACCATCGCTGGGGTTTCTTCCCCTCAGTATCCAGTGCATGGGTTATCAGCGATGAGCCATTTATGCAATCCATCAAACCTATTGTAAACAACCTGAAGTTGCGTATGGGGTATGGCTTAAGCGGTAACCTGGGAGCTATTGACAGTTACAACTCCCTGGAATTGGTAAAACCTAATGGTGTGGTACCAGTCAACGGTTCATCCACGGTGACCTTAGGCATCATCCGCAATGCCAACCCAGATTTGAAGTGGGAGGTAAAGCATACGTTTAACATGGGTCTCGACCTGGGGTTCTGGAATAACAGACTGGTGGTAACAGCCGACTACTACCATTCCAAGACCTCCGACATGTTATATATGTATAATGTAACCGTGCCTCCCTACCCTTACGACAAGCTGCTTGCCAACATCGGGTCGATGAAAAACAGTGGTTTGGAGATTGGTATTGGGGCTTCACTTATCCAACAACGTGACATCGATTTCAATGCAAATGTGAACATCGCCTTCCAGCAGAACAAATTGCTGTCACTGAGTGGTAAGTTTGGCGACGAATACCTCACAGCCCCTTCGATGGCAGCCATCGGCACAATCAATGGTGCAGGTTTTCACGGAGGCTATAATGATATTGTCTATCAAGCCGTAGGACAACCGTTGGGTGTGTTCTTTATTCCTCATTGCACAGGACTGGTACCTCAATCTGACGGTACTTATCGTTATGAGATAGCCGACTTGAACGGCGATGGGGTAAAGGATGTGGCAACCGACCGCTATTTTGCAGGACAGGCTACACCAAAGGTGTTGATAGGCTCAAACTTCAGTTTCCGCTATAAGAATTTCGACATATCCCTTCAAGTGAACGGTGCCTTTGGCCACAAGATTTTCAATGGCACCGCCCTCACTTACATGAACATAAACTCGTTGCCTTATTACAACGTGATGCCAGAAGCACCAAAGAAACATATCGGCGACCAAACGGTTACCGACTACTGGCTGGAACGTGGGGACTACCTGAACTTCGATTATCTAACCATTGGATGGAATGTACCATTGGGCAAGGCAAAGTTCGTGCGTAACCTGCGATTGTCATTATGTGTAAACAACCTGGCAACCATCACCGGTTATTCCGGACTTACCCCTATGATCAACAGCAATGTGGTAGGCAACACATTGGGATTAGATGATAAGCGCACTTACCCAGTGTACCGTTCATATTCACTTGGGGTAAGCATACAATTATAATTGATTACCAACATGAAAAAGATTTACATCATATTAACAGCGATAGCGATGGCGTCATGCAACTCCTTCCTCGACGAAGAACCCAAGGACCAGAAAGTGGAAGAGTTAGCATACCAAGATGCCACCTCACTTTATCTGAATACCGTAGCCACACTCTATAATCACATAGGTGGCAATACCCAGAGCCAAGGCCTTCAAGGTACCTACCGAGGGGTATATGACTTCAACACCTTCACCACAGACGAGGCCATCATCCCCACCCGAGGAGGTGACTGGTACGATGGTGGCTTCTGGCAGGAAATTTTCCTGCACGACTGGGATGCAGGAACAGGTGCACTGAATGATACATGGAAGTATCTGTATAAGGTCATCGCCTTCTGTAATCGTTCTTTGGAGACTCTCGATGGCCATGCTTCGCTTCTTAGCCCTAATGAGCTAACTGGATATAAAGCAGAAGTACGTGCCTTGAGAGCTATGTATTATTATTACCTGATGGACATGTTTGGAAGAGTGCCTTTGGTGCTCTCCTCATCCACACCTATGAGTGAGGTTAATCAAAGCTCGCGACCAGAAGTATATAAGTTCGTAATGAAGGAGTTGCAATACGCACACAGCATATTGCCTATCGTTCGAAGCAACGAACTGAACAACTATTATGGACGCATGACATGTCCAGTAGTGGACTTCCTCTTAGCGAAGATCTGTCTGAACGCTGAAATCTATAACGACGAGAATTGGACAGACGGCAGCAGACCATCCGGGAAAGACATCCTGATTGACGTGGATGGTATACAGTTGAATGCATGGGAAGCATGTATGGCTTATTGCAATAATATTGCATCTTGGGGCTATGAACTCGAGCCAATCATGAGTGACTGTTTTGCCGTTCATAACGAGAATTCTGTGGAAAACATCTTTACTATCCCCATGGACCCCAGCAAATATGCCAATCAGATGCAGAACCTCTTCCGTTCTTACCACTACCGTCACGCCGGCGTGTATGGCATGAGTGGGGAGAATGGGTCCAGTGCCACATTGGAGGCGCTGGCCACATTTGGTTATAACACTGAAGATACAGACAACCGCTTCGACCAAACATACTATTGGAACTTAATAACAGATGACCATGGCAACCCCATCATCATGCAGAACGGACAGGTACTAGAGTACCACCCGGAAGCTGTTAAACTGGATTTGTCTGGTGATGAATATGAGGCATTAGCTGGTGCCAGGATGAAGAAATATGCTGTGGATTACACCTCCACCAAAGACGGCAAGCTAATGAACAATGATATCGTGTTGTTCCGCTATGCAGACGTGCTGCTTATGATAAGTGAGGCAAAGGTTCGTAACGGTGAAAATGGAGATATGGAACTGAATGCCGTGCGTTCGCGATCTGGTATGGGCTATCGCAAAGCTACACTAGAAAACATCCTTGCAGAGAGGCAGCTGGAGTTAGCTTGGGAAGGCTGGCGACGCCAAGACCTTATCCGCTTCGGTCAGTTCACCAGAGCATACTCCAGTCGCCCTCAGATGCCGAATGAAGACAATGGCTTTACCACGGTCTTCCCCATCCCGGGTGATGTGCTTACGCTGAACCAGAATATGAAGCAGAACTACGGCTATAATTGACAATCACAAAGCCTGCTCGATGGCTTGCGCCAGTTGATCAGCGCAAGACGTGGGCTTATTACCACAAGTGTTGCCCCGCAATGTGTCAGCTGCCCAACGGGCATCGGCACCCTCCAATAACTTGGAGATAGCCTTTAGGTTACCAGGACAACCATTGGTAAATCGCAGGTTGTGGAGCTTGCCATCCTCAATGTCAAATTCAATCAATTGAGAGCATACGCCCTCGGGAGTGTAAACATATGAAGCCATAATCAGTTGTTTTATTAATTTTTCTGCCGCAAAGGTAAGAAATAATATTTATAATAACTAACTTTGCACCCAATTAAAGCAAATGAATTATGCCACTTAATATTCCCAAGACGTTACCAGCAGTTGATCTGCTGAAGAAAGAGAACATCTTTGTGATGGACGACCTCAGGGCTGGCTCGCAGGACATCCGTCCCTTACGTATTGTCGTGCTGAACCTAATGCCCTTGAAAATCACCACAGAAACCGACTTGATTCGTCTGCTCTCCAATTCACCCTTGCAGATTGAGCTGTCGTTGATGAAGATAAAGAGTCACACATCGAAGAATACGCCTGTAGAACACATGCGTACATTCTACACCGATTTTGAGTTGATGCGTAACCACAAATACGATGGCATGATTATCACAGGTGCTCCAGTGGAGCAGTTTGAGTACGAAGATGTTACCTACTGGGATGAAATTACGGAGATCTTCGACTGGGCTCACACCCACGTCACCTCCACTTTATATATATGTTGGGCTGCACAGGCTGGCCTGTATCATTTTTATGGCGTGCCTAAGTATCCACTCGACAATAAGATGTTTGGAATCTTCGAACATAAGATGCTAGAGCCCTTCTGTCCAATCTTCCGTGGCTTCGACGATCATTTCTTCGTACCTCATAGCCGTCATACGGAAATTCGCAAGGAAGATGTCCTGAAGGTACCAGAGCTGACTATCCTTTCTGAATCGGAGGTGTCTGGTGTTCACCTGGTGATGGCTCGTGAAGGCAGGGAATTTTTTGTGACAGGCCATTCGGAATACTCGCCTATGACCCTCGATACGGAGTATAGGCGTGACCTCAGTAAGGGTCTGCCCATCCAGATGCCTGTTAACTATTACAAGAATGATGACCCTGAGCAGGGTGTAATCGTACGTTGGCGTGCTCATGCCAACTTACTGTTCACCAACTGGTTGAATTATTACGTTTATCAGGAAACTCCTTACGATATTGAGACAATCCACTAACATAGAGCTACTATCACCTGCTAAGAATCTAGAGTGTGGATTAGCTGCCATCGACCATGGTGCTGATGCAGTCTATATCGGTGCTCCTAAGTTTGGGGCAAGAGCTGCTGCAGGCAACTCACTGGAGGACATTGCCAAGTTGGTTGAATATGCCCATTTGTTCAATGTCCGCATCTATGTGACGGTAAATACCATTCTCAAGGATGAGGAATTGGAAGAAACAGAGCAACTGATTTGGCAACTCTATCGCATGCATGTCGATGCCCTTATCGTGCAGGATATGGGCATCATTCGTCTCAATCTCCCTCCTATCCCGCTGCATGCAAGTACGCAGATGGACAACCGTACCCCCGAGAAGGTGCGCTTCCTAGCAGATGCTGGTTTCAGGCAGGTGGTCTTAGCTCGCGAACTAACTGTGGAAGAAATCAGACACATCCATGAGACTTGTCCCGATGTGGCATTGGAAGTGTTCGTGCATGGAGCTTTGTGCGTAAGTTTCAGTGGTCAGTGCTATGCCTCTCAGGCTTGCTTTGGGCGTAGTGCCAATAGAGGGGAATGTGCTCAGTTTTGCAGACTTCCTTTTAACCTAGTGGATGCCAATGGTAAGGAGATTATGCATGAAAAGCATTTGCTTTCACTGAAAGACATGAACCAACTTGATTTGTTGGAGGAGTTGATGGACGCAGGTGTAACCTCATTCAAAATAGAAGGCAGACTGAAAGATGTGGGATATGTCAAGAACGTCACAGCTGCTTATCGTCAACGTTTGGATTCCATTTTTAGACGTAAATCAGAATATAAAAAGACCTCCTCTGGCACCTCTACTTTTACCTTTACACCAGATTTGAGCAAGAGCTTCAATCGTGGCTTCACGCATTATTTCTTAGAGGGTAGAAAGGGCGACATTGCCCAATTCAACACTCCCAAGGCGATGGGGGAAGAGATGGGACGTGTTAAAGAGGTGCGTGGTAATATGATTACGGTGGCAGGGGTAAAACCTTTCAATAATGGCGATGGACTTTGTTTTCTGGATAATGAGGGTCATTTACAGGGGTTCCGTGTGAATCGTGTGGAACAAAACAAACTCTTCCTGCAAGCCAGAGTGCCAGGACTGACACCTCGCACCCCCCTCTATCGTAACCTCGACCAACAATTTGAACAGACATTGGCGAAACGCAGTGCGGAACGTAAGATAGCCATTACATGGAATTTGTACGAAACTCCTATGGGCTTTGCTTTAAGTGCTCGTGATGAAGATGGCAACGAGGCCACACTTATCTTCCCCTGCGAAAAGCAGCTTGCCGAGAAACCTCAACAGGAGAACATTGCAAGACAGTTAAGTAAACTAGGTAATACTCCTTACTCAACGGTTAACGATCAATGGTCAACGGTCAACAATTATTTCATTCCTTCGTCTTTGTTAAGTGAATGGAGGAGATTGGTCATTGAGGAACTTACTCGTCTTCGTCGCATCAATTATCATCAAGAAATTGCGGTATGGAAGCCTACAAAGCATCCCTATTTGCAACAAAGCCTCACCTACTTAGGCAATGTGATGAATGCTGAGGCCAAGGCATTTTATGCAGGGCATGGGGTAAAACAAATCGACGATGCTTTCGAGAAGTCTCCTGTGGATGATGCCACCGTGATGTTCTGCAAACATTGTCTGAGATTCGCCATGGGCTGGTGCCCTACCAAACAACAGGGCAAGTCGCCTTATCGCGAACCGTATTACCTCCAAAGCCTCGATGGCAAAATATTTAAGTTAGTATTTGATTGTAAAGATTGTCAGATGAAGGTAGTATTAAGCAATTGAAGAAGTTGGTTTACATATTGATGAGTTTGCTGTGCTTGGCAAGTTGCCACTATCCCTATCAGGCTTTGTTAGAGAATGAAGAGCTTGATCGGGATGTGCGTGACTCCCTAACCATGCTCTATGAACGCCACTACGCCTATGGCATTAACCTTGAGTTGGAGGCAGACTCACTAAACCTCGCCTGTTTGCCTTTGCAGAACTGTAACAATATGATATACAAAGGTGACCATGTTGTTGTAGCAGAGGTGCGTAAAGACACTGCCGACGTGGTTGATAGCATCTGGGTAAAATTGGCTCATTCTGATGGTGTGCAAGGCTGGGTACATGAAATCGACCTCAAGCAAAAGTTCGTGCCAGTAGATAGCATCTCACAAGCCATCCACCTGTTCAGTGGCACCAACAAGGCAGTTTCTGCCTTCATGCTGGCCATTTTTATCGCATTCTTCCTGATACGCGACTACCAGCAACAACCCTTCAAACTTGTTTGGTTCAATGACATCGACAGTCTTTATCCTCTCTTCCTCTGCCTGGTAGTATCCTGTAGTGCCACCCTTTATGAGAGTATGCAACTCTTCACACCCGACACGTGGGAAACCTTCTACTACAACCCCACCTTCTCGCCCTTCAAGTTACCTTGGATACTCACCCTATTCATTGGTTGCCTATGGCTCATCATCATAGCCACCATCAGTGCCGTGAGTGAAATCTTCCGTCATCTCTCAGGATGGAGCATTCTCTACTACCTCGTGGGCTTAATGGCAGGTTGTGTCTTTTGCTACCTATTCTTCATGCTCACCACCCACCTCTACATCGGCTACTTCTTCCTTGCCCTTTTCGCCATAGCTTTCCTCCGTCGCCTCTGGCTCCGCACTCTCCGCTACCCCTACACATGCGGACAATGCGGTCATAAGCTCCGTGAAAAAGGAGAATGCCCGCATTGCCATGCTATGAACAATTAAAAAAACTTCACAAAAAAAATCATCACATATTAACACTCTCTGCACATTACCACTATGCCTTATAAATCATTTGCATATACCTTGCTCCACCCTATTTTTATGCATTCCCTCAAAATACTTCGATGTATATATATATGTTTTTGCCAAAAATCCACTATATTTGCCCTAAAAACCGAAAGTTATGTTGTTTCAAAAGACCATAGTGAAAAAATACCTGGCTCTCCTGCCTGATGATGTGGTAGCGGAAGCTTGGCAGAAGTACCAACTATATTTTCTTGACAAAAACATTCAAGCCAATATCCTACAAAGCAAGGAGGAGCAGTTTCAGGAAGGTTTTCTCAGAGAGCTGTTCGTTAAGATTCTGGGCTATACTCTCAATCCTTCACCTGGCTACAACCTCATTACCGAGCAGAAGAACGAGACAAATGCCAAAAAAGCCGATGGAGCTATTTTGTTGGATGGCAAGGTGATTGGTGTGGTTGAGCTGAAAGACCACAAAACCACCGATTTAACTAAAATAGAAGCACAAGCTTTCGGTTATAAGAGTCAGCATATTGGTACAAGACTGGTGGTGATACCCAATTTCGAGAAACTGCGACTCTACATTGACAATGCCGTTGACCAGCGTGTATTTGACCTTTATGAGTTGACAGTAGAAGAGCGTGAAATAATAATGGGAGGATAATAACATGGCGACATTGATTATTGTAATATGTACATTGGTGGGGTGTGCAATTTTGTATGCCCTAGCTGCTGATAAAGCTGACCAAATGGTTAAGGATGAGTCGATAAGTAATCATAAAGATAATCATGGGGACCATATTCCACTTAAAAACTCTCGTTATCTGCCCGTCATTACGAAAGAACAATTCATTGAAGTCAGAAGGACGAGTATCCTTTTGTATGATTTGCTGAAAAGGATTTGCAACAATCAAAATGTTTATAATGGGATAAATGACGATTCAGTCAATGCAGGTGGCAGCAGAATGGCAAATCAGGATTATTTCTTGTTCACTTTGAAGAGTATATTTGTACAAGACTTGAAACGATGCTATGAGGAAATGGGCCATAAGATAACATTCTTAAAAGCTTTTAAAGATGAGCAATGTTTGGCTCTTGTTCTTGGAGTCATAAATGATATATCGGGTTTCGAAGATTATGAATTGTTTTCTAAATCAATGAATGAAACCAATAAATCTGATATTATGAGGCACGTTAGTGAAATTTATTATGGATTTGTTGACAGTGGAATTAGGTTCTCCATAGAAGGTGATGACGAATTGGGGTTGTCTGCTCTGCTTTTGACTTACGATGAGAGTAATGACATTTTGAATGATTACCGATTATATTTTTACAGCCTTATAACAGCTATCGCCAAGGTTGATGGAGTAGTGACACCCAAGGAACAAGTCTGGTTAGATAAGATGCTTGCTTTAAATACACAAAGACCAGAGAGAGCAGAGCGAGATACAGCTTCTGCCATCCCAGAAGAAGAACTTGAAAAACTAATAGGTTTGCAATCTGTTAAGGATGAAGTAAAGACACTTTCAAACTTTATCACTGTTCGCCAAAAACGTAAGGAAATGGGGTTGTCAATGCCAGAAGTCAGCTATCATTGTGTGTTTACTGGCAATCCAGGTACAGGTAAGACTACTGTAGCAAGGATATTGGCAGGTATCTTTAGAGACAAAGGAATCTTAAAAAAGGGGCATTTGGTAGAGACTGACCGTTCAGGCCTGGTGGCTGAATATGTGGGTCAGACTGCAGTTAAGACCAATCGCATCATTGACAAAGCTTTGGATGGAGTGCTATTCATTGATGAAGCTTACTCACTGATTGCCAAAGGGGAGGATTTTGGACAGGAAGCCATCTCAACCTTACTGAAACGTATGGAGGATGATAGGGATAGACTTATTGTTATCTTAGCTGGTTACACAGTGGAAATGGAGGAGTTTATTAACTCCAATCCTGGCTTGCGTAGCCGTTTCAATCGTTATATCTTTTTCCCTGATTATTCAGCAGAGGAGTTATCAGAGATTTTCTTCTCTATTGCCGATAAGCACGAATATACAATGACTGAAGAAGTGAAGAATTATGTAAGAAATGAGTTGATTCAGGTGGTGGCTAATAAACCCAAGGATTTCGGTAATGCCCGCTATGTCAGAAATTTGTTTGAACGTGTAGTGCAAACTCAGGCTAACCGTTTGGCAAAGGAACAGAACCTCACAAAAGGTATGCTAACTGAAATCAGAATAGAAGATATCAGATTCTAAAAAACACAGTTGGAACTGCTCATTTTGTACTCAAGGTGTTGTAAAGGAGTAGGCAAGTACATGCAAGCTATATGCAAGCTTCAAGCAAGCAATATGATGTATAAATGTATCATGTATACAATTCCTGTGGCTGTCCTATATGGTATGTCTTCTGATCTGGTGGCATATGCCCGTTGGTCAGAAGCCATAAGCTCACTGGTCTGATGGTATAAGACCGAGAGTCTGTTGGTGTCTGACCAGTAGTCAGTATATATCTGACCGACAGTCAGTACGTATCTGACTGCCAGTCCGATGCTATTAGACTCAAGCGGACTCAACTAATGTTGAATATCACTCAATTACATATCATCATTCGCAATGCAGTTGAGAATAGCCAAACTGACACATTGAAGACAACTACAAGTAATGCGGACAGACGCCTTTTTCTTAAGGCATCTGCCCGCATTGCCATGCTATGAACAATTAAAATACTTAAAACCTAATCTCTTTGCAAAGTAAAGGGAAATGTGGGAGGTATGCAATCCCCATTTGTGATGATTTAGATAGAATCGGCTTCGACGTAACCTCGCATGACGGCATAGATGGTAAGGCCAGAAACCGACTTAATGCCTAATTTCTCAGTGATGTTCTTGCGATGGGTAATAACTGTAGTGAGACTAATATTGAGTTTGTTGGCTATCTCTTTGTTGATAAAGCCACGAGCTACAAGGCTCAGTACTTCTATCTCACGTTTGGTTAAATCGTTTTGTAAAGGCATCTGGGGATGTATGGCAGGATGCATACCAGTAGGGAGACTGTGCGGGTGCCCTTTGCGATGTCCATGCTGATGCAACAACAAGATGGACTTGACCAAGTGTTGCTCGTCTTGATTGATGTTGAGGGACAATACGCCAGAGAGTTGCGCCTGGGTTTCAGCATTGCACAATACCACTGTCTGGTTTTTCTTTTGGAGAAAGAAGGTGGTATGTTCCAAGTAGATCTGTGTTGAAACGAAGTAATGCACAAACATATCAGGGGTATCGGCCATCAGCTCAGCAAAGGACCCAAAGGTCCGGATGGTGAAATCTGGGATGATTTCTTCAAGGAGGCTCTGCAGTCCAAGCCTCGCCAATGAATTATTGTCTATGATTGCTATTTCTTTTTCCATAATTGTCAATCGTCAATTGTCAATTGTCAATATAATCAAAGCAAGCTTCTGCACAACGCTCACCGTCCACAGCAGCAGAAACAATGCCGCCAGCATAGCCTGCACCCTCGCCACAAGGGAAGAGACCCTGCACGCGTACATGTTGTAGAGAATCATTATCACGCAAAATGCGCACAGGAGCAGAGGTACGGGTTTCCACACCAATAACAATTGCCTCGTTGGTAAGGAAGCCATGACTCTGTTTACCAAAATGCCGGAAGCCATCACGAAGACGATCAGCAATGAATGGAGGCATCCAGAAGTGGAGAGGCGACGGTATTAGGCCTGGGGCATAGCTACTCTCAGGCAATGAGCCACCCAATTGTCCATTCACGAAATCAGCCATTCTCTGTGCAGGAGCCGTCTGCTTGTAGTTGCCCTGCATCCAGCACAGACGCTCCAAGTCAGCTTGGTATTGCATCATCTTCAAGGGGTTTCCAGCATCGATGGTTTCCACATCCTCTGGACGAAGCTCTACCACCATACCGCTGTTGCTCCAAGCCGTATTGCGATGGCTAGGACTCATTCCATTCACCACAATCTGCTCGGATCCAGTAGCTGCAGGCACCACGATTCCACCAGGACACATACAGAAACTATACACCCCCCTGCCCCTCACTTGGGTTACGAAACTATACTCAGCCGCAGGGAGATACTTGCCCCTACCCTCGCCTCGATGATACTGTATCTGATCAATGCGACGCGAAGGATGTTCCAATCTGACACCTACAGCAATACCTTTTGCCTCAATCTCCACCCCATTCTCATAGAGCCAGGCATAGACATCACGAGCAGAATGACCTGTTGCCAAAATTACAGGGCCCCTGAACTCCTCACCCGTATTGGTATAGATGCCCACCACCTGATTACGTTGAATATTGATGGCATCCATGCGGGTCTGAAAATGCACTTCGCCCCCACAACGGATGATGGTGTTACGCATATTCTCTATCACCTGAGGTAGCTTATCGGTACCTATGTGGGGATGGGCATCTACTAGGATGTCAGTAGATGCACCATGCTGGCAAAACACGTTGAGGATCTTCTCCACATTGCCACGCTTCTTACTGCGTGTATAGAGCTTGCCATCAGAGTAGGCACCTGCCCCACCCTCGCCAAAGCTATAATTCGACTCAGGGTCAACGGCTTGCTGACGAGAGATATTGGCAATGTCCAATTTACGTTGGTGCACATCCTTACCTCGCTCTATCACAATGGGACGCAAACCCAGTTCGATGAGTCGCAAGGCAGCAAAAAGGCCTCCGGGACCTGCACCTACCACAATTACCTGAGGTTTGCCCTCCACACTATTATATAGAATAGGAGTATAAGCGAGTTGTTCTGGCTCTTCGTTCACATAGGCACGCACGGTGAGGTTGACGAAGATGGTACGCTGGCGGGCATCAATGCTTCGCTTCAATATCCTAATAGCGTTGATGCCACTCAAACCTTTCTCCTCAAACAGATAGCGTTTGATGGCTTCATTGCTTGAAGCAACCTCTGGTAATACCCTTATTTGATATTCTGTAATCATAATGGTCAATCGTCAATCGTCAATCGTCAATCATCCGAAAAGTATTCTAAAGGCTTCTTCTACCTTTCTCACTGGCACCAACTCGATATCCAACTTGCTAGTATCAATGCCTTTCAGGTTATACTTAGGTATTAGGAAACGCTTGAAGCCCAGTTTCTGTGCTTCAGTGATACGTTGCATAATACGACTCACAGGTCGAATCTCGCCTGAGAGTCCGATTTCGCCTGCCATGCAGACACCAGACTCAATGGCAGCATCCATATTGCTCGAGAGTATGGCACTAATCACTGCCAAGTCAATGGCTGTATCGTTCACCCGCAAGCCTCCTGCAATGTTCAAAAATACATCCTTTTGTGCCAGTTTGAAGCCCACTCGCTTCTCTAGCACTGCCAAAAGCATGTTCATGCGCCGTAAGTCGAAGCCTGTGGCAGAACGTTGTGGATATCCATATACCGCACTGCTCACCAACGCTTGTACCTCTATTAAGAAAGGACGAATACCCTCAATGGCACCAGCAATGGCAATGCCACTCATACCCTCATGTTCCTGATTCAACAACAATTCAGAAGGGTTGCTCACCTGACGTAAGCCATCTTGACGCATCTCGTAGATACCCAACTCATCCGTACTGCCAAAACGATTCTTGTTACTTCGCAGGATGCGGTACATATAATGTTGGTCGCCCTCAAACTGCAATACAGTATCTACAATGTGTTCCAGTATTTTAGGTCCTGCAATGGTACCTTCTTTGTTGATGTGACCAATCAGGATAACGGCCGTATGACTCTCTTTGGCAAATCGCAGGATAGAAGCTGCACACTCTCTCACTTGGGTGATACTGCCTGGTGAGGAATCAACTAACTCGGTGTAAATAGTCTGTACAGAGTCTATGATGACAATTTCAGGTTGTACTTCCTTGATGTGCTTGAAGATATGCTCGAGGTTAGTTTCGCAAAGGATGAGACAATCTTTATCTGATTGACGATCAACAATTGACAAATGACTATCTCGACTCCCTAATCTATCTGCCCTAAGTTTTAATTGCCTTTGACTCTCCTCTCCACTTACATATAGTATTCGCTTTTCAGGCATCTGTAGGACAGTTTGCATCACGAGAGTACTTTTACCAATGCCAGGCTCACCACCTATCAGCACCAAGGAACCCTTGACTAAGCCCCCACCCAATACCCGATTCAGTTCTACATCGTGCATATCGATACGAGGCTCAGCTGAAGCATCTATATCATGCAGGCACACAGGCTTGTTGCTATGTGAGGTATCCATCGCCATGCTGGCAGATGCAGTCTTTGCAGGCGAATCCTTGTGTATCACTATCTCCTGAAACGTATTCCACTGTCCGCAAGACGGGCACTTGCCCAACCATTTGGGTGAGTCATATCCACAGTTAGAACATACGTATGCCGTTTTATCTTTTGCCATCTCTTTCTTTTCCTTTATTGAAATTACAAAGTAACGGATTTTATTCCTAAGTTCAAAATTTTTTCTTACCTTTGCATAATCTTGGTTTAAAGATTTGGATTATGAAGTTTGCAATCATCGGAAAAAAACAACAGAAAGAGAAGTCAGCTCATATTGAACAACTCTTCGACTTGCTTCGCCAACATAAGGCAAAGTTCACCATCGAACATTCTTATATGGAGTATCTGCAACAGGAGTTGCACATGGATGTACCAGATGCTGAAATTTTTGACGGTCATGACTTTAGGTCCGACATGATGATTAGCTTGGGTGGCGATGGTACATTTTTGAAAGCAGCCAGCTTGGTGGGCAACAGGAACATCCCCATCTTGGGTATCAACACTGGCCGATTGGGGTTCTTGGCAGACATCTCGCCTGAAGAGATGGACGTAACACTGGATGAAATTTATGCCAACCATTATAAGATAGAGGAGCGTGCTGTGCTGCAACTCACCACATCCAATCCCCTAAACATTTATCCTTATGCCCTGAATGAGGTGGCTGTGTTGAAACACGACAGTTCTTCAATGATTAGCATCAAGGCTTCCATCAATCGCGAAGAGCTGAACACTTACCAAGCTGACGGACTGATTATTGCCACACCCACAGGTTCTACAGGCTACTCGCTGAGTGTTGGGGGGCCTGTAATCGCCCCTCAGAGTAAGACGATGGTGATTACCCCAGTGGCACCACATAGCCTGAACTGTCGTCCCCTAGTGGTGCGCGATGATTGGGAGATTACCCTAGAGGTTGGTAGCAGGAGTCATAACTTCCTGATTTCCGTGGATGGACGCAGTGAGTCGTGTACAGAGGACACACGTATCCGAATCAGCCGTGCTCCCCACCAGGTAAAGCTTGTTAAAAGGTTTGACCATCACTACTTCAACACCCTACGCAGTAAGATGATGTGGGGTGCTGATGCCCGATAAACCCATAGATGTGTAATTTTTATTAAATATGTATGACTAACTGCTTGAAAGTTCATAAATATTTAATATATTTGCATCTGACTTGGAAAACGATTATTTTTAACTTTAAAAAAAACTTATAATTATGAAGTTCTTAACTGACGAAAAATTGGTCATTGTTGGTGCTGGCGGTATGATTGGCTCCAACATGGTGCAGAGTGTACTCATGCTCGGACTGACTCCAAACATTTGTATGTATGATATCTATGAGCCAGGTGTTCATGGTGTTTACGATGAGATGTGTCATTGTGCATTCCCAGGTGCAAACCTTTCTTATACGGTTGATGCAGCAGAGGCCTTCACAGGTGCTAAGTACATTATTTCATCTGGTGGTGCTCCTCGTAAGGAGGGTATGACTCGTGAAGACTTGCTTAAGGGCAACTGCCAAATTGCAGCTGACTTCGGTGAGAACATCAAGAAATACTGCCCAGATGTTAAACATGTCGTAGTAATCTTCAACCCTGCAGATGTAACTGCACTGACAGCTCTGATTCACTCTGGTCTGAAGCCAAATCAGCTGACCTCTTTGGCAGCTTTGGATAGCACTCGCTTGCAACAGCAGTTGGCATTGGAATTCGGTGTAAAGCAGGACAAAGTGACAAATGCTTACACCTATGGTGGCCATGGCGAGCAGATGGCTGTATTTGCCAGCAAGGCACTGATTGATGGCAAGCCTTTGAGCGAAAAAAATCTGTCAGCTGAGCGTTGGGCAGAGATTAAGCATATGACTACCCAAGGTGGTAGCAACATCATCAAGCTGCGTGGTCGTTCTTCATTCCAGAGCCCTGCATATCAGGCTGTGAAGATGATTGAAGGCGCTATGGGTGGTGAGCCTTTCACTTGGCCTGCTGGCTGCTTTGTAAAAGCTTTTGGCTATGAAAACGTAATGATGGCTATGCCTACCGTTATCGACAAGGATGGTGTTCACTACACCAAGCCTGAGGGGACTGAAGAGGAAATGGCTGCATTGAACGCTTCTTACGAACACCTGCAGAAGATGCGTGATGAGTTGGTAACTCTAGACATCATTCCTCCTATTGCTGAGTGGGGCAAGGAGAATCCAAACCTCTAAAATTTAGTGGGGTTTAGTTAAAACATCTTAGAAGCTGCGTCATTTCGACGCAGCTTTTTTTTTTTTCAATTCTTTTGTTTATCTTTGCCCCTTGAATCCATTAAACGATTGAAATTATGAAGAAAGGAACATTAATTGGTATTGTGGGAGCTCTGCTGTTAGCAGCTTTGGTGGGCATCACCTATCTGCTCTTTATGGAGAAGCAGGCTAACCGCGAAATGATTGAGGAATTCCGCCTGGAAAAGGAGGATTTGGAAAATGAATACACAAACTTCTCGCAGCAATACGACGAACTGAAAATGACAGTGGCAAACGACTCACTGGCACAGCTGCTGGAACAGGAACAGCTCAAGACTCAACGCTTGCTGGAAGAGTTACGTACCGTGAAGAGTACAAATGCCACGGAGATACGCCGACTGAAGAATGAATTGGCTACTCTGCGTCAAGTGATGGTGGGCTATGTGAACCAGATTGACTCACTGAATCGCCTAACAGAGCAGCAGCGTGTGCAGATTGCCGAGGTGACTGAGAAATATGAGCAGGCCACCCGTCAGGTAAGTTCACTAAGTGAGGAGCGCAAGACTCTAACAAAGCAGGTAACTTTGGCTGCTCAGCTGGATGCTACCAATATTTATCTCTTCCCACAGAACAAGCGTGGAAAGGAGGCTAAGAAAGTAAAGGATATCCAGAAGTTGCGCATCAGTTTCAGCATTGCCCGCAATATTACAGCACAAGCTGGTGAGAAGACCATTTATGTACGTATCACCAAACCGGATAATGATATCCTGACCAAGGATCGCAATGATACTTTTGCTTTTGAGAATCGCCAGTTGCCATACTCTATCAAAAAGTATATTGAATACACGGGTGAGCAGCAAGATGTTACGGTATATTGGGATGTCAACGAGGTGCTTTATGCAGGCAATTATCGAGTAGATGTATTTGCTGATGGCAACCTAATTGGCCAAGGTACATTCTTATTGAGTAAATAAGATAGTCAGATTATTATTAAGCCCCGAAAAAAATCGGGGCTTAATTGTTTATGTATGCATTTCCACTATTTTGGTGGGTGCTTGTTCAAGGTTACGTTTGTCAACCTGACGGACAACGGAGGCAGCAAGCTGCATAAAAGCACGTCCTGTAATGGTATCGATATGCAAGGCAGCTGGCTCACCAACATCACCACTCTCACAAATGCTCTGCACAAGCGGAATCTGACCTAGAAGCGGTACATTCATCTGCTCTGCCAAACGCTTCACACCTTCCTTGCCAAATAAATAATACTTGTTCGCAGGTAGTTCTGCAGGAGTAAACCAAGCCATATTCTCCACCAAACCCAAAATGGGTACATTAACCTTATCGTTGGTAAACATATTAATACCTTTGCGTGCATCTGCCAATGCCACCTCTTGTGGAGTACTCACCACGATAGCACCCGTAAGGGCGATAGTCTGCACGATGGTGAGATGGATATCGCTTGTACCAGGAGGAAGGTCGATGATAAAGTAGTCAAGTTCTCCCCAGTCAGCATCGCCAATGAGCTGCTTCAAGGCATTGCTCGCCATACCTCCTCGCCACAGGGTAGCTTGGTCGGGATCAACAAAAAAGCCTATCGACAACAACTTGACACCATATTTATCTACAGGGAGAATCAAATCCCTACCCTCTTTATGAATAGAGAACACTTGGGTATTCTCCACTTGAAACATCTTTGGAATGGAAGGGCCAAAGATATCGGCATCAAGAAGGCCTACACGAAAACCCATTCTGGATAAAGCCACTGCCAGATTTGCGGCAACAGTGCTCTTGCCCACACCACCCTTGCCAGATGATACACCTATTATATTTTTAACCTGTGGAAGCAGCTTGCCCACTTCAGGACGTGGAGCCTGTCTACTCTCAACACCAATGTTTACCTGTACCTCAGGTGATACATAGGTATGGATAGCTGTTTCAGCTGCTTTCAGTATAGAAGCCTTGAAGGGGTCAGTGTGTTTCTCAAAGATGATGGAGAAACTTACCGACATTCCGTCAATACGGATGTTATCGGCTATCATCTCGGCCTCAACTAAGTTCTTACCCGTACCTGGGTAGCGAACAGTCTTGAGGGCGTCTTTAATAAGGTTAGGATATAAAGTCATTTCTATTTTGCTTTTTCAAGCGAGCTACGCTTACTACGGTTATAGCTTCGATAATCATCTAATTCTATCTCTACATCAGGCTCTTGGAGGTCACCTTTTTGTGGCAATTCAAAGCCGATGTATTTGATAGTGATTCCTCGATCCAGCCATTGCTGCTCGTAATATGTACGAATTGCCAAAACATCATCCACCAAGCCTGAATGATAGAGGTCGTTGGTCATTTCCTTGAGTGGCAACATATTCAGCTCCACCAACAAACGGGTGTAGGTAAACATAAAATTGCTGTCGGTCTTGAGATGAATCACCCCCCTATCTTTCATGAAACGACGGTATCGCATCAGGAAATCGGTGGAGGTGAGTCGCTTGGTTACTTTCTTCATTTGCGGATCAGGGAACGTAAGCCAAATCTCACTTACTTCGCCAGGAGCAAAGAAGTGGTCGATAATCTCGATATTGGTCCGCAGAAAAGCCACATTCTTCAATCCCTCCTGCAACGACTGCTTGGCACCAGTCCACATACGGGCACCCTTGATATCTACTGCAATATAATTGCACTGTGGATTGAGACGCGCCAGACCTAAAGTATATTCAGCCCGCCCGCATCCCAACTCCAGTATAATGGGATTGTCGTTATGAAAAAAAACCTCATTCCATTTCCCTTTCATATCAAACGGATGATCCTCCGCAACCGAATAAGGATATTGGAAAACATGAGGATAGCTTTCCATATCGGCGAATTTCTGCAGTTTCCCTTTGCTCATCTCAGTCGAGTACAGTTACCCATCCGTGAACATCTGGCTCATCGCCATACTGAATACCACGCAACTTATTGTACAGCTTGGTTGAGATAGGACCTGGCTTTCCATCCTCGCTGAACGTGTAACGCTCCTTGGTGTCAAGGTCATCGATATAAGAAATTGGACTGATCACAGCGGCTGTACCACAAGCGCCAGCCTCCTCGAAGGTTGACAACTCTTCTTCAGGAATCTGACGACGCTCTACTTTCAAGCCTAAGTCTTCAGCCAACTGCATCAAACTCTTGTTGGTTATAGATGGCAAGATAGAAGTGGATTTAGGGGTGATATAGGTATTGTCCTTGATACCGAAGAAATTAGCGGCACCGCACTCATCCATATACTTCTTCTCCTTAGCATCGAGGTAGAACTCGCAGCTATAACCCAAGTCATGAGCCTTCTTGTTGGCTACCAAGCTGGCAGCATAATTACCACCTACCTTATAGATACCTGTACCCAGTGGGGCAGAACGGTCGTGTTCACGAATGATTACATATGGGTTCGTTGAGAAGCCACCCTTGAAATAAGGACCGACTGGGGTCACGAAAATCACAAACAGATATTCAGATGCAGGATGTACACCCACCTGAGCACTGATGCCCACCAGCAATGGACGGATATACAATGTAGCACCACTCTCACACGGAGGCAGGAAGCGCTCATTCAGCTTTACCACTTTCTTAACGGCATTCACAAACTGTTCGGTAGTGATCTTGGGCATCAAGATGCCGTCGCAGGTAGCCTGAAGACGAGCAGCATTCTCTTCAGGACGGAAGATGCGAATCTTACCATCCTTACCACGATAAGCCTTCAAACCTTCAAAAGCTTCCTGGCCATAGTGCAGACAGGTTGCTGCCATATGCATAGGGATTGTTTCCTCGCTGCAAACTTCCAGTTCACCCCACTTACCGTTACGGTAGTACATTCTCACGTTGTAGTCTGTCTTCATATAACCAAAAGACAAATTCTTCCAATCAATCTCGTTCATATCTAATACTATTTAATTACTTTTCATTTGCAATAATTGGTTGCAAAATTAGCAAATAATATTAAGAATTACTGCTTTCCTGTGATAATTTTTTAATTTCTTCGTCTGCTCTAGTCAGTTTGTCATTGCAAAACGCTATTATGGTGTTGGCTTCTTTAATTTTTTCAGCCAATTGGTCTATCTCCAGTTCACCACTGTCTATTTGCGATACAATCTTCTGCAAACGCTCTAATGCTTGGGAGTAGGATTCGGTTTTCATAATGATTAATGAATAATGAACAATGAATAATGAATAATTATTTGACTATTGATATGGTTTCACCATGTTTTAATCGGGTTACGATTTCATCACCAGACTGGAGTTTGGCGGCATTTTTTACCACCTTACCATTTTTCAGCGTGATGCTATAACCACGAGCCAGGAGCTTGTCTGGCGAGGCATCCGTTACTTTTTGCTCCATGAGTTTCAGTTGAAAACGTCGTTTTTCTATCTGAGCCGTGGCCTGAAGCACCAAAGGCTGAAGCTTGGGCAAACACTGCATTTGGCGTTCCACTTGCAATATAGCACCTTGCAAGATATGATGTCGCAGGTTCGTCAGGTAGAGCTTGCCTTCTGCTACCCTCCGCATAGCATGAGTAGGGATGCGAGCCTGCAAACGCAACAAACGCTCTTTGTGGCTAGTCAGCAGATAAGCAGCACCTTGATTGAGGCGTTGTGACAAATCCACCAACAAATCTGCTGCATCCTGCATTCTGCCAATCAGGTATTCTGCAGCAGCCGTAGGAGTTTTTACTCGTGTATGAGATACCATATCCAAAACGGTATCGTCACGCTCATGTCCAATACCTGTAATGA
This sequence comes from Bacteroidaceae bacterium, assembly GCA_017534535.1. Classification (GTDB taxonomy): domain Bacteria; phylum Bacteroidota; class Bacteroidia; order Bacteroidales; family Bacteroidaceae; genus Bacteroides. Next base: position 79,231 of record JAFXVZ010000037.1, on the reverse strand, counting down.
TGGGCAAAGGGAATTGAGCCACAGCAGCTGCCAATGGATAAGTATCAAAGCCTGTGAGGTCAGAAGTGGCTCCTCCGCCTCGGATGATGACCACCACATCGAACTCGCTCTCTCGCTCATAAATACTATCCAATGCCTGCAAGATGGACTGCTCTACCCCATCGCCTTGCATAATGGCAGGGAATAGTTCTGTGTGGAAATAAAAACCTACCTGGTTATTAGCCAACTGATTGGAGAAGTCACCATAACCTGCAGCTGTAGCAGATGAGATGACTGCTATGCGCTTGAGTAAAAGGGGCATTTCAAGTTCTTTGTTTAGATCAAGCACACCTTCTTCTTGCAGTTGTCGCAAGATTTCCTGACGTTTGCGAGCCATATCACCCAATGTATAGGAAGGGTCAATGTCAAGTACATTCAGTGCATACCCATACAGCTCGTGAAACGTAACATTTACCTCCACCAACACCTTGATGCCTGCCGTAAACAGCTGACCTGTGGCACGTTCGAAAGTGGGTTTGAGTATCGAATACACATTCCGCCAAATGTTGCCTCGCGCCTTCGCTACTAGTCCGTTGCCCCGACAATCCTTCTGTACGAACTCCACATAACAATGGCCGTTGTTGACACGAACCTCGCTGAGTTCTGCCTGTACCCAATAGGTATCAGGTAAACTCAACTCAAGTGTCTCTTTCACAAGAGAGTTTAGCTCGTACAGAGTGATTGCTTCCATTTATTGATTTTTATAGCTTTGGTAAGCCTTCCACATGTCAGGAATACCATATCCATAAATATTATCGGGATATTCAGCACGGTCGCCAGACTGACGAACCAATTCAATTACCTCCTTAGCCGTCAGTGTAGGACAAGCTTGCCACAAACAAGCCACCATACCACACATGATAGGTGAAGCAAATGAAGTACCGTTGCCCTTGCCCTGACTGCCATGCGAGTTGATCAAGTCAGCCCTCACTCCTGTAGCCACCACATCGGGCTTGATGCGTCCATCCTGTGTATTGCCTACAGATGAGAATGGGGCAATAACACGAGTACTCAACACCATCGCTCCCACTGTCAGAACATTCTCCGCATCAGCAGGAGGTGTAATCTTCTTCCATGCATTATTGCCAGAATTACCCGCACTGCACACCAGTATCATTCCCTTGTCTGCCAAACGGCCTGCCACACGTGAAATCACAGACCTACGGCCATCCAAGTCCCTAAGTTGGAAATTCATCGATAAGTCATCAAACTCATTATACCCCAACGAGGTGTTAATCACATCCACACCCACGCTGTCAGCAAACTCCACAGCAGAAGCCCAATAGTCCTGCTCAATAGGGTACTCAGAATCAGAGTCCTCACTGCGTAAAAGCCAATAAGACGCCTCTGGTGCCGTACCAATCATCACACCTGGCTTGTTAGTGGCCATGCACGACAATACACTCAGTCCGTGGCTCGATTCTGCAAAGATATCCGCCTCAGGATTCACAAAATCCTTGGTGCCCAACACCTTCACATTATCTAAGACTGGAATGCGGTCAAAATTATGGAAACCTCCATCAATCACGGCAATGGTCATCCCCTGACCCTTGAAGCCTGCCTCATGCAACTTATCGGCATTGCTTACATGAATCTGACCGTAACCCGTGCCATAAATGGAATCTGGATTCTCTGTCAGCTCACCGATGATGCTATCTCTGCGAGCTGGTGGGATGAGTCCTTCAGGAGCTTCCCACACCTTTATCGCCTGCTTCACAAACGGAAACTGACGTATCTGATCAATCTTACTGGTATCATTGCAAGATACAGTCACGAAATTTTCCCACTTGCTGGCAACCAAAACTTTTACACCCGTACGCTGTATAGCCCTGACATAAGCCTCAGGCACAGGCAAGTCAGTGGAATCCACTTGCAAGTTTTGCTTCTGTCTGCGTTGCAAAGCTTTAGCAGAAAGGAACTTTTCCGGGTGCTTCAAAGAAAACTTTGTTGCCGCCTTGTCTTTCAAATCAATGTGATAGCGCAAAGTATCCTGCGCACTTACTACCATGCTTGCCACAAATGCCAGCAAACTAAATACTATCAAGAATTTCCTCATATTGTTGTCTTATATCCTTATTACTTCGTTACGGTGTAAGTACCAGACTCATAATCTTTTGATTCAGTCTCACCAGGCAGAGTAACGGTAGCAGTAGCTCCCTCAGGAATGGTAAACTCCCAAGTCCACTGATCACCCTCATACTTCCAAGCACTGCGAATCAAGCCAGCTGCTGACTGATAGTTAGCCTCCAAATGACCTAATCGCTTGTCGGGCATTGGCTTCATAATGATGTGCTTGAAACCAGGCTTAGCAGGATCGGCAGCAATGCCAGCAGCTGTTTCCCAAATCCAAGCACATACTGCTCCGTAAGCATAGTGATTGAAGCTGTTCATACCCTGAGGCCCCATACCACTTTCAATCATATAGCTGTTCCAACGCTCCCAAATGGTGGTAGCACCATTATCTACTGAATAAAGCCAACTTGGGTTCTTACGCTGGAAGAGCAACTCATAAGCGATGTCACCCATGCCGTTGTCAGTCAGGGTCTGCATCAAGATAGATGTACCTAAAAAACCTGTCTGCAGGCAATTATCATGCTCCGCAAAGTTCTGACGCAGGCGAGCAATCATCGCCTCCTTAGCAGGGCCCTCAATCAATTGATTCTTCAAAGCGAACAAAGCAGGGGTCTGCATCGTATTCAGAATAGCCACCTTGAACGTGCCATCTGGCTTCAAAAAATTAATCTTGATGTATGTCTTCGCATCATTCACCATACGCTGATAAACAGTAGCATCACGGTTGGTAGCTATCGCCATATCACGCATCATCTCTGCATCAATGAGCCAGTAAGAAGCACCCAGGTAACTCCAGTAGCTGATAGCATCTGGATACGGACCATCCTTAGGAGTGAAAGCACGTCCACTGCAACTCTCCAGCGGTTCGTAGCTCAGCCAATCAGCCCACTGATAATTGCCATTCTCGGCACTCAAGGCCTTATGATCATAATGTGTTTCGTTCACATGAGTCATAAAGCGGTTCATTGCTTCCCAGTTCTCGTTAATAATCTGGGTATCACCAAACTGTTTCCAAACCGTCCAAGGAACAATGATACCAGCATCTGCCCAACCCAATCGCATCATATTCTCACCATATTGAGCCAGAGGAGCCACACCTGGGAATCCGCCTGTCTCACTCTGTGAGTCACGCATATCGCGCATCCATTTATGGAAGAAGCTGTCAGTATTGGCGAAGAAAGTACCAGTTTCAGCAAACACCTGTGTATCTGCCGTCCAACCCAGTCGCTCATTACGTTGAGGACAATCAGTAGGTACAGAAAGATAATTCGAGCGCTGTCCCCAAAGGGTATTGGAAATCAACTTATTGATTGACTCATTACCTGTTGTGATGACACCTGTTTCCAAATTCTTTGCTATAGAGGTCACTGGGATGGATTGTATCGACTTGATTGTTACCTGATCAGTTGCAGTGATTGATGCAAAGCGATAGCCGAAGAAGGTACAATGTGGGTAGTATGATACAAAGTCTGGATTTTCAGCAAAGGTATAAGAAAGTACCATACCACCAGCCGTAGCAATGCGGAGGTTGTCACGATGCACACTACCCTCAGGGCCATCCATACCACGACTCTTGGCACCATTCCCATCATTCAGCAACTCACCTGGAAGGCAAGTGAGTGTTGTACCAGATGTAGCCTTGAACTCAAAAGCAGGTACAGCAGCTGCATTCTGCCCGAAATCCACCACCAAAGTCTCGCCTGCCTGCAGGGTAATCTCCTCACCTGCTGCATATTCACGAGCAATCACCACCTTACCAAATTCTTCTTCCTTCGCATTCTCAATATCCTTCCAAACGTATGTCTTGACAGGATTCAACGCCAAATCAGGACGGAGATAAATCTCTGCACCTTCTGAAGGGAGTATCTCTCCACTAAATTCTGTATTCACCTCAGGGGTCTTGAACTGATCAGCCACAAGGAAGCCAAGAGGCTCACGAGCGTCGTATTCCTCACCGTCAAAGATGCCTGCATGCTTTACAGGACCTGCAATTCCTGCTTTCCAGTTCTCTGTATCTGAACCAAATAGCTTAGTAGAACCATCGGAATAAGTGAGCTGCAACACACCTCTGAAAGCACACTTCTTGCCAATCATGCCGTCATGACCTGAAGGAGTAATGATTTTGTCGCCCCACCAACCTGGAGTAACTTGTACAGAAAGAATGTTTTCTGCATCAGCCTTCTTGTTCAGCATTGGCGTGATGTCGTAAGTAAATGAACGCTTGGTCTTAGCGTAATGGGTAAAGCCTGGCTTCAACACCTCATCGCCCACGGGTTCACCATTTACATAGAGTTCATAAACACCCAAAGCGGTAGTCATCCACTTGGCACTCGCCACTTTCTTGTCGTTCTTAACAGTAGATACAAACCAATTGGTACCATTAGCTGCACGCCAATTGCCCGGTTCATAAATAGCGCCCTGCACCACAGGAGCATCGGCAACAGATATCCACTGTGAGGCATCCCAAGCCGCTGTCTCTAAGGCATCAACCTTGCTATACCTCTCTTGCTGAGTCTCTGTAACGCATCCAGTCAGCGACAACATAGCCACAGCCAGAAGCATACTTTTTGTTTTCAAATTTTTCATAGTATTTTGCTTTTTAATTTTTCTCTATCAATACGGTAGCAAACGCAGATATACCTTCTTCCCTACCCGTAAAACCCAGTTTCTCGGTGGTGGTGGCTTTGATGGAAACATCATCGGCATCTATCCCCATCACATCTGCCAAAACCTGTTGCATTTCTGGGATATGGGGATTCAGCTTAGGACGTTCAGCACACACGGTGGCATCGATATTACCCACCTTGTAACCCTTAGTAGCTATGAGCTCAACCACTTTCTTCAGAAGAATCTTGCTGTCAATACCCTTATAATCAGCAGAGTTATCAGGGAAATGGAACCCAATGTCTCGCATATTGGCAGCACCCAAGAGGGCATCACAAATGGCATGTATGAGCACATCGGCATCAGAGTGCCCCAACAAACCTTTGCTATGCTGCAATTTTACTCCACCCAGCCACAGATCTCGACCTTCTACTAACTGGTGTACATCATATCCAAAACCAACTCTTACTTTCATTTTTATTGACAATTGACAATTGACGATTGACCATTATCTCACAAAAAAATCCAAAAGTTTCTTGTCTTCCAAATATCCCTGCAAATGATTGCCAACAGACACAGGCCCTACACCAACAGGTGTACCCGTATAAATCAAGTCACCAATCTTCAGTGTCATAAACTTACTCACATAGCAGATGATTTCATCCACAGTGAAAAGCATATCGCCCGTAAAGCCCTGCTGTACAGTCTTATCATCTATATTCAGGTGGAAATGCAGGTTCTGCACCTCCCCTCCTACCTCACTCAATGGCACAAACTCACCTATCACAGCACTTTCGTCGAAACCTTTGCTGAGCTCCCAAGGATGGCCCTCTGCCCGAAACCTACTCTGCAAATCCCTGGCAGTGAAATCAATGCCCACTGTCACTGCATCATAATACCTACGCACAAACTTCGGACTGATTCTTTTGCCCAGTCGGCTAATCCTCACCACTATCTCGGTTTCATATTGCAGGTTCTTCGAAAAGTCAGGCAGAAAGAAAGGCTTGCCGTCACGCAAAATAGCAGAGTCAGGCTTCATAAATATCACGGGCTCTGGCGTTGCCTCCGTATGTCCCAGTTCCTCCTTATGGAGGCTGTAATTCATGCCAATGCAAATAATCTTCATACGCTATACCAATTATAACGCAAATTTACTGCTTTTCATTGACATCATCCCAAACTTTTTGCCTATTTTTGCGGAAAAGAATGAAATTATATGAAGAATACTGATTGGAAAGACAGGCTGAATGTGGTTTATTCCACGAATCCAAATTTCAAATATGAAACTTCAGAGGAGCCAGAGGCCACTACCCTGCCCCCTCAACAGCAGAAATTACGTGTGAGTCTTGACCGCAAGAATCGTGGTGGCAAAACAGTTACTTTAGTTACTGGTTTCATCGGCACAGAAGATGATTTGAAAGCCTTAGGCAAACTACTGAAAGGAAGCTGTGGTGTGGGTGGCACCGCCAAAGACGGTGAAATCATCATCCAAGGCGATTTCAAGCAACGCATCCTTGACTTACTGAAAGCCAAAGGCTACTCGCAGACGAAGCCTGTGGGGTAAGCAACAATTATTACTGTTTTCATTTGCATATCTCATTATTGATTGCCTAATTCTGCTGCATCATTTACGCAAAGAGCAAAATACTTATTATGGGTGAAATATAGCATGAAAAAAGACTGCGGCATTCAGTACTGCCGCAGTCAAATTATAAACTACAGTTTTCAGAGGCAGCCTCTGCTGAATAATTATTCTTGCAAATCAATAGCCCCGTTCCAGACGAAATCAAGTTTACCCGATCTGCCATTTGGAGTCTTGATTGAAGGATAGAATTCAATTCCCTCACTGGTTATTTCCATGTCTTGATCTTTATCGGTTTTCCATAAAAGGTTTCCTGCTCCATCTGTTAGTTGCAGGTAACTTTTATATGTCCCTACTGGTGGGAAAACATCCCCTCCATATTCAACCAGTACGATTTCGGCATCCTTGATATCTTCCAATAGATAGCTGTTATCAATATTATTTATTTCTTTGTTCGATACTTGGATGTCTTTAAACACAATATGTATGCCATCCTCTGAGTAGAAATAATAAGCGGTATTAATAATCAGCATTGCCGAATTTTCACCATCGTTAATGTAGATCCCCCCCTGAGGAGCTTCGTCTTCCTTATACTTTTCAGTCAAGACACCATTGAAAGAGAAGTTGGATGCTTTCGAATCCGCAACAACATCTGAGTCGAGTGGATACATCTTTATGCCGTCACTAACGGAAATCTCATAAGCACCATCATCATTCTGGTGAATACTCAGTTGCGCATTATCGTCATTCATCACATACTGACCTCCAATATCATATCCTTGTGACATAATATCCAACCAAAATTCATTTATCGTAGCATCGGTTGGGAAAGCCGGCAAGACTCCGTCATGCTCTTCTTCCCAAATGATTACCACTTCCTTGAAATCTGAAGGAATAGAACTTCCGCTGCCCCATGGGAAATTCGTGAATCTCAGTCTCCACCTCACAAAGTCACGACCATGCTCGGCTCCATATTGACTAAAATCACCGGCTTCCTCAATATCCCGCTCTATAGTAGCATATGCACCCGACATCCAAGCAGCACCAGTAAAGTTCCATGTTGGTGGAGGAGTATAGTTGAAATAACCATCAAAATTAACGTATATGTCAGAAAGATCAGGACCATCCCCATTATTTTCATAAAGTTTTACACCTTCCAGACGCAAAGACCATGTGCCATCGGAGTTCTTCATAATGGTAAAAATACTCGCATCACTTGGTCTATAAATCAAGTTATTCTCATAATCATGGAACCTGAAATCGGAAGTTTCCAAAATACTGTCATCATACTTAGTTGGATCAATCCATGACAAATCTGGGGTGCCTCCATTATAATCCTTCCAGAATTCCAGAATAATAGGATCGGCTTTATCTTCAGTAAGGAATACGAAGTCCCAGAAAATTTTAGTTTTATCATAATTAAAGTAGTATGAAACACTTACCTCCTTTCCAGAAAGGGTGCAGAAGTTAGACTCCCAACCATAAGTAGGTTCAACCCCTCCACCGGAACTACTCAGCACTAATGCGGGGAAGGTACTTACTTCACCAGCCTTAACGGCAAATCCCTTTTCTGTTTTATGGGTATAAGTCTTTTCTTCCTTGTTTTCATCATAATATTTCAACTCAAGAGAGAAACCTTGCTCAAATGTCTTATTTGCAGGCAAAGAGAAATAGATATCTACAGGTTCTGTGTCAGACAATGGGGTATCATTAGGAGTACCTATAATATAATCTTCACGAGCACTTCCATCCATAGGATTCAGGACAAGGTTGGTTCCGCCATATTCCAACGTGTAATAATCACCGAATTTCTCTCCTGCGTTATCTATCAATTTCGCTTCAATTAGGGAACCCTTACCTTTAACCTGGAAATGCAGCAAGCCTGCGAGCTTCTGGAACACAAAGTTTGAACCGGTACCTTTAGCAAACATAGGAATACTACGCTGCATCGGAGAGAAGTCACTACTAAAGATGACATCGTAAATCCAGTAGAAATAAACTGTCTGCGCTGACTGATTAAGCTTGAATTCCGTGCCAGGATAAAAAGCATAGAACTCACTACCTGACACCTCAGATTCACCTTTGAAGGTAGCAGTAGAAGTACCTATGCCATCAGTGATGTCAAAGCGAGTAATCCAGCCATTATCCTCATCATCAGAGAAAACGCTGATGTGATCGCTGGCAAGCCAAACCAGCTTCTTGCCATCCACCAAGTCCACACGAGTATCAGCACCCTCTATTGTGGCACTGACAGTACTGATTGTGCGCTTCTGACCTTCTGGGGCTATCCCATTGTCAGTAAAATCGTTGTTCGAGCAGCCTGCCAACATCAGCAAACCTGCTGCGAGTCCTAAGTACTTTTTAGCCATATTGAAATCCTCCAAATCTTTATTTCCCCATACTAATTTGTGAAGCAGCCAACACAAACCACTCCATTTTGCAAACTTACAAAGTTTTTCACAATAAAACAAAAGAATATCTTACTTTTTACAAAAAAAAAACTGCACCCAATATCACTATTGAGTGCAGCCCAAGTAAAATTCATTAACACTTTCTTATATGTGAAATCAAAAAAAAGTCCGCATAAACGTGATGTTAGTTGTCAGTAACACCCATATCATTCAATTTCCCCGTAAAGCTGAACGTAGATGCATGTCCTTCTTGCCCATAGCCAGGACTCATTATTAAAGTTGGAGCAGAAATAGTTACCGTTCCATCATAAGCAGTGCTAATCGTCAGTTCTGCCTCAGAGGTATTTGTTCCCTGGTACTGATGATCATATCCTCCACCCTGATTGACATGAATGATATAGCCAGTTACCGTCTTATTCTTTGGGAAAGAAGGCACAAAATCAGCAAAAGGTTCTGTCCACGTAATATTCACTTCATTGTATGTTTCAGGCATCCCCTTGCTCATATCATAATCTGTAAAGATGAGTTTGTAATGCACTCCTCCTCCATCTTCCATTGAGACTCCCCTAACAATATCTATACCCTTATAGCCGTATGTACCAGTCAAAGTGGTACCTCCATCAGGTGCATAATACCATTCCCATTCACCAGTTTTCAATTCATCGGGGTTATCCAAATAACCTGTCCAAGTCATCGACACATCATTAAGCTCAGGACTTCCATCATCTCCTATGCGAATATGAGAGAAGCTGATGGCGTAAATTCCATCACTATTTTTCTCAATAGTCACAGGAGCAGAACTGTTTCTGTATTTATTCTCCATGTCATCCACATAGAGATCTACGGTAAAGGTGCCTGTTGGAATAACCTGAGGATTGGTAAAACCATCTGAACTCATCAGGAATGAAACGTTATATTCTCCATGTTCATCATAGAGATTGAAATGCCAGGAACCCCAATCACTTGAATAATTAACATCACCGTTTGGTATCAAATAAGTCACAACCTCACCTTTATCATCAATCAGTGACTGATAACTTACTTCCAACGTACCTGTGTAATCGAAGTCGATACCTTCAATTATAGTACTTTCCCCCAACACTTTAGCTGTTCCGCTTTCAAAGTAGATATGCCAAATGTCACCGTCCTTGTCAAAATGAACTTTAGTGTCAGAAATATTATAATCTACTTCTTCTTTGCCCGAATAGTCATAAAGTGCTGCATGGAAATCATCTCCTGAGAATCTCATACCATCAAGCATATCCAGGGATGGAGTGCCACCCGTATGAGGAAGGCCTGGGAATGCCATGTGGACCATGCAAGTTTGGTCATCAGGATTCTCAGCATCATAGAAATTCACAATCCAGTTCACAACACCTGAATCACTTGGAGGGAAATTGTAAGAGACTTCTGCGTATGCACCTGACTTATTATTGAGGCTCAAAGTCCAGAGGTTATCACTCGGTTCAATAACTTCTCCAGTAGTGCTGATAGTAGGGAAAGTACTTACTTCGCCAGCCTTCACGGTAAATTCCTTTTCTGTTTTATGGGTATAAGTCTTTTCTACCTTGTTTTCATCATAATACTTCAGTTCGAGAGAGAAACCTTTCTCAAATGTCTTATTTGCAGGTAAAGAGATATAGATATCTACAGGTTTTGTATCAGACAATGGGGTGTAAAGTTTGGGGGTACCCGTAATAAAAGATCTTAGATTACTGTCATCCATAGGATTAAGAATCAGGTTGGTTCCGCCATATTCCAATGTGAAAAATTCACCGAATTTCTCTCCAGCGTTATCTATCAATTTCATTTCAATCAAGGAACCCTTACCTTTTACCCGGAAATGCAGCAATCCTGCGAGCTTTTGGAACACAAAGTTTGAACCGGTACCTTTAGCAAACATAGGAATACTCCGCTGCATCGGATCAGCGTCAGTACTAAAGATAACATCGTAAAACCAGTAGAAAGAAAGTTTACTATTAACCTGATCAATCTCTAATTCCGTACCTGGATAAATAGCATAGAACTCACTTCCTGTCACCTCAGATACACCTTTGAAGGTGGCAGCAGAAGTACCTACGCCATCAGTAATATCAAAGCGAGTAGTACAACCATCTGAATCATCAGAGAAAACGCTGATGTGATCGCTGGCAAGCCAAACCAGCTTCTTGCCATCCACCAAATTCACACGCGTATCAGCCCCGTCTATCGTAGCATTGATGGTGCTGATGGTGCGCTTCTGACCTTCAGGACTGATCCCGTTGTCAATGAAATCGTTGTTCGTACAGCCTGCCAATAACAGCAAACCAGCAGCGAGTCCTAAATACTTTTTGGTCATGATAATGCCCTCCTATCGTTTAATTATTAATTTCAAACCTTCATGTAGCAGAAACACATCATACTACCTTGCAAATATATGAAGTATTTTGCGATAAAGCAAGAGAAAAGATTATTATTTACAAAAAAAAGCTGCGTCCAACAGTGACATTGAACGCAGCTTTACATGTTTCACTAAAAAAATCGCTATAGTACTTAATCATCCATACTTGCATCACCAGAGAAGCTCCAAGTCTGTTGAGGAGGAAGTGTGAGTTGACCTTCATACTTAAAGTTAACGCCGCTGGAGATAGGGCCGTCATTATTCTCAACAGCCATCCCATTGTAACTGATAGTCCACACATCATCAGATTTGGTAATTGTAAGCTTAGTTTTATCTCCTTCCGATCTCCAATACGCAACTCCTCCATTAGTAAAATCATGCATGTTTGAACTAAAATCAGCTGTCTCGAAATTCTCAAGCATTGACAATGACGGGGTTTGACCCTCATACGGAGTCTCAAAGCTCAACAACATATTTCTCTTCATATTATCGTCTTCGTCCAAATCAGCAAAAGTGAAATTCCAATAGATTTTACTAGAAGTTACATCAGCAGAAACACTTGCTTCATTTCCACCGAAGCTAAGGCCACCACTAATCGTCCAGGCTGTTTCTGGCACTTTGCCCGTCAACTTACCTCTAAACTTAAGGTAGATGCCTTCCATTTTCTCAGAAGGTGCATTATTATTATAAACTGTTGCATTCTCAATAGACAAAGACCAAGTGCCATCTGGATTTCTCTTAACCTTGAATCCGCTTGAATCACCTATTCTATAAATATTGCCATCGGGACCATGGAACCTTGAAGCCTCCAAATCTTGCACATCTGTCCCTTCAAGCCAAGATAAGGTAGGAGCACCACCTGTATAATCCGTAAAGAATTCTATTGCTAATACATCTTTTGGGCCTTCCTCTGATTCATTATCGACAAAGAACGCAAACTGCCAGTCAACTTTACCATTGATAATATAACAATAAGCACCAGCTTCCGTGCCTGAAAAGTCAAAGAAATTAGATATCCAGCCGTTCACAGGCTCTGGAGTTGGTATAACTCCCGTTGTGCTGAATGGCGCGAAGTTTGACATTTCTGCTCTGCTTACAGTGAAGGAATTGGTAGTCTTCTGTTCGAAAGGTTTAATCGTTGGAACACCACCTTCTTCAACCTCTGCCGTTCCGCTTATCGTGAAACCATTCTCGAAGGTCATGCCTGCAGGTAATATGAAGTAGATGTCAACCGGCTCTTTCTCAGACAAAGTCAGGGCACCTGTATATATTTGTGGGTCAACCAGACTAATATCAGAGATAGGCAATCCAAGATAAGTGTTTGGAGTCAGCTGTAATTCATCGTCTGTGTAGTTCAGATCATAGTATTTATAGAGCTCCTCATTGTTATTGCCCTTCAGTGTCAAAGTCTTCAGAATGCCTTCGCCATAGATGGTGAGATGCAATAAACCACCTAATTGCTTGAAGAGCATATTGTTGTTTCGGCTCTTGGCAAATATCGGGAAACTGCAATAAGTATTCATCTTGTCATAGAGAATCTCATATTTCCAAGGGACGGTGACTGTTGTCCCTTCAATGGCGTATGGTTCTGGAAGTAAAGCGTAGAATTCAGTACCGGAAATCTCGTCACCAGAGAACACCGCACTCATATCTGGATTAGAAGTTGAATACTTATACTCATTCCAACCGCTTGCCTCTAAATCAGAGAAGACATAGATAGATTCATTTCCTTTCCACCACACTTGGTTTTCTTTCATATATAAGCGGGTGTCGGCATTGTCCATTGTGGCACTGATGGTGCTGATGGTTCTCAACTGACTTCCAGGAGCATTATTCGTCCCGTTGTCAGTAAAATCGTTGTTTGAGCAACCTGCCAAGAGTAGCAAACTTGCTGCAAATCCTAAGTACTTTTTAGTCATATAGAAGTCCTCCAAATCTTTATTTTTTACATTCTAAATCTTGATGCAGTCAATATAGACTACTCCAATTTGCAAATATACATAGTTTTTTACAATTCTGCAAAAGGAATCTTTATTTCGTGCCATCGAACTCCGTTTTCATTGCCATTGAGAACTATTCTCAGCCTACTTTAACTTGCTTATCGTTGCCCCCTAACCTGCTAGGAAGAGCGTCTTACACCTTATCTATATATAGGGGAAGAACTGAAGTGGTGGATTGTTATAGCTGAGATATGCCATTCCCCCTAAAATTTGAGGGGTGAAAAGTTGGGGGTGATGAGCGGGAAAAGCAAGGAAGCGGGGAGAAAAAGCAGAATTGGAGGGGTAAAATGAGGGTTTTTGCAGAAAAACGCAAAATCGGTGAGGAAAAAATAAGGTTTTTTCATGAAATTTGAGAGGTGTGTTTTTCGGTTTTTGGGGAAAAACATTGCATTTTCCTGTTCAAAAATGGATTTTGGGGGTCAAAAAGTGCCAAAAAAGGGCAGTTTTCAGCACTAAAATGGGCGTTTTGGGCATCGAAATGGCATTTCTGATTGCTCCTGCCTCCCTCTTGATATTCATAACTTCCTAATATTCAACATATTAACAAAACACCAAACAACAATTGACTCGCTATATTGCAATATTGCATTTCAAATGCATTTTTTCGGAAGAGAGGGTGAAGTAAAGAAAGATACAAAAATAATAGTAAGTATTTATATATCAATTATTTATATTATCTAATTATTAACATAATTCTTTTTTCTTCTCTTCCCCAGATTCAAAAAAATGAATGCAATTTGCAATATTGCAATATTTTAACATTTGGGTTCTCCCAAAAATCACTATCTTTGCAACAACGAAGTTAAAGCCTGAATTATATGGGAAACAAGATTGTTAGCACAGCTTATGCGCCGCTGCAACAGCCATACCAGATCATCATGTATGGCGAGGATGTGGCTATGCAGATTGGTACGCTGATAGTGACCACGCAGAAGGAAACGGAGGAAGAGAATGGGTATCAGATTGAGACGCACAGCCATCCTGTGGTCGCTTATGATGACAAGAACAGGAAAGGCCTTTCCGACAAACAGCTCTCGTCTAACCATTTTTTGGAGGGAGCTGTGTGGAACAATGTGGAGGTACGCGATGTAACAAGTGTGTGTTTGGCTGGTGCCACACTCTCTTGGCAGGATTTTCTGGAAGTGCTGGAGCATGAATGTGAGATTCGATTTTACAAAACCCCTCCTCCTATTGGTATTTATTGGAAACTTGTCAATTTGGGTATAAAAGTTCTTCCCCCAGAGGAACTTAGCAGTAAAATCCAACTTTATATTTCTATGTTTTTACGATATGCCGATTCTTGGCCTCTTTGCTCAGACGTATCTACAGGATTATATCTCAATGTTGAAGCAATAAAAAGTCCTGAGTTTCATCCTGTGAATGTGGACAATGAGGAGATATATCAAAGTCTTTCAAAACAATTGCTTGAATATAGACTTATTATTCCGCATGCTTTCTCCTATATAAGGGCTAACTACTTCAAGGTTGAATATACAACTGAAATAGAGGCATATCAAGACATTGTCAAGCGTTTGAATGACAAAGAAAGTAATACTAATATTAGCTATCGACCTTATTAAGTGATTATCTATAAGACGACAACGATAGAGTTCGAGGGTCAGACACAACGTATAGATGACCTGGTCAGTCGGGCAAAGTTTCATGCTCCGACCAATCGGCATTATGCCTTAGACATCATTACCCATCTGCTGGATCATGCCTTCCAGTCGAATGATATGGTCCTCTATGACACCTGCCATGATTTGATGATACTTGTCCATAGCCCCAGCCCTTATCCTAAATCCCTCAACTTTGAACATGCCGCCGATGAAAACAACCGTCCGAGGGTGAATGAACCAGATGAGCCATACGACAACAGCCTGGATGAGGTGTTCGACTACAGAATCAAAGCCCATGAGGTGAAGAAAGCTGTAGCTACTCTGACCTCCACTACCCTATCTGAAGATAAACGCCGATTTGTCATCTACAAGATTCTGGTCTTCCTCCGCTGGATTCCTACTGACAAACGAGGGTCGAAGAAGAAATTCCTGCAATGGTGGAACCTGCAGTTCCATAACGGATGGGTTGAAACCGACAAACAAGACCCCTTCAAGTTCAGGGTTGACCACAACCTGATGGATTCACAACCTTACGAATGGAAAAAAGTGAAAATGGAGAATGCCAACGACTACTATGCCTTTGCCCTCACGGTGAAGAACCGCTTTACGCTAACCGTCATTGACAACATCACCCAAGATGATCAGGACTTCAAAACAGGTCCTCTTCGCGACAGAACCCACTTCTTGAAGAACCCACGCAACCTAATCAACAACGGAAAAGTAAACTACACTTCGTAAAAATCCCCTCTTTTTGCCCCAAAACACCTTGTACCTAACTGTACCTAAAAATACGGTTACGGCACGCTGCTTTGTGCCTAACTGTCCCTACCTGTTCTTATATATACTTAACTGATTTACAATTGCTTAAATAAAGGTATCAATCTTCAATACCTATTAATATTATTACTATCTTTGCACTATGAATATGATGTATGATAATATGAACAGTGTGAGGAATCACAGATTTTGCTATCAAGCGAATCAGTTTTGGGGGGAGTGCCTGCCGTGCACTGCCTCAGACTTTAGATCCATTGCACAAAGTGCTTTGGTGAACCGTAAGATTGACACCCGCCAGATGGTGGAGAAAGCCATCGGAGGGGGATTGTCATTAGATGCTTTGACAAGCGATGCCGACTTCCGCAAGTTCTGCCAGAAGCAGGAAGAGCGAACAAAGGTGGGTGCACTGTTTGCCGAACTGCCTATAGAGAAGAAGTTGTTGCAGTGGACAAACTCGCTGAAGATGTCACTACCCTGCTTCATCTTTGCCGTTAGGGAGTTCGAGGCCGTCCCTAAAATAGATAAGGTGGGAAATCCCATCCTGGACGCAAATGGCAAACCCGTGATGTTCCGTCGGAGGATACAGAAGAACATCCTTGAGTTGAGCGGACTCTTCATGTTTGATGCCGACCATCTGCCGATGAATCCTCGTGAGGTGTATGAGCGTACGCTGAAATCACAGTTCCCCTGGGAGGTGTGTTTGGCTCACAAGACTTCCTCTGGCTATGGGTTGCGTTTGGTGTGTGAAGCTCGCCCTGAGATTGGCAACATTGCCGACAATCAGATTGAGTTGGCTCGCGAGTTAGGTCTTTTGGGTGTGAAGGGCACCACAGGCAAGCCTGTAACTGATAACAGCTGTGTAGATGCCAGCCGTATCAGCTATGCCCCTCGCATGAATGACATCTACTTTATTAACGAAGAAAAATTATTTAACAATTTAAAAACCAATTATTAATGCAAAAAAACTTAGATTTAAATTTCAATGAGAAGTTTCTGGAGTCGTATCGCCAAGAGGAGAGCGACCCAATTGACAAGGGGCACCAGTTTGACGGTGAATCCGTTGCTGATGCCCAAGTAATGAACCCTGCATCTGCTGAAGCCAAGCAATTGGCTGAGAGCGTGATGAACTCTGATGCCAAAGAACTGATGGCCTTTGGCTATCCTGTGGTGGACTTCATCCAAGCACTGCTTCCTAATGGAGTTCCTATTAACTCTCGACACACAACAGCTTTGAAGCTCGCCAGTGACCTGCTGATTCTCTGTGACGGTGCTACCGACCAAGTTCGTGCCTTATTGTTGCAACAGCCTTGGGTAAGGGATATCGTGGCTGAGCGTGGCATCAGGGAGCTGGACGGAATCATGGATGCTGCCCAGAAGCGTAAGTTCAAGCGTGAGAGTGAGCAAATTAATGACCTACAACCCTCACGTGATATGCAACGTGCCATCAAACAGGTGACTGGACGCAAGTATAACGCTTTGGTGCGTGAGGCTCACAAGCAGCTGATGTCCAATGGAATTACCGATGGTGAAGATGATATCATCCAACTCTTGGAACGTATTGGTAAGGAGATTGAAAAGCTCTTCCCTTACTTTCCGGTGCTCAAGTTGCTGTGTCATCGTCAGAAGCGTAAGCACTACATTGCTGCTCTCTTTGTGGGTGGTTCCTTCTGCATGACGCTGTGTACCAGGATGTGGTATCGTTTCTGGTCGGCACCTGGTCGCATTTGCCGAATGAACTCGCTGGTGGCTCTGATTGGCCGTATGGGCTCAGGTAAGCACATAGCCGTAGATCTGTACAACATTCTGATGAAGCCCATCAAGGAGTCAGACAAGGCTCAGGTGGACGGCCTAAACAAGTGGAACAAGGAACGCGAGCAGAACTCGGGTGCCACAAAGAATAAGGTGGCTCGCCCCAGCGGAATCTATCGTGCCCTTCCTCCTGAAACCTCTGCCGCAGGAGCCCGTGAGGCTGAGTTCAATGCCCATGAGGAGATTGACGGCGTGGATACCTATCTGCATGTAAGTCAGTTTGATTCCGAGCTTGACAACACTCTTCGTCAGTTGAAGAAGAGCTATATGGAGGCATTACAGACCTTGTGGCTCAAGAGCTTCCACAATGAGCCTCATGGAAGTTTGCTCAAATCATCGTCAGCCCCTGTGGGTGAGTATCCTGTACACTACAATGCGGTATATACAGGTACGGATGATGCCCTGAGGAAGTTGGCCACCGAAAGCAATTTCGTGAACGGCTTGCTGTCACGCTTCAACTTCGTGCCGATGGGCGACTCCAACTTTGAGATGATGGAGAACCATATCTACGACGAGGCCGACCAGCGTCGTGATGATGAACTGCTTGAATGGGCTTATAAGCTGGACAAGACCAAGGGCGAGATTCCCTGCAAGGTTATCAGCGATGCCTTGTTTAAGTTTACATCACGCAGGATGGAAGATGCTAAGGAGAATGGCTCTAAGTGTGAGGAAGATATGATTAAGCGTCCATGTTGGCATGCCATCAATTTTGCCCTTCCTTACATTGTGAGCCGTCACTGGGATCAGATGGTGGAGGATAATGGCCGTTGGAAATGCGGACCCGATTTCAAGACCGACAAACATGACATCCAGTTGGTATTACTCATTGCCAAGGCTCAGCTGGCTTTTCAGGAGTATTACTTCAAGGCCATTGGCGAGAAGCATTACGACGATTTACAAGCTGAACAATATTCTGGGCATCGCCATCAGCAAAAGACCTTGACGGCTTATCGTAACCTGCCTGCTGTCTTTACCAAAGATGATGTACAAAAGTGCTATGGTTATGATAGCATCGGAAGTACTTGCAGTCGTTTGAAACGTTTGCAAGATGACGGTTTGGCACAGAAAATCCGAACTGGTGAAGACAGGGGCAAGTATCGCAAGGTAGTGTGAGCTATATTGCAATATTGCATATTGCATTCGTTTTTTTGAACTAATAACAAATTTAATCTTTATGGCTAATGACAAATTGACTTTGGGGATTAATCTCCGCCAAAACAAAAATGAGCAGAGTTCAGCCTTCGGGAAGTATTATCCCGAAGTGGACCTGCAGAAGACACTCTCCCTGCGTGCCTTTGCCGAACACATGACAAAGCATGGACACTACTACCCTCGTACGGTGGTGGAAGGGGTACTGGATCAGATAGCCGAGTGCCTGCCTGAGTTCCTGGCAAGAGGTGTACCTGTGAAACTTGGCTCGCTGGGTATCTTTTACCCAACGGCTGAGGTGGAAAAGAATGGTGCCTTGACTGATATCGCTCAGCTGGAAGGCTTGAATCCGAGTGACATCGTGAAGGCCATTCACATCCGCTTCATGCCTGACAACACCAAACTGGATAACCTAAGTGGTCCAGTCTTCAAGGAAGCTTGTTCAATGGAGTTCCGAAACATTGTGGAAGCGAAGGTGGTGATGGTGAATGGTAAGAAACGTTGGGTACAAACGCTCAAACCGATAGCTACTGCGAAGGCGGAGGAGAAAGCGGAGTAAAGAATAAGGGTGAACGTTAACGTTCACCCTTATTTGTATGGATTTGTAATTCGCACAGATAGGCTGAATGAAAAACTGCGCCCAATAGTGATATTGGACTCAGTAAACATATCTTTTATATGCCACCAATTGCACCTGGTTCAAATTCCAATTCTCCTACGAAAGAGAAGTCAGAGATTATCGGGTCTGCAGCCATGTTGGTTTCCCAACCTTCATCAACAGGATACATCTTCACACCCTTGATGGTAATCTCATAAGCGCCGTCCTCATTCTGATAAATAGTCACAACGGCATCATCGTCAACTTTTACATATACACCAGTCCAATCATATCCTTGCGAGAAAATGTCCAAATAAAAATCATCAATAGTAGCATGCGTTGGGAATGATGGTGTATCTCCCTCAAATACAAAACCAAATTTGATCATTACCTCCTGGAATGTAGCAGGAGGGGTACCATCACCCCAAGGGAAATCCAAAAATCGTATCTGGTATTTCACAGTATTATCCTCAACTTCCATTGTGGCAGAAGTATATGCGCCCGACATCCATGCAGCTCCTGAGAAATTCCAAGTTGGCAGAGGAATGAAGTTGAAGTAACCATCAAACTTGAGGTTGATGTTATACAAAAGCGTGTGGTCATCATTATTCTCCAAGGTCACATTCTTAAGGCGAAGAGACCAAGTACCATCGGTATTCTCGGATATTGTTAGAGATTCAGCTAAGTTTAACATATAAACAGAACCTGTTTTAAAATCATGGAACCTAAAATCGGCAAATTCGGGCAATCTCTTATCAAATACGATGCCTGAAAGCCATGATAATTCAGGATTGCCGCCCTTATAATCCATCCAGAAATCCAAATATATAGGATCAGCGTTGTCTTCAGTCTTGAAAATGAGAGACCAGAAAATCTGGGTTTTATCATAAGAGAAGTAGTAGGACACATCAACATCCTTACCAGAAAGATCGAAGAAGTTAGTTTCCCATCCATATTCAGGCTCCTCTGAACCACCAGTACTACTCACTGCAGGGAATGTGCTTACCTCACCACGCATAACTGTAAAAGATTTATTATACTCTTTAGTTACTTCTTTTTCGACATCATCACCATCAACATATCCAATCACCAACTTAAAACCATTTTCAAATGTCATACCTACAGGCAACATGAAATAGATATGCGTAATGTATTTATCAGACAATACAATATCGTTAATTGGCCTACTTCCAATATGGTCACGTGAAGTAGCATATTCATAAGGTTTCAGTGCTATGTCATCAGACGTATATTTCAGCGTGTATTCATCATAGAACTCTTCGCCGTTATTGCCATATAGCGATGCATAAGCCAGTTTCCCCTTTCCTGTAATCTGGAAATGCAGCAGACCACTTAAATGCTTGAACTGCATATTAGCATTTGCGCTTTTGGCAAACAAAGGAATATAACGATTGGCCTCTTCACCATCTTTCCCAAAAATCGCATCAGAATCCCAATACATTGACACCTCATCATTTTCACGATCCAAATTGAAAATGGTATTGCAGAAGAGTGCATAAAACTGGTTGCCTGTTATCTCATCACCAGCAAAAGTGGCAGAAGTGGTGCCGGCACCAGAAGTAAGTGTGTAATTGTGATAAGAGCCTTCATCAGAAAACACATTGATAACGTCATCTTCGTTCCAAATTAGCTGATTACCATTCTTCAACTGTACACGAGTATCAGCATTGTCCATCGTAGCATTGATGGAACTGATGGTGCGCATCTGACCTTCAGGAGTAGTTGCCCCGTTGTCAATGAAATCGTTGTTCGAGCAGCCTGCCAACAACAGCAAACCAGCAGCGAGTCCTAAGTACTTTTTAAGCATATTGAAGCCTCCTATTCTTTAATTTTATTACTCATTCTATTTCTCAAATAGTCCATACAGACTATACCACTTTGCAAATCTATAAAGTTTTTTGCAATAACACAAATAAAAAAGCGTTTTTTGAGAAAAAAAGCTGCGCCCAATAGAATTATTGGACGCAGCTTAAACATATCATTTGGTCTATGAAAACAAGTGCGATTATTCACCACCTCTATAATCTATAAACAAATCACCGTTGAAAGTAAAGTCGGAGATGTACGGTTCTACAGATGTATTAGGTGACCAATCATCAACACTAGTAGCAGGATACATCTTCACACCCTCAACGCTAATCTGATAAGTACCGTCATCATTCTTGTGTATCTTCATAACAGCATCATCGTCAACTTTTATATAAAGACCAGCAGAAGAATATCCTTGCGACATAATATCCATATTGAATTCTGTAATAGTTTCATCTGTTGGGATGGCAGGTGTGAGTCCACCCTCGTGAATGTGAAAATCAAGAAATACCTGCTGGAATGAACTTGGGATACTGCTTCCATCACCCCAATTGAAAGTCGTGAATCGCATTGCTACGATTGCTACGTTTTCGTTGAACACATCTATCCCCACATGATTGTATGCACCAGACATCCATGCAGCCCCTGTGAAGCTCCAGGTTGGCATAGGAACAAAGTTGAATTTGCCATTGAACTTAAGATTTATGCCAGTCTGATCTGCAGCGTCTCCATTATACTCATTAAGAACTAAATTTTTAACATCCAAGGTCCAATTGCCATTTTCATCCTTATTTATGTCAAGCTTAGCCTGGTCAGACACTTTATTTCCAAAGATGAGATTATTTTCAAAATCATGGAACTTAAAATCTGCCTTTGCTGCCACAGACTGACCACCAATATCTACACCATCAAGCCAGTCCAATTCAGGAGTGCCACCTGTATAAGGTGTAAGAAGAGTCATCATAACAGGGTCAGCGTGGTCATCTGTATAGAAGGTGAAATTCCATTCGACGTTAGATTTATCATAAGTTATAGTAGGAGTTACATCAACTTCAAGGCCAGAGAGATCACAGAAGTTAGTGCGCCAGCCCATTTCTTCCACATCACCAAATCTTCCAATCTTGATGTCACGGAAATGGCTCACTTCAGCACGATTAACAGTGAAAGCCTTTTCGGTTGTCATTGAGAATTTTACAGGTAGTGTATCATCGTCTACGTGAGTAACTCCACTTATTGTGAAACCATTCTCGAAGGTCATGCCTCCAGGCAATGAGAAATAGATGTCTAAAGGTACTTTTTCAGACAATACTGGAGCATTGTCACCACTTCTTGTGGCAAAATCTTCAGTGATAGACGTTCTCTCGCCTCTCTCAGGATTGGGTTCCAATACTAAACTGTGATCAGAAGCATAGGACAAGTTAAAGCCAGAATAGAACTTCTCATCATTATTTCCTCTCAAAGTCAACTCTTGCAACTGACCTGTACCGAAAATCCTGAAATGCAGCATGCCACCCAGCTGCATGAACTCCATCCGCTCATTAATGCTTTTGGCAAACATCGGGGTCTTGAGATCTATATTCATCTCATTGTATATTGCAGCATAATCCCAAGGAACGATGGCTACATCTGTTAACGTGTTGTAGTCTATTGGAACTGGATAGAACGCATAGAACTCAGAGCCATAAACAGGATTACCCGAAAATTGAGCAACTCCTGTAGTATAGTCAACTGATGTTGCCCGAAAACGTTGAGGATTGGTAGCGTCTCCTTCATCAGAAAGGACTAGGATTTCATCAGCAGCATCCCATACAAGCCACTTATCAGACAAGAATAAACGTGTATCTGCAGTACCCTCCATCGTAGCTGTGATGGTACTGATGGAGCGTCTCTGACCTTCAGGAGCATTATTAGTCCCGTTGTCAGTAAAATCGTTGTTCGAGCAGCCTGCCAACAACAGCAAACCAGCAGCGAGTCCTAAGATTTTTTTAATCATAGAGTTGTCCTCCTATTCTTTAGTTATTGAATTCAAAAACTGTAATGATGCAGTAAGCCACTACACTACCTTGCAAATCTACAAAGTTTTTTGCAATAACACAATAATTTTCTCTTTTTTTTCGAAGACAATAAAAAAATTGGGTGATTCCCTTACAGGAAACACCCAATTCCTAAAATCTTATCAATTTATTTATTACTCAGCACGCAAAGTGAAGCGCTTGAAGTCAACAACAGTCAGATCCTTGTCGAAGCCCTGCAGGTATTCTGCAACGGTCTTCTTAGCATCCTTGTTGTATTCCTGCTTCAGCAAGCAAACGTCCTTGTAGAACTTAGCCATACGACCGTTGGCGATGTTCTGGATCATCTGCTCTGGCAGACTTGCAGCTTTCTGCTCAGCCACTTCCTTCTTGATGCGACGAATGTCATCAGCCTGCTCCTCAGTAATGATCTTCTTCATGATACCCTCGTTCAGGTGATCCTCGTTCTCAGCAATGTAGAGGTTATAGCCAGCCTTACGCAAAGCAGCCTCAACAGCCTTGTTGATCTGCTCGTCCTTAGTCTTCTGAATAGCTACGCTCAGCTCGTTGTCCTTAACAGACTGAGGAACGCTTGCCTCGTCAACAGCCACAGGATTCATAGCAGCAATCTGCAGAGCTACCTCATGACCAGCCTCCTCGAAGCCTGGCTTGTTCAGCAAGCACATGGTGCAGAGGAAGTTCTTGCTCATGTGGTTATAGGTAGAGATACCCTCGCCTTCCAGCACATTGTAGCCATCCAGCTCCATCTTCTCACCAGTAATACCACTACGATCAGTCACAGCCTCAGCTACGGTGCGGTCACCCAACTTCAGAGCCTTCACCTCATCCAGAGTCTTGCAACGATTAGCCACAGCAGCATCCAGGATTTCCTGAGTCAGCTTCACGAAATCAGCGTTGTTAGCCACGAAGTCGGTCTCACACTTCAGAGCGATCATAGCGCCAAAGTTACCGTCAACCTTAACCAGCACGCAACCCTCAGAAGCCTCACGGTCAGAACGCTTAGCAGCTACTGCCTTACCCTTCTCGCGGATTATCTTAACAGCCTCATCGAAATCATTGTTCGCCTGAGTCAGTGCATTCTTACAGTCCATCATACCAGCACCCGTCATCTTGCGGAGCTTGGTGATATCAGCCATTGTTACAGCCATAATTCTTTAATCTTGTTTAATGGTTAATAATCAATCCTCTTCCTTGATGTAGTTAGCTGCCTTAGAAGCGTTGAGTGCATCCTCATCGCGACGGTCCATGCGAGCCTTTGCACGGCGTGGACGCATCATCTTAGGAGCCTTCTCAGCAGTCTCTTCCTCACCAGCAGCTTCCATATCAATCTTCTCAATCTTACGCTCTTCAATGCCTTCCTGCATAGCAGCGCAGCAAGCGTCGAGGATTACCTCGATTGACTTGGTAGCATCGTCGTTAGCTGGGATGATGAAATCGATGTTATCTGGGTCAGAGTTGGTGTCAACGATACCGAACACTGGGATACCCAGACGATTAGCCTCGCGAACTGCAATATTTTCCTTCATTACGTCCACTACGAACAGTGCAGAAGGCAGACGGCTCAGGTCGGCGATAGAACCGAGGTTCTTCTCCAACTTAGCGCGCTGACGAGAAATCTGCAGGATCTCACGCTTTGACAGGTTAGAGAATGTACCATCAGCAGTGAGCTTATCGATGTTAGCCATTTTCTTCACAGCCTTGCGGATGGTTGGGAAGTTGGTGAGCATACCACCTGGCCAACGCTCAATCACGTAAGGCATGCCAACAGACTGTGCCTTCTCAGCCACGATCTGCTTAGCTTGTTTCTTAGTAGCAACAAACAGGATTTTCTTTCCTGACTTGACGATTTGCTTCATAGCTTCAGCAGCTTCATCAACTTTAGCAACCGTCTTATTTAAATCAATGATATGAATACCATTGCGCTCCATGAAGATATAAGGAGCCATTGCTGGGTTCCACTTTCTCTTAAGATGACCGAAGTGGCATCCAGCCTCGAGTAATGTATCAAAACTTGTTCTTGACATTTGTTTTTTTCTATTAAATCGTTTACTTTCTTTTTTGTTTGTTCTAAACCAACCGCCGGGTAGCCTAAACCTACGAGTCCCGGTAGTTTAGATGCTAAACGCGTATTCGTTCCAACAGCACATCAACGCTTGCTGAACTGGAATCTACGACGAGCCTTTGGACGACCTGGCTTCTTACGCTCCACAGCACGTGGGTCGCGAGTCATGAAGCCTTCAGCACGCAGGGCCTTCTTGTCTTCTGGATTGATCTTCACCAATGCGCGAGCAATTGCCAAACGCAGAGCTTGTGACTGACCTGTGAAGCCACCACCACAAAGGTTCACCTTGATATCATACTTCTCTGCTACACCCAGCTTGTTCAATGGCTGCTTCACAACGAACTGCAGGATTGATGATGGGAAATAGACAGCTAAATCTTTCTTGTTAATGGTAATATTACCGGTACCTTCTTTCACGAAGATACGTGCAACAGCACTTTTGCGTCTGCCTAATGCGTTAATTACTTCCATATCTTCTTTTTAGTTAAGTGCGTTAATATCAATGAGCTTAGGCTCCTGTGCCTGATGCTTGTGCTCTGAACCAGCATAGATATACAGATTGTCAAGAATCTTTGCACCCAGCTTGGTCTTAGGCAGCATGCCCTTTACTACTCTTCTCAACAGACGGTCTGCGCCATTAGGCTTAGCCAACAGCTTGGCA
Organism: Bacteroidaceae bacterium; assembly: GCA_017534535.1. Classification (GTDB taxonomy): domain Bacteria; phylum Bacteroidota; class Bacteroidia; order Bacteroidales; family Bacteroidaceae; genus Bacteroides. Next base: position 53,604 of record JAFXVZ010000037.1, on the reverse strand, counting down.
GGAGTAACCTCTCTCTGACCGCCAGGGTAACCTGTGTATGAAAGGTAAACTCTACCGTTCCACTTGTTACCAGTCAACTTAACTTTGTCAGCGTTGATAATGATCACATTATCGCCGCAGTCTACATGAGGGGTGAAGTTAGGTTTATACTTACCTCTCAGCAACTTCGCAACCTTTGAGCCCAGACGGCCTAATACCTGGTCTGTGGCATCTACGATAACCCATTCTTTGTTTACCGTAGTCTTGTTTGCAGAAATGGTCTTGTAACTTAAAGTATCCACTCTAATTAAAAATTTAAAATTGTTACTACTAAGATCTCATCATAAGACCCTGCAGATTCTCGGCCAAAAGAAATCTACAAAGCGCTATGAATCAATCGCTTTTTATTTTCTTGATAATAATCGGCTTGCAAAGGTACAGCTTTTCCGTCAATTAGCAAAGAAAATGCTTAAAAATTTGCATTTCCAGGCGTACGTGGATAAGGTATCACGTCGCGGATATTAGCCATACCGGTTACGAACAGGATGAGACGCTCGAAGCCCAGACCGAAACCACCATGAGGGCAGCTACCATATCTGCGGGTATCGAGGTACCACCACATGTCTTTCATAGGGATACCACGAGTATCGATTTCATGCTTCAGCTTATCGTAGTTCTCTTCACGTACGCTACCTCCGATGATCTCACCAATTGAAGGGAAGAGTACATCGGTACCCTGAACGGTCTTGCCATCCTCGTTGATTTTCATGTAGAAGGCCTTTATTTCCTTTGGATAGTCAATCATGATGACAGGGCGCTTGAAATGATGCTCTACCAAGTAACGCTCATGCTCGGAAGCCAGGTCGGTACCCCAAGAAACGGGGAACTCAAACTTGTGTCCATTCTTCACTGCCTCTTCAAGGATACGAATACCCTCGGTGTAAGGCAGACGAATGAAATCTTCCTTCAGCACACCTTGCAGGCGTTCAATCAGAGTCTTGTCTATCATATTGTTGAGGAACTGCAAATCATCCATACAGTTATCCAACGCCCACTTCACACAATACTTGATGAAGTCTTCTTCCAAGTCCATCAGATCATTGAGGTCTATAAACGCTACCTCTGGCTCTACCATCCAGAACTCTGCCAAATGGCGAGGAGTATTGGAATTCTCGGCACGGAATGTAGGACCAAAAGTATAGATAGCACCCAAGGCTGTTGCAGCGGTCTCACCCTCCAGCTGACCACTCACCGTCAGTGAGGTCATCTTGCCAAAGAAGTCGTCGTCATACTTGATCTTGCCATCGTCATCTTTCTTCAAGTCATACAGGTTCTGTGTAGTCACTTGGAACATCTCACCAGCACCCTCGCAATCGCTCGCAGTAATAATGGGCGAGTTGAAATAGAAGAAACCATGCTCATGGAAGTATGTGTGAATGGCTATAGCCATATTATGACGGATACGCATAACGGCACCAAATGTATTGGTACGCATACGCAGGTGAGCCACCTCACGCAAGAACTCCATGGAATGTCCCTTTTTCTGCAAAGGATATGTATTGTCGGCAATGCCGAGCACTTCAATTTCACGTGCCTGAATCTCAACTGCCTGACCTGAGCCAACAGACTCAGTCAGCACACCATTCACACTCAGGCAAGCACCTGTGGTAATGTCTTTCAGCAAATTCTCGTCAAAACTTTCCAAATCGACCACAATTTGCACATTATGGATGATGGAACCGTCGTTCAGCGCAATGAAGCTTACCTTCTTGCTACCTCTGCGAGTACGCACCCAACCTTTTACATTCACCAAAGCGCCAAAATCGGTACGCTTCAGCACATCCACCACTTTTGTTCTACGAATATTTTCCATATCGTTTTCTTTCTACACCTTATTTATAATATTAAGCGAAAGAGCCCATGCGGAGGAAATTCACTTCCTGCTGCGTCAGGAATCTCCAGTCTCCACGCTTCAGACCCTTCTTTGTCAGACCAGCAAAGAATACGCGGTCGAGCTTGGTCACCTTGTAACCCAAATGTTCGAAAATGCGACGCACGATGCGGTTCTTGCCAGAGTGAATTTCGATACCGATATCATTCTTCTTGGTCTCATCTGCGTATGCAATCTCATCTGCATGTACCTCGCCGTCCTCCAACTCGATGCCAGTAGCAATCTTGTTCATATCATCTTGCGTTAAATCCTTATCCAATTTAACACGATAAATCTTCTTCTTCTCATACTTAGGATGAGTAAGCTTAGAAGCCAGTTCACCATCGTTTGTAAGCAACAACACACCAGTAGTGTTACGGTCCAGACGGCCTACAGGATAGATACGCTCAGGGCAAGCACCCTTCACAATGTCCATCACAGTCTTGCGAGCCTGTGGGTCATCGGTAGTAGTCACACAATCCTTCGGCTTATTCAGCAACACATAAATCTTACGCTCTATAGAAACGGGCTGATCGTGGAACTTCACCTCGTCACCACGTTTAATCTTGGTACCCAATTCCTTAACGACCTCACCATTTACAGTTACCACACCTGCCTGGATGTACTCATCAGCCTCACGGCGAGAACAGATACCAGCATTGGCCAAAAACTTGTTCAAACGGATTTCATCGTCTGGAGTATAGATCTCTGTATATTCAACTGGACGGTGGTTGTTAATTCTCATGCCGCCACCCTTACGCAGCTGTGGACGACCGGGCTTGCCAAAACGGCCACCACCCTGACGAGGACGGAATGGACGCTGCTCACCACCCTCACTATTGTAACGAGGACGATATGGACGCTGTTCACCACCTTCGCTGTTATATCGTGGACGATATGGACGCTGCTCACCACCTTCACTATTATATCGTGGACGATAAGGACGCTGCTCACCACCCTCGCTGTTGTAACGAGGACGATATGGACGTTGTTCGCCACCTTCAGCATCACTGTTGAAACGAGGACGATATGGACGCTGCTCGCCACCCTCTGTATTACTGTTAAAACGAGGACGGTAAGGACGCTGTTCACCTCCACTTTGGTAACCTCTCTGCTGACGGTTAGTATTGTCTGCATTCGGATTAAAACGCGGGCGATAAGGCCTGTCGTTTGTGTAAACACGTTGTGGTCTTGATCCACGGTTGTCGAAACCTTCAAATTGATTTCCATCGGCATTGCCTGTAGATTCGGCATTCTGCCACTCTTTGTCTTCTGTAATCATCTTTATTTAAATAAATTGTTTGTACTGCTTGGCCTCACGGCCAAATGTTTTTCTCTCAAGATTTAAATACCTAATTGTTTTATTCTATTAAATATTAAATGCCAGTATAATTCATCGGACTGATAGCACGCAATTCCTGCTTTACCTCATCGCTCACATCCAAACCGTCGATAAAGTTGCGGATGGATGATTCGGTGATAGCCTCGTTAGTGCGTGTCAACGCCTTCAGTGCCTCATATGGATGCGGATAAGCTTCTCTACGCAAAACAGTTTGGATAGCTTCTGCCACCACACTCCAACAATCGTTCAAATCAGCATCAATCGCCTCACGGTTCAAGAGCAATTTACGTAAGCCCTTCAAGGTGCTCTGAATAGCTATCAAGCTATGACCCATTGGCACACCAATGTTACGCAGTACGGTAGAGTCAGTCAGGTCACGCTGTAAACGGGATACTGGCAGTTTCATCGCTAAGTGTTGATAGATAGCATTAGCTATGCCTACATTACCTTCAGAGTTCTCAAAGTCAATGGGGTTTACCTTGTGAGGCATTGCGCTAGAGCCCACCTCGCCTGCCTTGATCTTCTGATGGAAATAGCCCATCGAGATATACATCCAGCAATCCCTATCCAAATCCATGATGACCGTATTGATACGCCTCAAAGCATCAAACACAGCCGCCAGGTTGTCGTAGTTGGATATCTGCGTGGTAAACTGTTCACGCTCCAAGCCCAGCTTCTCAGCCACGAACTTGTTGCCAAAATCCTTCCAGTCGTATGCGGGATAAGCCACATGATGAGCATTGTAGTTGCCCGTAGCACCACCGAACTTAGCGGTAATCGGACAAGCCTTCAGCAATTCGAGTTGCTGCTGCAAACGATACACATACACCTCAATCTCTTTTCCCAAACGAGTAGGAGAAGCAGGTTGACCATGTGTCTTTGCCAACATAGGAATATCTTTCCACTCATTCGCATAAGCTGATAGCTGGTCGATGAGTTCCTGCAAAGCTGGATAGAACACCTCACTTAAAGCATCCTTAACCGACAGAGGCACAGATGTGTTATTAATGTCCTGTGAAGTCAAACCGAAATGAATGAACTCTTTGTAATCGTCCAATCCGCCAATCTTATCAAATTGTTCCTTTAGGAAATACTCAACAGCCTTTACATCATGGTTGGTCACAGCCTCAATCTCCTTGATACGTGCGGCATCGGTTTCAGTGAAGTTACGATAGATGTTGCGCAACACCTCAAATACCTGGTGATTTACTCCTGCCAACTGTGGGAGCGGCAATTCACACAGCGTAATGAAGTATTCCACCTCAACGTGTACACGATATTTAATCAAAGCATATTCGGAGAAATAAGCGGCAAGTGACTCAGTCTTACCTCTATAACGCCCATCGATAGGCGAAATGGCTGTCAGTTTATCTAATTCCATGCAATATTTTATCCCTTTTCAATCATTTTAGGGTGCAAAGATAGTGATTATTATTTTTATTTTGCGTACTTTTGGCCAATAAAATGTAAAAAAAACGATTGTTATGCATAAAATCAACCATAAAAGACCGAAAATCATGAGAACGAAAAGATTCTTTTTGTGCGTTTGTGCGTTGGCAACCTTTTTTGTCAACGCCTCAGCACAACAGTTCCAGTTGAATTCAACTGGATATTTTAATAACCAGGGGGTGGATGTAATGGCATTCAACGACTTCTATCCCGAGGGGCATCAGAGTGGTATCAGCGTCCTGATGAACGGACAACGCATAGCTTCCAACGGTGACATCCGTATGGAGGCAACACCAGGTCAGTGGCAACCCGTACCTAAGCAGTTGAATCGCAAAATTGAGGGCAATAGCATCGTGACCACGCTGTGTTTCCCAGACTCTTCACGTCACCTCACTGGTTTCAACCCAATGGTTTATCCTGACTATGTGTTTAATTATACCGTAAAGGCTGAGGCACAGGGCGGTAGCATCGTTGTAACGGTGGATATCGACAAGCCTGTACCTCCACAGCTACAGGGTAAGGTGGGCTTCAACCTGGAGTTCTTCCCAGGCTGGCTATTTGGCAAGCCTTGGATGATGGACAACCAGACGGGTATTTATCCTCAACAGCCCAACTCTCCGCTGCTGACTACTACACCCAATTATGGCTTCACAGGCAAGTTCCACGATGGTAAGAAGCCGTTGGCTGATGCTGATCATTTGAATGCCACGGGCTACAGTCCTCTGATTGCCGACGATATCATCAGTGAACCATATGCTGTGGGTAAGAAGTTTACATCTCGCCCAGACGACCCCTACAGCAAGCTGACCATCGAGTCAGAAACAGGTGACCTGAAACTCTACGATGGCCGTATGAACCACAACAATGGTTGGTTCGTGCTTCGTAGTGAGATTGCTCCTGGTGTGACCAAGGGTGCCGTAAAGTGGATCATTACTCCAAATATCGTTTATGATTGGATTTACAAGCCTGTGGTACAGACTTCACAAGTGGGTTATCACCCTAACCAACCCAAAGAGGCTATCATAGAGACCGATAGTCGTGACAACAAGACTTTGTCGGCTCAGATAGTTAAGATTGAGGCAAATGGGGAGAAGACCGTCAAGACTGTTAATCCAAAAGAATGGGGCAAGTTCCTGCGTTACAATTATTTGAAAGTAGATTTCAGCGACATCACCGAAGCAGGTCTTTACCAAGTTAAATATGGTGATTCCACCTCGTCTGTGTTCCGTATCGATAAGGGTGTGTATGACAGAGGTGTATGGCAGCCTGTCATCGAGTACTTCCTGCCCGTACAGATGTGCCATATGAGGGTAAATGAGAAGTATCGCGTTTGGCACGATGCCTGCCACATGGATGATGCGCAGATGGCACCTGTGGGTAACCACATCGACGGTTATGACCAGCGTCCGGGCTTGACTAAGTATCAGCCAAATACAGTGGTTCCTGGGGTGAATATCGGTGGTTGGCATGATGCTGGCGACTTCGATTTGCGTGTGGAGTCTCAGGCTGGCGAGTCTTATATCCTGACGATGGCTTATGAAGCTTTTCATCCAGAAATCGACGTGACTGCTATCGACCAAGTGAAGCGTGTAACGGAAATCCATCAGGCTGATGGCAAGAACGATGTGTTGCAACAAATTGAGAATGGTGCGCTAACAGTAGTGAACAGCTATATTGCTTTGGGCAGACTGTATCGTGGAATCATCTGTAACAACCTCAGACAGTATGTGTTACTGGGTGATGCAGCAACGATGACAGATGGCGTGCTGGGCAACAGCGATGACCGTTGGATCTTTACCGAGGACAATCCTGGCAGAGCTCTAAGTACTGCTGCTCAGTTAGCTGCTACCTCAAGAGTGCTAAAGGGATTCAACGATACCTTGAGCACACACTGCTTGAATATCGCCAAGACCATCTACGACAATACACCGATGAACGACCGACTGATTAGCAGTAAGTTGCATGTAGCTGTGGAGATGTATCTCACCACCCAGCAGCAGAGCTACCTCGACTACATCTTTGCTAACCAAGCTGTAGTGATGAGTCAAATCAACCGCACAGGTTGGTATATGGCTCGCGTGGCTCGCATCATCGAGCAAATGAATGACAGGAAAGCTAAGCAATTTACCACAGCTTTCAAGGCTGCCTTGGCTGGCTACAAGACAGAACTCGACAAGCAGGCTGCTGAGACACCTTATGGTGTGCCTTATCGCCCAAGTATCTGGGGAGCAGGCTGGGACATCCAGCGTTTTGGCTATGAATACTATTTCCTGGCAGCAGCATATCCAGAGATTTTCCCGAAGGACATCATCTACAATGCTTTGAACTTCATCTTGGGTTGCCACCCTGGCTCTAACCAAGCATCGTTCGCATCAGGTGTTGGAGCACAGTCAGCTACAGTAGCTTACGGCTTGAACCGTGCTGATTGGAGTTACATCCCAGGTGGTGTGGTTTCGGGTACGGCCATGATTCGCCCTGACTTCCCAGAACTGCTAACCTTCCCATTCCTTTGGCAGCAGGTGGAATATGTATTGGGTGGTGGTTCATCGCATTACATGTTTTTGGCTTTGGCTGCCCAGCAAATGAGTCGTAATTGATTGAAAACCTTATATAATGAAAAAGTTCACAACTACATTAATGGCAGCGTTGGCACTGAATGTGCTGACGCTGCACGCAGTTAGCATCAACGTGGAGCCTCAGACGTGTGCCACCGATGCTATTTCTTTCAGTGACCAACGTCCAGCAGTTGAAAAGCGTTTGTTCCGCTCGGAGGCTGTGGAGCAAACCATCAAGCAGATGCAGGCTCGATTGAAAAACCCGAAGTTGGCTTGGATGTTCAGCAACTGTTTCCCTAACACGCTGGATACCACCGTACATTTCAGTCTGGATACAAAGACGGGGAAGCCCGACACCTTTGTCTATACTGGTGACATCCACGCCATGTGGCTGCGTGACTCGGGTGCCCAGGTATGGCCTTATGTGCAGTTGGCCAACCAGGATGCCCACCTGAAAGAGATGGTGGCTGGTGTCATCAACCGTCAGTTTGCCTGCATCAACATCGACCCATTCGCCAATGCGTTCAATATGGAGGCTATTCCTGGTGGGGGCGAATGGAAGAGCGACATGACTGACATGAAGGATGAGTTGCACGAACGCAAGTGGGAGATTGATTCGCTATGCTACCCCATCCGTTTGGCTTTCGAGTATTGGAAGGTGACAGGTGATGCAAGTGTGTTCGATGCTACTTGGATTGAGGCTATTCAGAACATCCTCAAGACTTTCCGCGACCAGCAGCGCAAAGAGAACAAAGGCAGCTATCGTTTCATGCGTCGCACAGAACGTCAGTTTGACACAATGAGCAACGACGGTTGGGGTGCTCCCGTAAAACCAGTGGGCCTGATTGCTTCCGCTTTCCGTCCATCAGATGATGCTACCGTATTTTTGTTCTTGGTTCCATCCAATTTCTTTGCAGTCAATGTGTTGCATAAAGCAGCTGAAATCCTTAACTCTGTGAACAAACGCAGTGATTTGGCTGGACAATGCATAGCGTTAGCCGATGAGGTGGAGCAAGCTCTGCAGCAGTATGCCATTTATGACCATCCGAAATATGGCAAGATGTATGCTTATGAGGTGGATGGCTTTGGTAACCACCTGCTCATGGACGATGCTAACGTACCTTCATTATTGTCGATGGCCTACTTAGGATTGGTAGATATCAATGACCCCATTTACCAGAACACCCGCCGTTTCGTATGGAGTGAGGACAATCCTTATTTCTTCCGCGGTAAGGCTGGCGAAGGTATTGGCGGTCCACACATCGGTCACGATATGCCTTGGCCAATGAGTATCATGATGCGTGCATTCACCTCGCAGGATGATCAGGAAATCAAGCAGTGTGTCAAGATGTTAATGGATACGGACGCTGGTACGGGTTTCATGCATGAGTCGTTCCACAAGGACAATGCTGACAATTTCACACGTGCTTGGTTTGCTTGGCAAAACACGCTCTTCGGTGAGCTGATTATCAAGCTGGTGAATGATGGCAAACTGAATTTATTGAACAGCATTGAGTAAAATGCGAAAGAAATGACTACCTTATAGATAAGATAAGCTACACCTCAACAATACTCAAAATAATTTGGCAGTGTGTTCGGTTTGCATTATCTTTGCACCCAAATTTATTTAAAGGAGAATATTTGAATGGAAACATTTTTGATAAAAGCGGTGCAGCTGATGCTGAGTTTGTCGCTGTTGGTGGTGATTCATGAAGGTGGTCATTTTATGTTTGCCAAACTGTTCAAGACAAGGGTTGAGAAATTCAGGTTGTTCTTCGACCCTTGGTTTACTTTGCTGAAATTCAAGCCAAAGAACAGTGAGACGGAATACGGAGTGGGTTGGATACCATTGGGTGGCTACGTGAAGATAGCCGGCATGATAGACGAGTCGATGGATCTGGAACAGATGAAACAACCTGCCCAGCCCTGGGAGTTCAGAGCCAAGCCCGCTTGGCAACGACTGCTCATCATGATTGGTGGTGTGCTGTTCAACTTCCTGCTGGCTTTGTTCATCTACTCGATGATACTGTTTGCATGGGGCGACTCCTATATTCCTGTACAGCAGGCACCTTTGGGTATGCAGTTCAATGAGACGGCTCACAATGTGGGCTTCCAGGATGGTGATATCCTGATGGCTGCTGATGGCAAGCCATTAGAACGTATGGGTACCGACCTGCTGATGAGCGTGGTGGATGCTCGTCAGGTTACGGTTCTGCGTGGTGGACAGGAGGTTTCAATCTATATTCCTGAGGATATGATTAACCGACTGATGGAGGACAGCGTGACCTTCACTGCTTTCCGCATGCCTTTCGTGGTGGACAGTCTGATGGCTGGCTCGGCTGCTGAACGTGCTGGTATGCAGCCTGGTGATAGCATCATCGCCATGAACGGACAAACCCCGCTGGCTTACGATGCTTTCATGCAGGAGATGCAGAAGCGAAGAGAAGCAAAAAGCGAGAATCACGACGTCAACCTGACTATTATGCGTAAGGGTGTGCGTCAGGAGTTGACACTGACAACAGACGAGGATTATAAGATAGGTGTCTTTCCTGTTACAAGCACAGCCCGACTGCTGCCTGTCATCAAGACGGAATATGGGTTCTTCTCTTCATTCCCTGCAGGTATCGCCTTGGGTGTGAACACGTTGAAGGGTTATGTGAACCAGATGAAGTATGTGTTCTCAAAGGAGGGAGCAAAGCAGTTGGGTGGTTTTGGCACCATCGGCAACATCTTCCCGGCTTCATGGGATTGGCATCAATTCTGGTATATGACGGCATTCTTGAGTATCATCCTGGCATTCATGAACATACTGCCCATCCCTGCTCTTGACGGTGGCCATGTATTGTTCCTACTCTATGAGCTTATTGCTCGCCGCAAGCCCAGTGATAAGTTTATGGAACGTGCCGAAGTGATAGGTATGGCGATATTGTTTGGTTTGCTGATATGGGCGAACTTGAATGATGTGATTAGATTCTTGTTCTAATAAACAAAGCAACATTATAAGCATTGAGCATTAAGAAGGTAATAGGAGTATGGGTGCTGATGCTCGTCAGCTTAAATTCATTTGGCAAAGACGACTTGAAGGCATTGTATGATTCACTGGACTATTCAGTGGCTCATAAGAACATTTATGCCCAAGAAAAAATCAAGCGGATAGACGATATCCGAAGCGCTCTCTCCTACCCTAACCTCAATGACGTCAACAAATATGTAGTTTATAATCAGCTCTATAACGAGTATTGGAAGTTCGACCTCGACTCTGCCATCCACTACGCTCGCTTAGAGGTGGAGACAGCCATCCGCATGGAAGACGAGTATCGTCAGACGCAGGCAGAGTTCCAATTAGCCACCTCATACGCGATGCACGGCATGTATCTGCAGGCTGAACAAATATTGAGCAAGCATAGTTTGGAAACGCTCCCGAAAGACCTGCGAGCCGAGTACTACAATGCTAATATCCAGTTCCTGCAGTACTACCTTTACACCTCCGATTCACCCGAAGACGCACTGATGCAGAGCAACTATCGCGATTCGCTCTATGCCACACAAGACCAGTCGTCCATCGAATACCGACTCGCACTGGTTGAACGTATGCCTGAGCGAGACCGTTTGGCTGGCTATACCCGACTGATTGACCTCGTAGAACGATACTCACCCCTATACGCACGCATTACGTATAATATTGGTACCATCTTTGCCCAGCAGGGAGACCGTGACGAAGCCAAGAAATACCTCATCCGTTCTGCCTTGTCCGACATCTATAACGTGACCCGTGAGAACCAGTCCATTTATGAATTGGCACGCTTGGTTTACGAGGATGGCGATTATGCCCGGGCTTACCGCTATGCACAATCTTCGTTCGAGGACGCCATCACTGCAGGCATCCAATTTCGTGTGGCACAGGTATCAGGCTTCTACTCCATTATAACCGATGTCTATCAGCGCCGTGAGGCCAGCGACAAGCAGTCGCTCATCAATATCATCGTCTTGAGCGGCATTTTGCTGGTGTGTCTCATTGCAGCTATATTCTTCATCTTCCAGCAGTTGAAGAAAATCATGCGTATCCGTAAAGACTTGGCAGACAGTAACGACGAGCTGCAACGCCTGAATGAAACGCTTAACGACATGAATGCCCAGCTACACAGCAGCAACTCAATGCTGGAGGAGAACAATGCCATCAAGGAGCAATATATCGGTCAGTTCTTCAACATCTGCTCGGGCTACATCGATAAGATAGGTGACTACCAAAACGTGCTCTACCGACTGGCTGTGAACAAGCACTATGACGAACTGGTGAAGAAATTGCGTTCCACCACCCTCATCGACTCAGAGACCGAAGCATTGTATCACCACTTCGACACCATCTTCCTGAACCTCTTCCCCACCTTCGTGGCCGATCTCAACTCACTGCTGCGTGAAGAAGAGAGAATCGTGCTCAAGCAAGACACCTTGCTCAATAAAGAACTGCGTATCTATGCATTACTCCGACTGGGTATTACCGACAGCGAGAAGATAGCCAACTTCCTGCGTTGCTCCACCAGCACCATCTATAACTACCGTACAAAGATGCGTAACAGAGCTATCGACAAGAACACTTTTGAAGATAAATTTATCAATAATTAGTCGGTATTAGCATTCCAAAACTTCTACATTTTATCTCATCATAAAAACAATCAACCATCTGAAAACAAAGTAGATAACATTTCAATCAATCTACATTTTTATATTGATTATTCGCACATACGCATAAGATTGCTAATTTTGTTATCGCAAAACAGGCAGAGAGCAAGTTTTGTAAGTAACAATAGAATCAACATTTTAAAACGTTTTATAGATGGAGAATACCATGATTAAAGTAGGCTTAATCGGCTTTGGCAGAATGGGTCGATTCTACTTACACGAATTCCAGAGAAACAAAAATTGGCAAGTTACTTATATTTGCGATCCTTACGACAAAGCGCAAGAGATGGCACGCGACTATTGCCCCACCGCCAAGGTAACGGGAAATGAGGATGACGTGTTCAATGACCCTGAAGTAGATGTGGTGGCTCTCTGTGCTTTGGCAGACTCCCGCAAGTCACAAATCCTGAAAGCGCTGGCTCATGGCAAGCACATCATCTCTGAAAAACCCATCGCTATGCTCCCTGAAGACGAGTGGGAACTGGTGAAGGCTGTAGGAGAAAGCGACCGTTTAGCCACAGTGAACCTCTACTTGCGCAGCTCATGGTATCATCATCAGTTGAAACAGTTCATCGATGAAGGCGAATTAGGCGAATTGGCCATCATCCGCATCTGCCACATGACCCCTGGCCTGGCTCCTGGCGAAGGACACGAAGCTGAAGGTCCATCGTTCCACGACTGCGGCATGCACTACTGCGATATCACCCGCTGGTATGCCCAGAGCGAGTTCAAGACCATGCACTCACAGGCTTTGCGCATGTGGAACTACAAGGACCCTTGGTGGCTGCAGGCTCATGGCACCTTCGACAACGGCATCGTTTACGACATCACACAGGGTTTCGTCTATGGACAGATGTCCAAAGACCAGACCCACAACTCATACATCGACCTGATTGGTACGCACGGCATCGCCCGCATGACACATGATTTCAAGACAGCTACCGTAGAACTGCGAGGCATTACCAAGACAGTAACCATCAACAAACCTTATGGTGGCAAGAACATCGACGTGATGATTGAGAAGTTCGCACAAAGCATCCGCAACGGCAAGCTCGACATGACCCTACCTTCACTGCGTGACTCCGCTATCGCTTCGCAGTTCGCATGGGATTGCCTGGCTGACGCTCGCACGCACGACCTGCCTGCTATTGGCGACCTCGATACGTTGGAGCAAATCCGCTACCGCCGTGCCCACATGACCAACGGCTATGGACTGCTGCATCAGACGGTCAGCAAATAGAATCAATTATTCACATATTAATTAATAAAATCTATTTGAATATGTCAAACTTATCAAGAAGAAGTTTCCTGAAGACTGGAGCTGCTGCTCTGGCAGGATTCACCATTGCGCCTAACATCATCTTAGGCAAGAGTCACAATCATGTTCCCCCAACTGACAAGCTGAACATCGCAGCTGTTGGTGTTGGTGGTCGTGGTGCCAGTGTTTTGAGAGGCATGGAAGCAGAAAACATTGTAGCTATCGCCGATGTTGACTGGGGTTATGCAAAACCTGTCATGGACAGATACCCAAATGCCAAGAGGTTCAAGGACTATCGCCAGATGTATAGCGAAATGGGCAACAGCATCGACGCTGTAATGGTGGCAACAGCCGACCATACCCACGCAATCATCGCTGCAGAAGCCATCACCATGGGCAAGCACGTGTATGTTGAGAAACCTCTGACCCACTCTATCTATGAGGCTCGCCTGCTGAAGAAACTGGCCGAGAAGTATGGTGTGGCTACCCAGATGGGTAACCAGGGTTCTTCTGGCGAAGGCACCCGCAAGGTCATCCAGTGGGTACAGAACGGCGAGATTGGTACCGTAACAAAGGTAGAAGCAAGCACCAACCGTCCTATCTGGCCACAAGGTCTGAACCGTCCTACCAAGGTTGACAAGGTTCCTAAGACGCTGGATTGGGGTCTCTTCCTCGGCCCGGCTAAGTTCCGCGACTTCAATTCAGTATATCATCCATGGAACTGGCGTGGATGGTGGGACTTCGGTACAGGTGCCCTGGGTGATATGGCTTGCCACATCCTGCACGGCGTTTATGAGGCACTGCAGTTAGGCTATCCTACTCAGATTCAAGGTAGCTCTACCGCTTTGCTCACCGACTGCGCTCCATCAGCACAGAGCATCCGCATGATATTCCCTGCTCGTCCTAACCTGCCAAAACAGGCTATGCCACAGGTAGAGGTAACATGGTACGATGGTGGTTTGAAGCCAATGCGTCCAGAAGGCATGCCTAAGGGTAAGGAACTCGAGGTAGCTGGCGGCTGCACCATCCTGCACGGTTCAAAAGACACCCTGATCTACGGCTGCTACGGTCGTGATCCTTGGTTGCTCTCAGGTCGTGTACCTACCTACACTCCAGGCAACCACGAGACCACAGAGAATCAGCACCAGACCGACTGGATTCGCGCTTGCAAGGAGAATGCTGCTACCCGCATGAAGAGCTGGTCAGACTTCTCTCGTTCTGCTGGCTTGACTGAGATGGTTGACATCGGCGTGTTGGCAACCCGTCTGCAGGGCTTGAACCAGGTACTGGATTGGGATGGCGAGAACATGAAGCTCACCAACATCGACCCGAACGCTACCGTTCGCATCATGAAGGCAAGCAACTTCAGCGTAAACGATGGTCACCCAACGTTCAACAACGAGTATGCAGACCCAGTAAACGCACTGGAGTTTGCTAACGAGCTGATCAAGCACACCTATCAGAATGGCTACCAGCTGCCTGCAATGCCTTGAAGAATGAAGAATGAACAATGAAAAATGAACATTGAAACCTAACTAACATTTTTAATAAAGCTAAAGTTTAAAGAAATGAAGAAAAGTTTATTTACTGCTGCAGGCTGCATGGTATTAGCAGCTGCATTCACCGCTTGCGGTGGCCAAAAGAAGACTGAGGAGGCTGCTGAGGCAGCAACTACTACTACCATCAACGTGTCAACCACTCCTAACGGCGCTGAGACTCAGGCTCTGGAGCTCGCTACCGACGCTGATGGCTACATCACCATTTTTGACGGCAAGACCTTCAACGGCTGGCGTGGCTATGGTAAGGACCAGGTTCCTGCTCGCTGGACCATCGAGGATGGCTGCATCAAGTTCAACGGTACAGGCACAGGCGAAGGCCAGACCACTGGTGGTGGTGACTTGATTTTCGCTCACAAGTTTAAGAATTTCGAGCTGACTTTCGAATACAAGATCTCTAAGGGTGGTAACTCTGGTATCTTCGTATTGGCACAGGAAGTTCCAGTTGAGGGCAAGCCAGGTGAGTTTGAGCCTATCTACATCTCTGCTCCTGAGTATCAGGTACTCGACAATGCAAACCACCCAGATGCAAAGATGGGTAAGGATGGCAACCGTCAGGCAGCTTCTCTGTACGACATGATTCCTGCTAAGCCACAGAACGCTAAGCCAGCTGGCGAGTGGAACACCGGTTCTATCATGGTATTCAAGGGCACCGTGCTGCATCAGCAGAATGGCGAGAACGTGGTTGAGTACCACTTGTGGACTCCACGTTGGACTGAGATGCTGCAGGCAAGTAAGTTCAGCGAGACAGCTTGGCCTCTGGCATTCGGTCTGCTGAACAACCTGGGTGGTGACAACCACGAGGGCTTCATCGGCTTCCAGGATCATGGCGACGATGTATGGTTCCGCAACATCAAGGTGAAGGTAATGGACTAATCCATTCAGTCACTTCAAGACTAAAGGGGAGCGAAATGCTCCCCTTTTCTTGTCTCATCCATTTCATTCATAATGTGGTATAAACCGCATTACATCAACACGCTTATAGCACGCAATCAATCATTTTATACTTGAAAAACAAATAATAATCATTAAATCAGGTTGTTCTCCCTTAACCAAGTCTTTCCTTTTGGTGTCAAACAAAACAAAAGGAACAAGATACATGGAATACCAATTATTACAAAAGCCATATACATTCCCATTTTATTTGTCCTCCACTATATTATTTGTTAATACTAATCCTACAACAAGCGATGATGCAGCAAGAACAAAACCTATGCCATATACAAAAATCTCGTTTTCTACATCTTTAAATAACGAGGCGATAATCACACCTGTAACAATGTATTTTGCTATGTCTATCAAGAACTTACCCAGGTTCTCTTTCCATCGCCCCCGCTTTTTAACTTCCTCTTTCATAATCTTATGCCTTGTAATGAATAAATTATTATCGAGGCAAAGATAAGAATTATATAACAAATTTCAAAGAATTACTTGACTTTTTTCAAAAACACCACACGATCTTCGCAGACAGTGTGGTGTACAATTGAAGAATGAAAAATGAAGACCATGCGGATAAATCACTTATTCCAAGTTATATCTTCTGCAAAGCTCCTCCAACCAGTTTTTACTTCTTCATCAGTAAAGGGACATTCACACCAGTTTCTTCCTAAAACACCTCTTGTTGTAAGCTGCAAGGGCAGCAATGATTTCTTTGTCAATCATAATTCTAAATTTTAAATTGTTTTTACTCTACTTACCACTATAAAAAGATGGGCGTTTATCGAAACCTAATTGCCAAGCAGGCCTGATAAGTATGTTAAGAGATGGCGCACAGCCGTTCTTATTATTAAGATTGGCGGCAAAGGTACGACAATATTTGGCATTGGCACTATGAAAGTTGATTTATTGAAAGTCAATTATTTAACGTTCGTTCATTATACAGACAGTGTTAGGTGTCATTGGTGTCATTAGTCAATAGTCAATAAGAAAAGTGGATTGGCCATCAAGCTCACTATAATTATAGATATATATATCTATAATTATAGTGGTGTTTTTTGACATTCAGAATCGTTATTGACTATTGACTAATGACACCAATGACACCACCATAAAGAGAATAGACAGGGGCATACCTATGAAACGCTTTTGAATAGTCTCTATTTTACCAGAACCACACTCCCCCGCCAATTACTTCAATTAATTGTCTTAATTTATAAAATAAAACGGCGCGATTAGTTGAAATAATTGCCCATGACCCAGTAATTCAAGAAAAATACACTATTTTTGAAAAATATTATATTAAATATTTGCATATATTATAAATTATCCGTAATTTTGTAGCGCAATTGGATGCAAGGACGACTGGAAAGGGCTCTGCGAAGGCCAAGCGAAGCTTCAACCCATCTCACTTGCAGCAAGTTGCATCATGCATGATTAGCGGGAAGCAGTGACCCGATGTAGTTCGCTGCAAAATGCAATTTAACACGACAAATCTATGACAATGATTTACTACGGACTTAGGAATAACAACGTTAGCCTTTGGCAAGTACTATGCCTTCGCAATAACAAGAGGGGATTTAACCCCTTAAAACCCAAAGAACTCATGGAGGCCTGCATGGGCTTTCAGGTCATCTACGGTGAAGCCGTAGTGGGTGGCGGAAGCAAGGGTGATGACACGATGGAGAAACTCGTCGTAGGTGAGGTTGAACCAGTCTTGGGGGATTCCTACGGTGATGGTGCCTCCACCATAATGACTGCCTTCATCCAAAGCTTCATCCAACTCGGCCTCGTAAGTGCCATCGCTGTTTTTATTGAAGCAGTACCATGATGCCCATTCTTCCATGCCCTCAACATAATGGCCTTCATAATGGGGTTTGGAGTGAGATTTGGGAGAATAGGTGGGCGAGCCTTTCTTGGCATCCCTGCGGTATATCATGAATTTCTCTTTAGTAATCATAGACAATCTATTATTTCAACAATCATTCTCTCTGCCAGCGGCACGTAATAATCGCGAACCTCCTCTGCCGTGGGGGTATGACCGCCAGGAAAGTGGAACGAGTGGGTGTAATGCTGCAGAAAAAGGGGTTCGAAGTGAGCCAAGGTGTCTTGCTCGCCAAACAACCCCCAGATGCGGTCTTTATAGGCAGGCGTACAATTGTCGAACTGAATGGCCTCCAGCTGGGCAAACTCTTGAATCAAGGCTTCATCGATAACGAAATGCTGGTTGCCATCCTGACGAGGCGACTTGAACTGATGCTCGCCCAAACGCTGTTTCAGGAACGAGGTCATCTGGAAGTGGGGATTACCCAACAAAGCAGGAATACCCACCACAGGAGCCACCATCTGTGCATAGAACGAGCCACAGCTGTTGCCCATCAAGAGATGGGGTTTCTCATGGTCGATGATGGCACGAATCAACCGTAATGCTTCTTGCGGATGTGTGGAGAGATCGGGGGTTAGCACCTCTGCCCTACCCCTGAAAGCATCACGCAAAGCCAAGGCTGGTAGGCACTGACCACTGGCATAGAACCCATGTAGAAATAGTATCTTAATCATAACATTTACATTAACACTACAACAAATATAAGGCTATCACGGCACAGGCCTCAGCGTCACACAAGGCATGGTGATGATGCTCCAGATCATAGCCACAGGCAGCGGCAACGGTATGTAGCTGGTGATTGGGCAGCGTGCGTCTAAACTGACGACGGGATGCAGCAAGGGTATCATAGAAGCGGTAGTCGGGATAGTCCATCTGATAGACCTTAAACACTGCCTTCAGACAGCCCTCATCAAAACGAGCATTGTGAGCAACAAAAGGTATTTGATTATCAAGGTACTTATCATAGACAAATACTTCTGCAATGCGTTCCTCCAACAGCTGCCAAACCTTCGAAAAGACAGGAGCATCGTCGGTATCGCCGGGCCCCAATCCGTGAACTTGCTGACAGAAGTAACTATAGTAGTTGGGTTCAGGCTGAATCAAGCTATAGAACGTGCCAGCCACCTGTCCGTCACGCACAAATACTGCCCCCACGGAGCAGACACTTGACGGAAACTGGTTGGCCGTCTCAAAATCTATGGCGATAAAGTCCCTTAACATTTCTTTGCTAACAATTATTTAGTGGCAAAATTAGCAATAATTGGAGAAAAACCACTATATTTGTTGTCAAAAATTGATGCATTATGAGTGAGAAATTTCCATACGGTTACGATTTGAATGCCTATATCGACAAGGCATTCGAGCAGATGAAGGAGGACTTTCCCTGGGCAACAAGGGACATGATAGCGAAGCATACCTATTTGGGCATCGTGAAAGTGGGTGACGAATATCAATATGTTTCTTATCATTATCAGCATGATGGTAAGCTCAAGCCTTATCCTGAGGATATTGATTGCGATAAGTTTATCCGCAGACTCGCCAGTGGTCACGAATGGGAACTTGAAGCAGCTAATCCAGTGAAGGAAAGCATAAATGTGCCATCGTCAACCAGATGTAGTCACGACTGGTTTCTGGAAATCTATCGGATTCAGAAACATGAGTTGGGAGGCTATTCCGCCTATGTTCAGGCTGGTAACCGCTCGGCAGGTGGGTCGAGGACGTTCTTCATTCCAGCTTCTTATTTCAAGTTGTCTTGGGAAGAATTCTTAGACAAATACATGGAGTTGGTTCCACCAGGTCCTTTCTACGTTGACAAAGAAGACCTTGAAAACGCTGAAGGGGTCAAGGAATTCTTGGGATTCTGAAACATGGGGTAACTATTGTTTTTCCGTCATGTATTTCCAATAGCGACGAGGCATGTCGCTGAGCTGTTTGCGTGGATTCAAGCGTTCACGGATGCAGATGGCTTTGAAATAAGTGCGCCAAAGATTTTGCAGCAGTTGGTCGTCATCGCTCATCAGTTGCTCAGACAATTTGCCATTATCAAGGCTGAAAGGCACGGAGGCTTCATCCTGGAAGGTGATGCGTACAGCATCTGAGGAGCCGTCGTAATAGTAGCCGTAATGTCGTTTGGCATCGTAGATGAGCCAGGGTTGGTCACCGAAGCGATCCTGGAAATGGTCGATGATGAGCGACAGCACATTGTGGTCGGGAGCAATAACTGCCAAGTAGGTGCCGTCTTTCGCCTTCTGGAAGCGAATGAACTGCTTCATACGCTGCTGCTCGTGGGCCACACGACGGGCTATATTGGTGACAGTGAGGACATCGGGGTCGGCAAAGTTTCGTTCAATGCCATCCATCCTGAAAGCTTTGCAGATGTATTGAAACAGCGGGGTGTTGAGTTCAGACAACTCCGACAGCCAGCTGACGGATACCAGCCTCATCGCCTCACGAGGGAGTTTCTTCTCCAATCCCGTCCACACACGCTGGGCTTTCTCCTCGTTGGTGGTAACCTGATGGATTCGGTCGCAGAACAAAGGCAGTTCGTCGCCCTTTGAGAGCAACTTCTCAGGTTGTTCTTTCTGACTGAAGGCATCGAACACAGCCGTCAGCAGTCCGTCCATTGTTCCATCAAAGGTATATACAATCATAACAGCGACTCCCCTCCTTCCATCTTCAAACTTACAAACTTACATCTTCCATCTTCCATCATCCATCAAAATCTATCGAAAGTTGTTTCTCCTCTGCCGCTCGCTTCTGTTCCGCTTTCGACACAAGCAGGGGTTTCAAGCGTTCGGGAGTCAGTTCATTGACGCCAGTGACAAATTCAGTGATGACCGAAGTCACTTCATTGCAGGTAATGAAATACTTAGCCTTCTTCATCACCACACCCATCTTCTTCAGGTCGTAAGACGACAAGCGGGTGAAGCGACGGGAGTTGACGATGAGCCAAGCCGACTTGGTACCCAATCCAGGCACACGGAGTAGCTGCTCATAGTCAGCCGTATTGATATTCACAGGGAAGAACTCAGGGTGGCGCAGAGCCCAAGCCAGCTTGGGGTCAACCTCCAAGTCGAGGTTAGCGTGTTGCTCGTCCACAATCTCCTCCACCTTGAAATGGTAGAAACGCAATAGCCAATCTGCCTGATAAAGACGGTTCTCACGCACCAGGGGAGGTTGCTTCAGCACAGGCAGGCGAGGATCGTAAGTGTTCACACTGACGTAGCCCGAATAATAAACCCTCCTCATAGACGGTTGGCCATAGAGCATCGACGACATACCCAAGATGTCACGGTCAGTCTCTTTCGTGGCTCCCACAATCATCTGCGTGGATTGTCCGGCAGGAACGAAACGTGGGGCATAACGGTACTTCTTGCGGTCTTCCTTATTCTCCAGCACACCCTGCTGGATGAGTTTCATCGGCTGGAACACGCTCTGATGGTCTTTCTCGGGTGCCAGCAGTTTCAGCGACTCCTCCTTGGGAATCTCGATGTTCACACTCATGCGGTCAGCATATCGTCCGGCCTCTTGCAACAACTCCTGCGAGGCGCCAGGTATGCTCTTGAGGTGGATGTAGCCATTGAAATGATGCTTGGTACGGAGGTCTCGCACAATGGCAGTGAGCCGTTCCATGGTGTAGTCAGGGTTACGCACCACCCCACTCGAGAGGAACAGTCCCTCAATGTAGTTCCGACGATAGAACTCCATTGTGATTTCCTCCAACTCAGAGACAGAGAGCGTGGCACGAGGGATGTCGTTCGAACGGCGGTTGATGCAGTAGGCACAATCGTACATACAGTAGTTGGTCAGCATCACCTTCAGCAGGGAGATGCAGCGGCCATCATCGGCAAACGAGTGGCAGATGCCTACCCCACCCACGGTGTTGCCCACCATGCCCTGCTTGCCCTTGCGCACGGTTCCACTCGACGAGCACGACACATCGTACTTCGCCGATTCGGCAAGTATCCGCAGCTTATCCATCGTCTTCTCTGTCAGCATCGCCTTTCCTTCAGTTATTGATTGTCACATCTTTATCCCGTCTCATAATCTTCACAGGTCGCTCATCACCCCGATAGAGGTGGCTGCACCAATTCATCTTTCCCGTATCGTAGAAGCCACATTTCTCCATCACACGACCAGAGGCAGGATTGTCTATGAAGAAATCGCACCAGAGGGTCTGAAAACCCTTTTCGTGGAAGCAATAATCAATCACCATGTTCAGGGCTTCCGTGCAAACACCCTGATTCCAATAAGGTTTGGCAATCCAGTAGCCCGTCTCTGCATCGTTTTTACCAATATCGATATTGCTCTCGCCATAAGCATAGTAGCCGATGCAGCCGATGGGCTCACCCGTTTCTTTCCACTCTATCGCCCAGATATGGTCGCTATGGAAGATGGTTCGGATGATGTGCAGGCTCTCCTCGACACTTTGGTGAGGTGGCCAGCCTGCGCGAGGACCCACATCGGGGTCGGAGGCGTACTTAAAGAGTACCTCTGCATCGTCGTCATGCCAGGGACGTAATATGATTCGTTCTGTTTCCATCTTCATTTGTCAAATAGTATCCATAAACCGTTGCAAATTTGCCAGGAATTTCCCCGCTTGTGCTCCATCCATCTGAACGTGGTGGAATTGAAACGAGATGGGAAGATAATAGTGAAACCATTTCTTCCTGTATCTTCCCCAAGCCAAGAAAGGATTGGTATAGATGCCAGAATATTGATTGACGATGCAATCGAGCTCTGTTTCCAGCACAGCCGATGTGCCAACGATAACGGCCTCGCTATCAAGGATGTCCTGACAAGTTTCGCTGATGGTACTGGTAAGGTGCATGTAGTTGGCGTTAAACTCCTCCAAGTCATCAGTATTGGCGATGTCGCAGAAACTCAGCCCACCCTTTCTGTTGTTCACTATCATATTGATGGCAAGGCGGTCATATTTATACAGTTTCCCATTCTCAGGCAGCAAATAGAACTCTTCCATCTTAGATGCCGTCTGGGCAATGCACCAACACAACAGCATATTAAACTTCATGCCCCTTTTCTTGCTTAGCTTATGCAGCCTTGTCACATCAAAAGTTCTCATAAATGTCACCATAGGCATGGGCGAATTCATCCAATGTTCAAACGCTTCCTTGCGATTCGTGTCTTTCGGATCGATTTCTTGTTTCATAGTTCTTCTATTTGCTAAATCTATGTTCCTTGTTCTTATTCTTCATATCCTAATTGCCCAGGCAGACGGAGTTTCTCTTCCTTGGGGAACGTTGCTTCATAAGCCTCGAAATCCTCTGGGTTCTCGTCGGCAACGAAATAGCCCTTGGGGGGACAATAGGTGGCTTCCGTTATTCCATTATTCTGTAGCCATCCGGGGATGAGCTCTTGTGCCAAGAAATAAGGCACCTCGGCATCCTTCGGCTCAGCGTGATAATGGATGTTCAGCTTACTGGCAAGGTCGAACCCTGCGTGCTTGTAGAAGTCGATGTTACCCTCCATACACAGAAAGCCAATGCCCATTCCATGGGCTTTATCCAATGCATATTGAAGCAGTTTGAGTCCATAGCCTTTTCGCTTATAGTCTGGATGGATGCTGATGGGGCCAAAGGTCCAAGATGGCGTGCGATTGCCATTATTCAGTACTAATTCGGCTTTTGAAAACATCACATGTCCAATAATCCTATTATCCTCCTCCATCACTAAATCCAACGCTGGGATAAAGTCGGGATTCGTCCTATATTGGCGAAGCACATAATGCTCCAGGCATCCTGGTCTATACACATTCCAGAATGCCTCACGCGTAAGGTTCTCCACCTCACGATAATCCTGACAAGTTTCTAATCTAATCTCCATAGTTCTATAATTCCTGTTTGTTAGACGTTGCGAAGATATAGATAGTTGCGGAGAAGTGCAATTATCTGGGATAAACTACGTGCTTTTGTGACGAGCGGCAATTTATTCTTCCACCTCGCAAGGCAGGAAGCCCATTTCTTTGGCTTTTTCTTCGTTCATCAGGAAATAGATAGCCTCACCTTCGTTGCAAACTTCGCCCTTGCTATTGGTAATCTCCGCATTGATATAAGCCAGGTTTCTCACCTGTTTGGTCACCTTAGCCCTGATGGTCAGTTGGGGTTCTGTGGTGGGCACCGCCTTGCGGAACTTCACATTCAACTGAACGGTATAGCCACTGGTCTGCAGCTTGCGAGTCACCACCCATCCGCACACCTCATCAATCAGTGTACTCAGGATGCCACCATGCATCGTGTCCACCCAACCTTGGTAGTTATGTTGTGGCTGCCAGGTACTCACAATGTAGTCACCATCTTCATAGAATTCCAAGTGTAGCCCAATAGGATTATCGGGACAACAGCCGAAACAATTGTACTCACGCAGGTTTCGCCAAGGGTTAATAATCTTCTTCATATTCATCGTCGTCATTATTTGGTTACAAAGATAAGAAGAAAACGCAACATCTAATAAAAAATGAGCTCAATAATTTTTGTTTTAATAATTAATGCGTAAATTTGCATCAAACTATATAAATAAAATTGTAATATGTCTTTATTGAAGAAACTACAGATTGGAGACAATGTAAGTGGCAGATATACGCAGGAGTATTTGCTCACTGACTACAGCTGTCACACCTTACGGCAGTTCGATGAATTCAGACCCAAAAGTGAGAAGTATTGCGACTATATAGAAATGTCGGTCGTGGCGCCTGGGAATCAAGATATGCACTTCTATAAATGGTTCATCAATCAGACTTCTTTTTCAGGAAGGATTCTGGTTCAGCTGCCTCCCAAACCTAATATGTTAGAATCTGAAACTCATGAAATACAGTTCGAAGTGGCGAGGTGCTTCTCTTTTGAGGAAGATTATCACATCGACAATAACCAGCTTCGCATATTGAAGCTGAAGTTCATTGCCCGAGAAGTTAAAATCAATGACATCACTTTTTATCGTAATTAATCGCAAGTAAGATATGAACAATAATCGCCCAAAATTCTTAAAGGCCATCCTCTTCAACAACAACATGGCTGAGGTTGGTGGGAGTGTAATTCAAAGCAAATGTTTCTCCGTACAGGATTATCACTATCACTGCTATCGTGAGCGTGACGAAAAGGGTGAACCATACGGTGGCTTCCTATCAGAGTATCTCACCTTTTCAATCATTTTGTCCGACCCCTATGCCTGCAAGTTCTTCTATCAGTGCATGGACCGTAACGAATACCTGCCTTTCTCATTTATCTTCAACGCCAGCTTCAATGATAATGAACGTTTGAAGAGCTATGAAGATGCAATGATTGTTTATGGCAGTGTGACTAATGTGGATGAGAAGTTCTGGAATGGGGACATCAGTGGCGAAGAACAGCTGCTTCTTCACGTTACGATGCTGTTAAGTAACATGATCTTCTTGGGAAAAGATTCCGTACAATTTTTAGAAATTACAAAAAACTAATCCTTTATGGGCGACTCAACCAATAATTATCTCTTCCGCCTCTATTTCGGAGAGAATATCAAGACCATGGATAAGAGTGTTCCAACGCTTGTTTTGGAACAACGTAGAAAGAAAGAAGGATACAAGCTGGATAATGAGTATTACGACTTGGTCCTCAACGGTGTGAAATTTTCACGCAAGATTTATGAGCCAGGACTCATTGAAGCCGAAGTAACCATTGACCGCATCTTCTATGCCCTGGATGGCACTCCTTTAGCTCCTTCAGTCGATAAGATAAACAATCTGTTTTTGATGCGAAGGGTGGAACTGGGCATTGTCAATCAGGACGAACTTAATTCCAATAAGGATGCCAAGGATGAACGCATTGCCAGGAACTACTATGTCTATAAGCTGAACACGCAGATGACTAAGGGTACCGGAGGCAACCTGATGACTGTGAAGCTGACTATCCACAGCATGGACAAGCTGATGACGCTCGACAAGTACAGCAAGTGCTATACAGCGAAGAAATTAGGTGCGGAAATACTGGAATTTGAAGCGAGAAGCTTCGGCTTTAAATCAAGGCTGTTGCAGACCTCGAGTGCTAACTTGCAGAGTCTCATTTACAACGTATCCGACAAACAATTTGAATACATCCATCCTTATCTGGTTCAGTACAACGAGTCGTTCTATGACTTCATGGTGCGCACGGCCAACAGATGCGGTGAGTTTTTCTATTTCGAAGACGGCATACTGAATTTGGGTGTGCCTTTTAAAAAGGATAAATGTGATTTGAAGATTGACAACTATGAGAACATCACCTTCCAGGAATATTCTGACACTCCCGTGAAAGTGGAAGCCTTTACCCGTGACAGCGTGAAGGAAGGCAATGGCGAGGTGGAGACTCTGAACTTCGAGAACATTCCCAAAAACAAAGCTGGTTTCCCTAACGACATTTTCCCAGAAAAACCAGCCTATAATGTCGAGATAGCTAACGACGAGTATTTCTACCCCATCGTGGGTGACAAGTGGACCACTTTCCCTTATGAGATGGGATTCGACCCCGAGTATTGGAGCAAGGGATGTTGGAAGGACTTCGGTATAGCATTGGTTCTTTCAGTGATGGGTAATGAGTTGAAGAACATCGACACCGACGGTGTCCTGAATGCCATCGACTTTGCCATCAACTGTGCCGTAGAATGGGGCGTGTTGGCTTCCAAGTGTTTTATGTTCATCAACATGGGCAAGGTTACTTTTGGGGCATTGGCTTCTATGGAGATTGATTCCACCAAGAGCTTGCAATACATGACTCCTATTCTGGAGAAGGAAGAGCAAGCCGACAAGAAAGCCAACAAGGTGGTGGCTTTCGGTTCATTGTTGCCCAATGGATGGACCAACCTTTCTTTCTACAGGAATATCCACCAGCATGAGTTGGAGCAGCAGCAAAAGATGATCTGCATCGACATGGGTACAAATTATGTGCCTGTGAAGTTGGGTGATACCATCCAGTTAGAAGGGCTGACCGGTAATTACGTGGTAACGGAAGTCAGGTTGTTATCCGACCAGAAGTGGACACGCAACTACAAGAAGTTCGAGAGTGATGGCACATCGACCGACATTTATTCCAACAAGCAATCTCAGGTGATTTACGCCATCCCAACTTACACAATCAGTATCAATATTCCTTTAATGGTAAAGGATAAATCATTTAAAATTGAATCTGTAGTGCCTCCTCTGGTCAAGACCCCACTATACAGGAAAGCGGGTCCACAGACAGCCTTTGTGGTGGACAACGATGATCCTAAATATCAAGGCCGCGTTCGCATTGTCTATCCTTGGCAATCTCAAACGGAACAAGTTCGTGTGAATCTGGAGTCGTCAGAGAACGACCTGAACTTCGAGGAAGAGGAGATTTCCAAGGTCAACGCTTTGCTAGCAGAACTCGAAGCTACCCGCAAAAGGATGAACAAAATGGAGAACATCATCAATGATATGGCGGGGAAGAGCGAGAAAGAGAGGGCACGATTCATCAAAGAGCTGGAGACATCCCTGAAGAGCGACAAGTTACGCATCAAGGAGCTGGACATCCCTGGTAATACCTATGATATTGACATCAGCAAAGAACCTGATAAGTTGGCTGAAGTCATCAACAATCATGCTAAAGAAAACAATCTCACCGAGGATGAATACTATCAGTTGATATCCAACCAGGCAGAAGTGGGACGCCTGAAGGAGGAAATCAAGGTGC
Organism: Bacteroidaceae bacterium; assembly: GCA_017534535.1. Taxonomy (GTDB): domain Bacteria; phylum Bacteroidota; class Bacteroidia; order Bacteroidales; family Bacteroidaceae; genus Bacteroides. The sequence goes on along the minus strand of JAFXVZ010000037.1, from coordinate 26,357 downwards.
TTGAGGCGGTATTGGCTGCTGTGAATGGAGAAGGGCAAGAAGATTTCGACAAGATGATGGCCGACTTGAAGCAGGAAATCGATGATAATGAAAAGAATCTGAATGACCTCAACAATCAGTTGGAGGAAAATAAGCAGAAACGCAAGGAGAAGCAGCAGAAGCTGGAAGAGGCAAAAGAGAAGTTCGATGGCGACCTTTTACAGCTGGCATCTCCTTGGGTACGCATTGCCACACCGATGGCCACTACAGGCGGTGGTTCATTCTACAAACCTCAGGTGGGCGATGAGGTGCTGGTGAACTATGACAACGACAACGTTGAGCGTCCGTATGTGGTGGGTAGTCTCTACTCGAAGAATGTGCAGACGCCTCAGTTCAGCAATAATATCATAGGAGCCAAGAACCCGCTGTTGCCAAATGCATCTACCTATATCGTATCGCCCAACGGACACCATATTATATTCAACGATCCTGCTGACGGTACGAAGCTGATGGAAGGTTTACAACCTGGTCTTACCTTTATGACTGGTATGGCAGGCCTGAAGTTTGAGTTTGCTAAGGATATGGCAGGCGGTATCCACATAGGCGACCGCTATGGACTGTATGAGATATCCATGTCATCACATCAGAGGCAAATCAACATCCGCTCTCCCTTTGGTGATGTGAACGTGGATGCCTTCTCTGGTATAACGCTGAATGCTCCAAACGGCGACGTCAAGATATCGGGCAAGAATATTTCTATCGAGGCTGGCAATAACCTTACCCTCAAGTCGGGTCTGAACATCCAGCCACCTGCTCCTGGTCATCCGGAGGTTAAGGGTAAGATGGGCGCATTGGTAACAGGTATTGCTTTCGGTGTGGTAGGAGGTTTATCAGATGTAGCTGCAGGTATGTTTGTAGATATGACGTTCATCCGAACCTTTATGGAGGTGATGCTCCGACCCATTGAGGGTACGATGGAAATCAAGTCGAACCGCTATCTGAAACTGGAGGCTGGAGCCAAGAGCTTTGCACAAATACCTATTGACCGTTATTCTATTCAGAAGAAACGCAACAGAAGGGCTGTTCATGAGATAGAATTCATGGCAATGATTGTGAATTGTGTACAATACATCAATAGCACAGTGAATGGCTTTGTTGACACCTATAAGACTTTGTGGAATACAGCCTACACATTGAAAGATAAGTATGAAACCATGCTTATTAAGATGCTGAAAGATGAAGAAGTAGGAAATTATGTAAAAATAACGTCTAATACTTGCAGATTGGGCTGGGGTGCTAATCCCAATGCCGAATGGAGTGATGTAATGAAAGGTTCTGATTTCCGTGGTATTACAAATGATGATGACGTCACAGTCGAAGGTTTGGAATACAGGCATCGCGTACAGAAAGAAGCTGTTTTGTCTTATAGCGCCAATACTTTAGCTAAGGCCGTCTGGGACATTCACAAGCACATTGACACCTTCACGCATCTGTTTGATAATCCTGTGATAGAGGGAGCTGATGAAAAGATGATAGAGTTGTTGACACGTACATTCAACAACAGAAAGGAGACCAGAATCAATGCATGGGAATCTGTGAATGTCACAAACAACGGACAGGTGTCGATAAAATTCCTGTCGCGAGAGATTAAAGAAAACACCGATGATGCATTTGTTGGAGCCGCCAGGAAGTTCAAGCGAGCCGTAGCAGCCGCTTTCTTGGCTGAAGTAGCACACGACCCAGATTACCAATTGGATGAGAACTATGGCGAGGGTGTAGGTAACAAGGCTGCCAACTTCCTCAGGAATCCGCTCGACAAATATGCCAAAGGTAAGTTCCTCCACCTGCACTATGAACCAGGTGATGTTGTTGAAGATAGGTTGGATGACGAATACCACTGGCACCACTTCCTGGCTAAGATGCAGAAACCTGAAAAAGCGGCGGTGCGTAAGCTATATGATTCCGTAGTGGGAACATTTAGGACACGTATGAACGTTGACGAGTTTATCAAGATTCATGACCGTGAAGCGTGGGCAGATCGTGGCTATGGAACCATCCTGATGTCTGACCAGGTGGGTGAAACACGTGTATTTGACAGCGGTAACTTCACGGTTGAACAACAAGCTACCAGGGGTAACTGGAATGCTTTGATTACCGCACTAAAGGCTATTCAATAATTAAAAAGGGAGAATACTATGGACTACATATTTAAAGAATGGGAAGAAAAGCTGAAAGCTTTTGAAGGTAATGTAGAAAAAGACTTGGCTGAGATTCGGAAGTGCAAGGCTGAAATACAGGACTTGAAGGTGGAGGTGGTGAACCAGCTGAAGAAAGGTCGCTATGTGCGCGACGACAATCGCTTGGTGCTCTCTGCCCCAGAAATCATCATCGGCGATGTGGACCCATCAGGCAATCTCATCAATGGCTCCGGCTCAACAGTGATTGTGCGAGGCACGGAAGTAGGACTGCAAGGTGTTGGCCCTGGTGACGCGTTGGATTTACGTGCTCCGAGCATCCGACAAACAGCTGAAGACCCAGGCATCGATGGCCTGGAGCATGTGGTAGGTGCTACATCAGAGGTGGTGAGCCAGGCGCGTAACATCATCCTCCAGAGCGATGATGTCGATGGTTCTTTCTCAGCCCCTACCCTGCCTGCCAATGGCAGTGGTGTTCGCATCCACGCCGACAGATCCATTGAGATAGGTGCAGTAGCTACGGCTGAGAGCCGTGAAAAACGACTGGACAACTTGATCAGCATCTATGAAACGCGGAAATCATCCCTCAAGACACTGGTATCTTCTCACAAGGAATCGTTCAAGGGTCTGGTAAAAGACATCGAAGAGCAACTGAACAAGAAGGAAAAAATAGTCAAGGACAATGAGGAAGTGAGAAGCGGCTATTTGGATATGTATGTAATAGACGATGCTGTAGAAACGCTGTCACTCTCCTTGTCTGAAGAAGTAGCCAATTATGGCCAGGCACTCGCTATGCTGGCAGAGGTGAACCGCCAGCTGAAGTGCTTCAAGAGTGAGAAGGAGAAGATTGTCAAGGGTGACGAGTTCAAGAAGAACAGTACTGGTACTTCTGTTGCCATAGCCAGCGAGCGCATCAGCATCAGTTCGGTGGATGGTGAAGGCAACTACCGTGACAATGAGGAAGCTGGCATCAATATGCTGGCCAACGATATCCGCATGAAATCAGTGGAAAAGGATGGCAAGCTGAAAGCGAAGGGCAAGGTTAATATCCAGGCTAAGACTGTGGAGGTGACCACTGCTGGAAACAACAAAGTGGAATACGACAGCGAGAGTGGTTTGATGAAGACATCTGAACAGGTAGCCGAAGGCAATATCCTCTTGAAATCTAAAAATATCTCGTTGGAGAGCATGGACTATGAAATCAAGGAGAAGAAGTTGCAGGAGAAATCTCTTACCGCCGAGGGCAAGATTAGCGTGAGGGCGAAGACTGTGGAAATCAGTACTGAGAACTCTGCTAACGTGGAAGTGGATGAAGCGGGCAAGCTCACGAAAGCCAATTACACGGCTGAAGGTGATGTCATTGTCCGTTCCAAGACCGTCACTGTGCAGAGTATCGACACCGACTTGGAGAACGCTGAACGCAAGGAAAAGGCACTCACTGCAGGTGGCACGCTCTCCGTACGTGCAGAGAAGATGAATCTCTCTGCCACCGATACCGAGGGCAAGGCTACAGGCAGCATAGGCATCAATGCAAAGGCTGTCAGTGTCAAGTCAATGGATGTAGATAAAGAGAGCCGTGCAGACAACGCATTGGCAGCAGGCAGCACGATGGTGCTGGTGGCTGAGAAGATGTTTGTGGGTGCCATGTCGAAGGATATCAAGAGCAAGCAGTTGCAGGCGGTATCAGAAAAAGTGGGTGCTTTTGCAGATACTACTCTGGAGATTCAGCAAGGCGACGGCAAAGCCCTCGTGCAGCTGGATGGTGGCAATGCTTCCATTGGTGCCGGCAAGAACGCTATTTTTGGAGATACTACCGTCAATGGCAAGGCCGACATCAAGGGCGACCTCACGGCACCGAAGGGATCTATCAACAACCTGGAGGCAAAATCCTCGTTTGCTTCTGCCAACATCACCGATGGCATCGCCGTTCCTGCTCCTGCAGCCAGCGGTAGCCTAAGTGCAAAGCTGAAGGCGGAGGATGCTCCGAAATGAATGAACAATGAAGAGTGAACAATGAACAATGAAGAACGAAGAGCGAATTATTCATTATTCATTATTAATTATTCTCTATTCATTATTAATTATAAATCATTAATATCATGAACCCATTATTATTAAAAGAAATACAGGTGGCTAATTCCAAGTTTGGAGCTTACTATGGCCTACTCGAGTTCCGTTATAAGAATCTATGTGTAAAAGCCGATCCTTTCTCACTGCTGCCCGTCACCGTAGAGGCAAACCTCTATGATTGCAACATCGAGGAAATAGCCTCCGTGGAAAAACCCAATGATTTCCAGTTGGCCATCTATCCACATGAAGAGTCTTTTCTGGAGGACATTGCACGGGGTGTTTATGAGGCACATCCTGAGTTCAAGCTGCAATACATGCTCCGCCCCACTGAGGGTGAAGACCAGAAATTGGATCCTCAGCAGCTCTATGACCCCACTGTTCAAGGTTTCAAATACCTGCTGTGCACCATGCCAGAGGTGGATAAGAACCGCTACGACTTGCTGAAAAACGGTGTGAAAGCCTTGCATGATGAATGCATTTCAAAAATCAATATTCTGAACATGCAGACCAAGGCGGCTCTCACCGATGGTTCTTTCCTCTCAACGCAAAAAGACATGGACGAGGCTGAGGCAAGGCTGAAGGAGCTTTATGATACCACGAAAGAGAAAGCCGACCAACTATTACAGGAGAAGCTCGATGAGATAGAGGAAGCTTATAAGAATTACCATGAGGGTGATAAATCCTCTGATAACGAAACAGATGATTATGACCCTGGCTACGACGTTCTAACAGGTATGAGGCTTGAACAATGATAAGGACATTCATCACAGCTATTTTAGTCCTACTGGCATTCCTGCCTGCCAGCGCGCAAGAAGAGAATAAGCAGTCGTTGCTGCAACGTATCGATAGCAAGCTCTCGGAGAACTATCGCAAAGGCGGCATCGACACTACTTATATCACGCGTCCACAAACTAAGTGGACGGTAACAGCACGTTTGAATGTATCGGGTGCCAAATTCAAGACGAAGGGCGTGGACAACGGCCATCATTTCAATGCAGAGATGGAAGCCGACAGAAAAGCTACCCTCAGTTTGGGCGTAAGCTACCTGGGCTTCTCGGTCAGTCTCGCGCTTAATCCTGGTAAGTTGTTAGGCAAATACCACGACTATGAGCTGAACTTCAACTCCTATGGTAAGAAATTCGGCTTCGATTTCATCTACCAGGATGCCAAGAACTTCAAGGGCTGGCATGATCACGAGGGGTTGGACCGCATAGAACTGCCTGATGGCATTTTCTCACTCAAGACCCTGAACCTCAACGCCTACTATGTCTTCAACGGTAGCCGTTTCTCCTACCCTGCCGCTATGTCACAAAGCTACATCCAGCGTCGGTCGGCAGGCAGTTTCCTGTTGGGGTTGTCAGGTCAAGGACAGCATGGAACCCTCGACTGGGAGCAGCCTATGGATTTCAAGATGACCAACATCGGTATTGGCGGTGGCTATGGCTATAACTTTGTGCCATCGCGTGGCTGGCTGTTGCACGTTTCCGCTATGCCCACATTCATCGTCTATAGCAATACCTCCTTGAAGTTCGGCGATATCAAGGTGCCCCTGCACTATCATTTCCCTGAGGCCATCATCACGGGTCGAGGCGCCGTGGTTCGCCAATGGGGCAACAAGTTTTTCGGCATGTCTATGGTGTTCAACTTCACCAACATTGGCCACGAAGACAACCTTGCCGTGCATAACATCAAATGGCGCGTCCGCACTTTCTTTGGCATCAGGCTATAAGGAGCAGAGAACATACAAAGAAAAGAAACTGCTTCACAAACATATCATTAACGGGTATATAACATCTGAAATAGGCACGCAGAGTGTTAAAATTAATAAAAAAGAGGGGAGATAATGCGTGTATAAACGACAATATTGTAGTAGATAATGTATTTTTTGTATATTTGTGCAGTTTTGACCCTAATAATACTATGATAAATGACACACAACGATAAGGAAAAGCCAAAATATATGCCCATTGCCATCGCTTGCCTGCTGCTGGGCATAGCTTTGATGGTAGCCTTCAACTGGACGTGGGAGGCCACCTCAACCAATTCATCGTGCATGAGCTGCCACGTCCATGAGGAAGCCGATGCAGCTTGGAAAAAAAGCGTTCACTCCGGCAACAACGAGACGGGTGTGATGACCAACTGCGCAGACTGCCACCTGCCCCCTTCAGGCACTTGGCAACACTTCACCGCCAAAGCACGAATGGGCATAAAGGATATCTACGGCTATCTGACCAAAGACAGTGCAGACTTCAAATGGGAAGCCAAACGTGAACTGGAGTATGCCCAGAAAATCGTTTATAACGAGAGTTGCAAGCGCTGCCATACCAATCTTTACCCTTTAGGCGTGAGCGATGATGCCGTGAAAGCCCACCTCTATTACGAAGAGAACGAGGAGAAGCTGAACCTGCAATGCATCAGCTGCCATCTGGATGCGGGGCATTACATGCCTAACTACAAGCACGGCAAGTTGGATGGTCCTGTGGAGATAGACAACAGCATACGCTACGAGTCACCCACCTTAGTGAACAGCTTCCAGAACTTCACGGAAACGGTGCCTGGCACTGCTGTCAGCATCAACATGGTGGCCATACCTGGCGGCTCGTTCTTGATAGGTAGCCCCAAGAAAGAGGCCTTCCGCAACGATGACGAGGGACCGCAGAAAGAGGTGAAGCTCTCTCGCTTCTTTATGGCCGAGACTGAGGTAACTTGGGATCAGTTCTGGGCATTCTACAACGAGACTATGTCTGAAGGCCGCACGCCGCCAGAGAAAATATATGCTAACAACAGCCGGCCAGATGTGGATGCTGTATCAGGCCCCACCCCACCCTATAGCTTCCCTGATCAAGGATGGGGAACTGGCAGCCGTCCAGCCATCACCATGACCCACTATGCAGCAGAAACCTTCTGCCAATGGCTCTCGCTGAAGACTGGTAAAAAATACCGCCTGCCAACTGAAGCTGAATGGGAATACGCAGCCAGAGGCGGCACAGACTCGCCCTATTTCTTCGAGGGTAGTCCCAAGAAATACACCAACGAGGGCTTCATGAAGAATATCTTCGGCATTGACACTACGATGATAAACAGATATGTAGTTTATATAAATAACAGTGAGGGCAAGACACAGGAACCGCTTACTGTGGCTGCAAACCCCTTTGGGCTAAAGAACATGCTGGGCAACGTTATGGAGCATTGCGCCGACAAGTATGACCCAGAAGCCTACAGCAAATGGCCTGACGGAGTGGAAAACCCCATCAGTACCGAGGGCGAGGAATATGTGGTGCGTGGCGGTAGCTATGCCGATGACGCCCGTTTGTTGCGCTGTGCTGCCAGAAACCATACTGATACCAAGGAATGGCTGAAAACAGACCCCCAGAATCCAAAGAGCATCTGGTGGTACTCAGACATCAAGGGCATAGGCTTCCGCGTTGTCTGTGAAGTGCCCGCAGGGGTGAATGACTGAAAAAGCATCAATGAATTCAACCTAAATAAATTAATAACCATAAAAAAACAAGACAGTAATTATGGAAAAGAAAAACATCAGCAGAAGACAATTCTTCTCATACTCGGCCATGCTTGGTGCGGGTGTTGTTTGTTCATCATCCCTTCTGACTTCATGCTCAGGAGAGAAAAAGACTGGTCTGACCCCTCTGCGTCAGCCTGGTGAGTACTATGTGCCTGAACTGCCCGACAAGGCGATTGATGGCAAAGAGCTGAAAGTAGGTCTGATTGGTTGCGGCGGACGTGGATCTGGCGCCATTGTGAACCTGCTGGAGGCAGCCAGCGGCATCATCGTAACCGCTCTGGGCGATGTCTTTGCAGATCGTCTGAACAGCGTAAAGAACATGCTGAAGGAAAAGCACAACCAGGTGGTACCCGATGCAGCTTGCTTCGTTGGCTTCGATGCTTACCAGAAGGTTATCGACAGCGGCGTTGACATGGTTATCCTGACCACTCCACCTGTATTCCGTCCTATTCATTTCCAATATGCCGTTGAGAAGGGCATACATTGCTTCCTGGAGAAGCCAGTAGCCGTTGACCCTAAGGGCTGCCGTACCGTCATCGCAGCAGCAAGACAGGCTAAGGCCAAGGGCCTGAGTGTGGTAACCGGCACACAGCGTCACCATCAACGCCCCTATGTGGAGGCTTTCCAGCAGATTCAGAACGGCCTCATCGGTGAGATTACTGGAGGTAACGTTTACTGGAACGACAGTATGCTATGGTATCGAACCCGTGAGAAAGGTTGGAGCGACATGGAATGGAATATCCGCGACTGGGTGAACTGGAAGTGGCTCTCTGGCGACCATATCGTTGAGCAGCACGTCCATAACATCGACGTCTTCATGTGGATGACCGGCAAGAAGCCTATCAAAGCTACAGGTTTCGGTAGCCGTCAGCGCCGTATCACTGGTGACCAGTTTGACAACTTCAGCACTGACTTTGAATTCGAGAACGGCGTACACCTGCACAGTATGTGTCGTCAGATTGATGGTTGCAGCAACAATGTCAGCGAGTTCGTTCAGGGCACCAAGGGCTCATGGAACAGCGCAACACATGAGATCAAGGACCTGCAGGGCAATGTCATCTGGAAGTTCGACAGCGAAGCCGAGAAGGCCAATTATCAGCAGACCAACCCTTATGTACTCGAGCACGTTGACTGGGTGAACCACATCCGCAAGGGCGAGGCTCACGACGAGGCTGAAGAGACCGCTACCTCCACGCTGGCTGGCGTGATGGGCCGTCAAGCTGCCTATACCGGACAGACCATTTCATGGGATGACATCAGTGGCTCTGACCTCGACTACCTGAGTATGATTCCTGAGATGAAGCTCGGTCCTCTGCCACTCGACAAGTTTACAGTGGCCGTTCCTGGCTCTGCTAAGAAATAAAGCAAACTAAGCAATAACATTCTGCTTATGAAAAGAAGAGACTTTATGCAATGCTCATTGGCAGGAATAGCCTCATTGGCTGTTGCCCAGCTGGGGTTGAGCTCATGCACTGCAAGCACGAAAAAGAAAATCGAAGTTCCTGACCTCAAGATATCTTTCCAGGAAGGCATCCCTCCAGGTGAGAGCCTGAATGAGAAGTTAGACTTCATGGAGAGCCTGGGCGTTGTGGGCTTTGAGCCAGGTGGTCGCGGACTGTCGGGTCGTGTCAATGAGATTCAGCAAGCCCTGAAGAACCGCAACATCATCGTGTCTGCCATCTGTGCAGGCTTCGGCGGATTCATTCTGGCTGAAGACCCCGCTGTGAAGAAGGAATTCGATACCACGATGCGCGACATTGTTGCTGCAGCAGGTGAGCTGGGCTCCACTGGTGTCATCATGGTGCCTGCCTTCAACTCACAGAAGCCCTGCCTGCCTCACACATTAGACACACGCAAATATCTCTGCGAGCAGCTCCACGAACTGGGTGAATATGCCGTGAAGTGCGGAACAACCGTCATCCTGGAGCCCTTGAACCGCGGCGAGTGCTTCTATATGCGACAGGTGGCCGATGCTGCAGCCATTGCACGCGACTCTCAGAGTGAAGGCGTGAAGTGCATGGGCGACTTCTGGCACATGCAGGAGGAGACATCCGACTATGGTGCTTTCTGGTCGGCAGGCACAAAGTACCTGCAGCATGTCCATATTGCCAGTCGCGGACGCCGACTGATGCCCGGTGAGGACGGCGAGAAGGACGACTATCGCAACGGGTTCCGTGCCCTGAAAGAGATGGGATATGACAAGTTCATCTCTCTGGAGTGCGGTACTAAGGGCGAGCGCAAGGATACTGTAACGGCAGCCGTAGAGCTGATGAAAGCTCAGTGGCAGGAGGCATAAGCCGATGTATTATATTAATAGAGTCCACTTTGTTAAGTGGACTCTATTATTTTTTATGTTCAATTCTTGAAGATAAACAGCCTCACTCAAGAGGATTATACTGACAGAAGCTTCCTCATTTTGGTAAACAACTCAGTATTTTCCCATACTCCACCAAAATCTTCTGCACCAGGACCGTAGGCAAACATAGGCACCTGAGTACCTGAGTGGTTAGCCATACCAGGCATTGACCACTTGGCCTCTACCGTTCCCTCTGCCATATTGCCACCCACCAGACTCATGCCTGATGCCTCAGGACTACCTATCACCAACACCAAAGTCTGACCATCCTTCTCTGCAAAGTCGAGTGCTTTTCCAACAGCACGGTCCAGGTCGATTGTCTCATCGCACAGCAGTTCTATGCGTCCGTTGTGTGAAGCACGATCCACATACATATCGCCTACCATCAGGAAGAACCCTTTTGAATCGTTCTGCAGTATATGCAGGGCAGTTTCTACGGATGCTGGGAACATATCACCACGACCTTGTTGGATGTTCGGATTGGATTGTTCGCCTGTGAAACCAGCCAACTTACCACTCTTCACCTGCTTGATTTCATCCATTGTATGGCACACCTGCCAACCTTTGGCTTTCAACTCATTGATAAGATTACGGTTGTCTTTGCGCTCACCAAATTGCATGGCTGCACCAGCACCGGGGCCACCCTGACCACCTTGGCCACCAGGAGCTCCTTGACCGCCAGGACGCTGACCGCCTTGTCCGCCTCCAGCACCTGGACCAGGGCCAAATCCTCCTTGCACGCTCTTGGTGAAGAAGTCACTTCCTGCACCTATGAACACATCGATATTACCATCTACCATAGCAGCTGTCAACGGTTCCAGTGCCATACGGTTGGGGGCATGTCCCACAAAAGGCACAATACTGCCTTCCACCAATGAGTTGGCAGAAACGATGCCCGCAGCCATTCCATTCTCTTTCACCAATTCAGTAATGGTCTTCAATGGCTTGCCATCAAAATCTACACTCACGGCACCTTTCTTGCTGTTGAAACCAGTGGCCAATGCCGTACTATGAGACGGAGCATCACCGCAGAACACATCGGCAGGATTGGTAGTCACCAGTCCGGCAATCTGCATACGGTTCAGGTTCAGCTTACCCTTGGCAGCTATCATACCTGCCTGCCATTGGCAGATACCCATGCCATCGGCAGATATCAATACAATGTTCTTGGGTCTTTGGGCATTAGCCCGAGCAGTTGTATGCTCACTCGCACGCACATGGGAAGCACCAAATGCCAACAATGGCAGGCTACCCAACAATTTCAATGATTCTCTTCTATTCATAATACATCATTTATTTTGATGGCGCAAAGATACAGCCTTTATACCACTTGTACCATTGACCTATGTCAAGAAAACATTTTTATCAGCTCTTAGCATCTTGCTTTTCATCCTGCTAAGAAATTCCGGCGTCACACCTAAGTAGGCTGCAATCTGTGCCTGTGATATGCGGTTGATCAATTCTGGATAAGTTTCGCAAAACGACATATATCGCTCTTCTGCTTTACTGCTCAGCGTTTCCAGATGTCGTCGCTGCAGCAGGGTTAATTCATTCTCTGCAATTATACGGAAAATGTTGTTGATACGTTTAGATTCCATAAATAAATGCACCAAGGGACTAAGCTCTGCCCTCATTATGGTTGTTGGCTCTAAAGCATCTATATAAAGGTGTGACGGAACACAATGAAAAAAACTGTCAATATCAGTCATCCATGTATCCTCGGGTGCAAACTTGATGATATGTCGATTGCCTTTATCATCGTCGCTATACATACGCAGACAGCCCTGCACCACAAACATGTAATGAGCGCAACGCTCCCCTGCCCTAAGTATCAACTCGCGACGTTTAAACACACAGGGTTCAAAACACTGTTTTACCTGAGTATTTTCTTCACTGCTTAAAGGCATCAATCGATTAAAGAAGCCTATTAATGATTCTATTGGATCATTCTGCATATCACTCAACAACTATCTTTTCTTACGTTTATTCGGCAGCTAAATTAGCAAAAATAATCCACATTCTCACCATTTGTTGCCATAAAAATCTAACAGGGTCAGCATACACCTTCTTTTGCATCAAAGCAGGGGCATGAAAAAAAACTTTATCTATTGTTTGGCGTTTCATAAAAAAGTCGTAAATTTGTGACCGTACTCCCGATTTTCTTATAAATTTCGGGAGTATGGTAACGAAATTAATAGGTTTATGTATAAGAGAATATTCGATATTGAGAACAAGTTAGACGAGGGCATGTTCCTGTTTGGTGCACGCCAGACAGGTAAATCTACCTTATTGAAAGAAAGGTTTAAGGATGCCATCTACTACGACCTGCTAATACCCAATGTAAGAAAAGCTTTCAAACGAAATCCAGAGTCGTTCAGGGAGGCACTGTTGGACAAACCAGCAAGCACATTAGTCATCGTTGACGAGATACAGAAAGTTCCAGAGTTATTGGATGTAGTGCATTGGCTGATGGTCAACAAGGGTCTGCTATTCATTCTCAGTGGCTCAAGTGCCAGGAAACTCAAGCGCTCGGGAGCCAACACCCTGGGTGGACGAGCCATCCCTGAGACCCTATACCCCCTTGTTTGGCCTGAAGTAACAGACTTCCAGATTGACCGTGCTGTGCAGAATGGCATGATTCCACGTCATTATATGGTAGAGAATGCCACGAAGCGCCTGGAGGGTTATGTAAAAGTGTATCTCGAGGAGGAGATACGTGAAGAAGGCGAAGTAAGGGAGTTGGATGCATTCGAACGTTTTATGGAGATAGCAGCCATTTCCGATGGAGAAATGTTGAACTATTCAAACATTGCCGCCGATTGCGGAGTCACGGCAAAGACCGTCAAAGCCTATTTCCAGATTCTATACGATACGCTTATCGGATATGAAATACCTGCATTTAGGAAAGAAATCAAACGCAGAATCATGCAGGCTCCAAAATTCTACTACTTTGATGTAGGACTGGCCAACTACCTGATGGGGCGTCATGCACTGAAGCGGGGCAGCGACGACTATGGTCATGCCTTTGAACACTTAGTGATGCAGGAAATCATTGCCTATAAAGGTTATAATGACAAGCGTGAGTCGATTTCCTATTGGCATACATACGACAAGAAAGAAGTCGATGCTGTTATCGGTGATGCCAAGATAGCCATCGAAATCAAGTCGTGTGAAGAGGTAAAAACACGCCACAAAGCTGGATTAAAGGCTTTTAAGGAAGAACATCCAGACTGCCGATTAATCCTAGTATCCCTTGACCCGATAACTCGCAAATCAGAGGACAAAGAACTGATTTATGTTACCGATTTCCTGAAGATGCTCTGGAATAGAGATATCTTTTAACGATTGTCATACACCTTCTTTTGCATCAAGTTTAAAACCGCTCACCTACGAATCCATTGCCAACGGTACCTTCCATCAAATCGAAGTGGTTGAAGATAATTTGAAACATACGCAATTTAGGGAGGTTGCCTTCGCTCGTAGCGAAGGCATCCTCCTTGTGCTCACTCAGAAATTGCAGTGCCTTGCTGAACGTAGTATTTACCATTTCAGTTCTTCCTGCAAAATCACGCCATCCTCCATAGGACTGTCACCCTCGGCAAAGCTATTGGCCTTGTACTGCACGCAAATCATGGTAAGGTTCTCTGTGCCATTATTACGGATGGTACGCTTGCCGGCAGGAGACACGCGAATCACACTACCTTCCTGAATAGGGATGTTCTGGCCATCTACCTGATACTCACCCTTACCCTTCAGGATGATGTAAATCTCCTCATGCGTCTTGTGCGTATGGTAGAAACCGCCATCCTGACCTGGTACCAATGTCTGATAAGACATGTCTGCACCAGTCAGGCCCAATGCCTGTCCTACAAACACCTTGCCAGGAATCACCACGTTAGGACCCAATGGCAACTCATACTGAATCACTTCGTCAGTAGCACCCACGTTTACAGCCTTGAAGTTCTTACCTTCCTTGATTGTCTCAATCTGTTTCATTGTCTTTATCAATTTAATTGTTAATACTATTTCTTTGTTTTGACACTGCAAAGTTAGGTACAATATTAATTTCCTGCAAGAAGGCACTGTTTGGTGGCATAGTTACCAAATGGTAGGAATTGAGAAGGTATCGAGGTTTTCCATAAATCACTTTAACGCAGATTAACACTTATCTTTTGGTTATCTGGTATCTATTGGTTACTTTTGCAGAAAATCAATAGTTATGGCAGACATACAAGCTCAGTATTTGAATTGCCCAATCAGGCATGTGGTAAGTCGTTTTGGCGACAAGTGGTCGATGTTGGTACTTTATATGATTCACAACAGTGAGAAGGGAGTATTAAGGTATAATGAGATCAAGAAGCTGATGACCGACTGCTCGCAGAAGATGCTCTCGCAGACATTGAAGAACTTGGAGAGTTGTCATCTGGTGCATCGTCAGGTCTATCCCGAGGTACCTCCCCGTGTGGAGTATTCGCTTACTGACACAGGCAAGGACTTGATGCCTGCCCTCACAGCCTTGATTGCCTGGGGCAAGCAGCATTTCAACGAGGTGGTGACGGATTAAGTAAAGCATGTATCTTTACACCAGACCTGCCTGTAATGAAGCACGTCAGCACTATCCCGTAAGAGCTACTTCATCAAGTTTTAAGCGTAATTCTTGTAGATTTGTTTTCGTTTTTATACCTTTGCAACGATAAATGAGCTTAATTCATTCGTTTCAATGAACCAATTATGAAAGGTGATATAACATCAGAACTATTTCTACTTAAATCATTGCAAGGAGCAGACTTTTGTTGTAAGTTGAGAGATTGCTGCTCGTAAAGAGTTCAAAGTTCTACCGATAGTTCCGTAAGAAATACGAGCAATAAAAAACGCTGCACCATATATGATGCAGCGCCTTATTTTAATGGAGCAGTATCTATAAAGCCTTACTCCCCGCACTCAGCGGCGTAGTCAAACTTGATGTTTGACATTACAAATGTTACGAACTTTTTTCTAACAAACAAAAGAATCTGCTACTTTTTTACCACAACAGTGCTTCTTTCTCTACTCGCAGCAATGGAATAAGGCAAAATAACTAAAATACATTGTCAACAAAAAAGGTCAGCATACTCCTTCTTTGCATCAAAGCAGGGGCAAGATTTATGAACATTGGGGAAGTCACGATGACCGAGGATGATGGCATTGGGATAGCTTTTCTTCAGGTCTTTAAGCACAAATAGCAGGGCTATTTTTTGCTTCTCTGTTCTGGTGTCATCGTCTTGCCCTTTTTCATTGATACCTCCTTCGTAACACACGCCGATGCTATGATTATTAAAGCCTACCACATGAGCACCAGCTTGTGTTTCCGGGCGCCCAGGAAAGATGTGGCCGTCGCGATCAATGTACCAGTGATAACCTATCCCACTCCAGCCCTGGGCCTTGTGCCAGCGGTCGATGTCCGACACGCTGACACGTTGGCTCAGTGGGGTGGCGGTGCAGTGTACCACGATGTACCTCACTTCCTTCATCTTGCTCACGGTCAGAAGAAGTTGAATGGTCCGTGACCAGTGCATGAGGTTGTTCCCAAAGCAGTCAGTGCTGCTGTAAAAACGGAGATGCAAAATTGTAGCACCATTTTCCAAAAACGTTTGTTTTTCAAGTCAGTAAAGTTTATAAGTTTAACAAAGTGTTTAATAAGGCACCTAACGACAGATCGTTCAGTGTGTTCGATAATCATAGGCAGCAGGGGCAGGCAGTAAGCACAGGGCGCGTTCATGATAATGAAAAATGAATAATGAATAATGAACAATCTCAGTGATCCATCTGTTTTTATCATCGCCGATCCCCCAGGACACTCACTGCCCTACTCCCTATACCTATTTCAAAGAACGCTCAACAGGATGGCTCAAAGTCGTACAGCAACTTTCATAATCGCGAAGCGATTTCTCATAGTTGCGAAGCAACTTCTCATTCGTGCGAAGCACGATCTCAACACCTAAAATCGTGCTAGCACGATTTTAGATGTCCAACCCATCGTCTCCGCCATTGCCGCCATCATTGCCGCCACCGTTGCCACCGGTATTACCGCCCGTGCCTGAGCCACCAGTGTTAGTGCCTGAGCCAGAAGAGCTTGAGCCAGACGATGGAAAGCCGGCATTGATGTGTGCCTCCTCGAACGCCACATCCATCACCAGCGTCTTCGCCACCACATACTTCTGCTTCACACCACCATCGTCGGTGCGGGTAGAGCCCACCACCAGTCGCTGCGTCTCAGGCGTGAAAATAATGCGACGAGTGGTGATGGTAGATGCCGTGCAATCCTCGGGATCGTCCACACCGATGGCAGAGAAACCCACCTTGAAGATGCCGATGCCGTCCAGGCGTACCTTCTGCCCCATCTCCATGTAATGCTTCAGAGCCTCGCCCAGTTCGCCGATGGCAGCCTTCACATCACTTTTCTTCACCGACGCCTGCTGCTGGATATAGTCAGCGATGTCGTCAATCTCCACAAACTTCTCGTCATACACTGCCCTGGCGAAGTACTTGCCGTAGGCGGTAGAGTGACTGTTTTTGTTCTGTTTCTTAATGTACTTTTGTGACATAATTTTTTTATTACATTCTTTTCTTTTGGCTTGACCCAAAAGAAAGAACCAAAGAAAAACTCAAGGGCTGATTCTCCGAGGCTAAAAAACCTTTGCTTATGGCTAAGCGGCAAAAACGCGGTTAAGCGAGTGCAGAGTCAAGCTCGCTTGAACTATGCCGAGCGTGAGCGTTTTATGTAAAAACTCGCTTCGCTCTACAGTTTTCCGCTTTTAACGCCCTAAGCTCGATTTTTACATACGCCTCTCCGCATAGGCCCTCTTTCCATACGGATAGTATATCAATCTGCCCTACCGCCTGCTCTCTGCCGTTGGAAGACTTTCCGTGGGGTGAAGGAAAGTCTGCCTTGGGTGGTCGCGACATCTGACACGAGTCGTCGGAATGCCTCCCGTACCCCTATGGAAATGCTTCCCTTCTATCGTGCCAGATACTGCGCCGAGTCTTGGGGACGTCTCCCGTCAACCATGGCAGGCAGTGTTGTTCAGATCGACAATGCGAAGTTACTACAACTCAATATCTGAGCTGCCGTCAAGTGCAGGCAACTGCAGGCAACTGCATTCAAACGTAGGCAACATACATTTACCCGCGACTAAGGCTCACCCAGATATGCCACTATCAGTGATACCTCACGAGGTGTGTAGCTCTTCGAAGTGCGTGGCATACCGCAATCTTGCAGTTCTTTCAGCAACTGGTGGTTGCCTTTTATCCAGAAATTAAGGCAACGCAGTGCACCTTCAGTTGTCTGGCAATTCGGGAAGTACAGCATTGCCAGTTCCGACTTCCCATAGCTCTTAATCTTGAAATTTCCCATAATGATTAAATTGTTTTGTTTTCCGTTAAATATTCTACCAGGTCGATTTTACGGCGTTTCTGGTCGGGGGTGGCATGCTGCTCCAGGATGGCACTCACGCGTATGGGTGGCGAGCCCTCCCAGAAGGGTTGCGCCATCACGCATTGCGCCGCCTGGTACCAGTGCTGATATGCCTTACCCTCAGGATCGGTGTCGGGAAAGAGGATGATCCTGCGTCCTTGCAGGTGTCGGAACTTCTCTGCCTGCACCTCACCCAGTCCGCCACTAGCCAGCCAGGTGTACTGCGGATAGTGGGCTGAGAGGATCACTGCGGTCTTCTCCGCCTCCACGATGGCGATGTCGCGTTGCCTGTCCTTTGCCAACAGATGCAGCCCAAAGAAGCAGTGGCGGGTAATGTCGGTAGCCAGCTTGCCCCCCTGCCGGCGCAGCAGCAGGGCACTGACCCACGTAGGGTCATACTCCTTCTCCTTGCGCCGGTGGCAGTCGGGGCCATAGAACATCACCTTGCCGTCGCAGATGCGCTCCTCCTGGTTGATCTGCCAGAAAATCACGGCATCACCCAGGCACCTGCCCAGTCGGTAGCGGCTCACGGCATCCAGCATCTGATGCCAGGTGAGGTAGCCTGCCCCCACCAGAGCCCGGCAGAAGCTGCTGTTGACAGAGAGGCTCCTGCGCCATGCCAGCTGGTGGTAGTAAGTCTCGGTCAGCAGCGGCCTGGTCAGCAGCCGTCCGTCTTGACATGTCAGCTCCAGTCCCAACCTGCGGCCTATGTCTTTTAGCGAAATTGTCATAGATTTTTAATGTTTTTTGGCTGCTCCGCTACGTGGTTGTCTAACCACCCCCTACACACCCCTTCTTACTATAGCCCATCCCTCTCTTACATAGAGAGAGGGGATGGCTATATAAGGAAGGGGGTGTTAGGTAGGGGTGGTGTAAACCACTATGCGGCCCTTCCGGTCGAGCGTCGTCATAATTACCTGCTTTTCGAGTGCCTCATTGAAAACCTTCTCGTAGTACTTAGGCTGCAGAATGCCACTCAGCTTCATCGCCGCCTCCTTCAGGGTATCACGATACATTGTCGTATGCCCGTCCATGGCATCTGCAAACAGCAGATTGTAGTTCCATTCCCAAGACTTAGATTGGCTGTTGGCATTGCGGATGATATACTTCTGATTGAAGGAGTCAACCTTATTGCTGTGAATAGCATAAACATTTGATTTCCTGCTATCATATCCATCATCTTCATTACCTGCCAAGGCATTGGGTCGGGAAGCCTTTTCCGGCAGTCCTTCATCATTGATGCGATAGTAAAGTTTCGTTGAGATGCGAAACTTGCGGGTAAACAACTGCTCCACGGAATAAAGCTCGCTTTGAGGCACTTGTTCGCAATAGAACACCTCAAACGACTTATGCAAAATCTCCGTCCCCAGCCAGCCACGCAGGTTACGCTTGTCGCCACTGCGGTTCAGGTGGATCACCACCACGATGTTGCAGTTGCCACTGGTGGCAAGCTCCATCAGTTGGGTAACCAGGCGTTGCGACTGGTCGGCATCATTCACGCTGGGCAGCAGATCGCTCACATTGTCGATAATCACCAGGTCGGGCTTGTAGGTCTCGATGCCGGCTATCAGGCAGTCCATACGCTCCTGATAGGTACATGCACGTACATTGTAAATCAAATAATTGACATCCAACACGGCATCCTCAGACACCATCTTCCCAACCCTGTCCGTGAAGATAGTCTTCGTGGATTGTCGGCTCTGCTCTGTATCATACCACATCACCTTGAGCGGCTGCTCGCGGATGCGTTCCAGTTCCAGCACCTGACGCTGCGCACAGCATGCCATCAGCATCGAGGTGAAGAACGTCTTGCCACACTTCTCCATGCCCGTCACCGCCGTCAGGTCACGCCTGGGCAGACAGGGCTTGTCATACATCCGCATGAGGAACTCCTCTTCAGGCACCTCCGTCTCCGAGGTGATGCGGTAGCCATCCAGCTTCATGAGCTGTGGCGTCACCGGTGAAGCCTGCCCTGCCAGGGGCAGCTCCTCCTCCAGAATCTTGTTTGCTGTTTTCATTTTAGTAAATAATTAAGAATTAGACTTTGTGATTCTTTGCGCGCTATAATCACAGCAGCAAAGGTCGGGAAAGGGCATGACTTACCAGAGCCTTTATCAGCCTATTTCTGGCGAAAACGACAAACACGACAAAAAAGCCACTAAAAAACCGACAAAAGCGAAAAAACCCGTTTCTGCGCCATTGAGACTACTTAAAGAATCTGGTGCACAATGATGACATCACATCGGAAAAAGTCCTAATTTACTACCCTATTTCATCGGAAAAAGTCCTAATTATAGCCCCATATTTTAGGAAAAAGTCCTGAATTTAGGCAAATAATGACGGAAAAAGTCCTGAATTACTTGCTTGCAAAAAGAAAAACACTTAAATTTGCAGGCAAAACAAGCATAATTATGTTATACAGGAAATTTACAAGCCGGATAGAACAGTTTCTCCGCAATGAACCTAACAAAATCCTGCTGGTCAACGGCGCCAGGCAGATTGGCAAGTCATACCTGATTCGCCATGTAGGCAAGAAACTATTCAAGAACTACGTAGAAATCAACTTAAAGGAAGACAAGGAAGGTGCGGGCATATTCGCATCCGTAAAGCAGACAAGCGATTTCCACATCCAGTTGGGAGCCATCGCCGGCCATCGGCTTGGGCAGAAAGAAAACACCTTGGTCTTCCTGGATGAGATACAGAGCTATCCGCACCTGATGACAATGCTGAAGTTCTTAAATCAAGAGGGGCGATACACTTACATAGCCAGTGGCTCGGAGTTAGGGGTGGCATTGTCACAGACGGCATCAGTGCCCATTGGCAGCATTTCAATAGAGGAAATGTATCCACTCGACTTTGAGGAATTCCTCTTGGCCATGGATTGCGGACAGGAAACAATCAACAGCATCAGGCAGAAATTCCTGGCTGGAGAATCGCTGAACGACTCGCTTCATAGCTATATGCTGCAGCAGTTCAAGCTATACCTGCTGGTCGGCGGAATGCCAGAAGCCATCAACAAATTCAAAGCTAACAGGAACATGACTCATGTGCGCAAGATACAGCGGGATATTCATACACTTTACAGGGTGGATGCCTCACAGTATGACGAAGAAAAGAAGCTGGTCATCAGAAAAATATACAATTTGATTCCATCTAACATGGAGAACAAGAAGAAGCGTGTGGTGGTGAAGCGCATAGAGGAAACAACTGGGCACAAGCAATTCAGCAATTACGCCGATGAATTTGAGTATTTAACCAATTCCGGCATCGCCTTATCCGTGCAAGCCATCAGTAACCCCAAGTTCCCTCTGTTAGAGTCAGAAAGCAAGAATCTGCTGAAACTATACCTGAACGACGTGGGATTGCTCACCTGTCTGCTCTATGACACCAACATCAATGCAGTGCTGAGGGATGAGCGGAGCATCAATTTAGGGGCAGTCTATGAAACAGCGGTTGCTCAGGAATTGCATGCGCATGGCTATGCCCTGCACTACTATGACAACAAGCAAAAGGGTGAAGTGGATTTCCTGATAGATGATTATCGGCACCTGACCGTCTTGCCTATAGAAGTGAAATCAGGCAAGGATTATACGGTGCACAGTGCGCTTGACAACTTCCTCAATACACCTGATTATCACATCATCCGTGCTATTGTGTTCAGTAATGAACAGCAGGCTTCGGAAAAAGATGGCATCATGTATCTGCCTATATATTACTGCATGTTCCTGGAGCGCAGCCAGGTGGAGGATGATAGTGGATTGATTATCCCATCCATCCCCCTCCCTCCTCCTACGTTATGAACCTTCTCAGCATGGACGCGGTTTCCTGCTGCACGTTTCTTCGCGTATTGACACTCACATGATAGACATAAATCTTGGAGGTCCATTCTTCCAAGGGTGGCAATTTACCATCCAGGATGAACCATTTATGACATTCGCGCGACAGCATCTGGATATATTTCTTGTAACGCAAGGTGTTGGTGGCTTGGATCTGCTCGGCCTTGACAAGGAAGCCAGGCAGTAGCGCATCGATGTCGCGGAAGAAATTCCCATAACGCCCGCGCAGTTTCTTGGCGCCCACAAGATAGCTGTCGGCGATATACAAGGATATTAAATCTTTGCCAGAATAGGCATGGCCTTCTCTCGCCAGGCTCCTGATCGCCTCCCTCAACCTATCCTGCTTCTCTGGAGTGTTGAACGAGGTAAAGAACCGAAGGGTAAGGGGCTGGGAAGTGCTTCCTGTTACCATCAGGGATGCTGCTATGTTGTTGAGAGATTTGGAAAGTGTACGAACCTTTACATATAGTTCTCCCTCATAGGTGATGAAATCTAGTGTCATCTGTTATGTTCGGGCAGTGAGTCTTTTGTTTTAATGGATAGCTGCTTATCACTGCCCGACGTATAAAAACAAGGTAAGCTTATACTTTCAAATTTATTCCATTAATACTCTTCACTAACAGACTTAAATCTTTCAGCGTACAAAGGTAAGTATAAATAATAACTTAAATGAAGAAAAGCTCTATTAAATTTGGTTTTTATCTAATTTATTTACAACTTTGCATAGAATTAAAAACTAATAACTATATGGAAAATAAAAAGACACACTTTAACAAGAATGGCGCAACCGCCCACCCCTCAGGCACTTGCACTCATAAGAGATTATATACCACACTCAACTTCCTAACTGCTTTCTTCTGCTGCCTGATGCTCATGGCGGCGCAAGAGGCGGCGGGGCAGACGGTGACAGGCTCAGGTACCGATATTGACCCATACATAGTCAAAAGTTGGGGCGACCTGAAAACGAAGATGGCTGAGGGCGGATATATCCGTCTGGATGCCAATGTTAGCGACCCTGACAAAACGAGGAGCAGTTACCTGAACGTCCCATCGGGCGTAACCGTGGTGCTCGACCTGAACGGCCGCACCATCGACCGTGCACTGACGGCGGCAACGAGCAACGGTTATGTTATCTCATTGAGTGGAAACCTGACCATCAACGACAGCAGCAACCCCAGCACGGGCAGCATCACCGGCGGATGGAACAGCAGCAACTATGGTGGCTGCGTGTATCTCAACACGAACAGCACATTCACCTTGAACAACGGCTCTATCACTGGCAACAAAATAGAGATGACATCTGGCGAGGCCAAGGGCGGTGCTATCTTTGTAGGGAACAACGCCACCTTCACCATGAACGGCGGCTCCATTACGAACAATTCGGTTTCCACTTCTAGTAGTGCTTGGGGCGGAGCTGTATGTGTGCACAGTTACAATAGTAGATATGGCACCTTCAATATGAACGGCGGCAGCATCACAGGCAACTCCGTGTCTGGCAATTCTTCAAGTACAGGTGGCGGCGTTTATATTACGAAACACACTAGCTCTTGTTATGGAAGAATGAACGTGTCCGGCAACGTCACGATTACCGGCAACACGGCGAACAGTGCAGCGAACAACGTCTATATTCCTTCTGGCCCCGTCATTACAATCAGTGATGCTCTCAACGCTGCAACCCGCATCGGCATCACCGCCCCTGCAGGTCAGACCATCACCTCCGGCTTGAACGGCAAAGGCTCGCTGGAAAACTTCAGCGCAGATGACCCTGAATCCATCGAGATATTCATTGAGAATAATGAGGTAAAGACAGTTTCGGCAGTAGTGGCAGTTGAAGCCAAAGCCCCCACCTGCACCGAGCCTGGCATCTCGCAGAACTGCTGGCGCAAGCGCGAGGGCACCCAATACTACAGCGACCAAGCATGTACGAACGAGATATTCCCCCTCATTCCACCCCTGGGCCACGACATGACCCACCACGCTGCCACCGCAGCCACTGCAGACGCTTTCGGCAACATTGAATACTGGACGTGCTCGCGATGCGGCAAATACTTCACGGACTCAGAAGGCAAGACAGAGACTACCTTCGGGGCTGTCACCACCCACGACTATGGCGTCAGCTACATCGACGAGCACGGCGAACAGCAGACCTGCACCGAATTTACCTTCATCGAGAGCAGCAATGAGGATTTCAACCACTACGGCACCGAGGGCGAAACCAACTGGTACGTGGTCTATGGCAACGTCACCATTAACGGACAACTCAATTTCGACAACTACAACACGCACCTCATCATCTGCGACGGAGCCACGCTCAACATCAGTGATGGTGCCTATGTCTCACATTCAAAAAACTATCTCAGCATCTACGGACAAGCTGAGGGGTCCGGCAGCATCGACGCCAATGGTGATAGAGGCATCTCTGCCCTCGGTGGTGTCACCATCAACGGCGGCACAGTCACCGCAAAAGGTAGTTCTAATGGTATCTATTCCCACTATGGTGTCACCATCAACGGCGGCACAGTCACCGCCACCGGCTCAGACAATTATGAATCTGCAGGCATCTATGGATCAGTCATCACCATCAACGGCGGCATCGTCACCGCAAAAGGAAATCGTGATGGTATCTCTGCTGGCAGTGTCACCATCAACGGCGGAACAGCCACCGCCATGGGCTATGGCTTGGGTATCGGCAATTATGATGGAGTCAGCACCATTACCTTAGGCTGGACGGACACCACCGACCGCATCACCAGCACCGCTACGGGGACTGGCGGAGTGAGCTATAAAGGCACCGTATCCATCAAGGACGGCCAGTATCTATACGACGGCACGGAAGTGTTCAGCGGCACCGTCGCCGACCTGACGAAACTTCAGAACGTGACGCTGCAGCCTGCCGTGAAGATTACCCTGCCCACGTTTGTCACCGCCAGCGGCACAGGCGTCATCAACCAGGCTGACGGCACCTATGCCCTGCCCGGAGCTACCGTTACGCTGGGCGCTGCTGCGGGATATACCGCCAGCGATTATTCCATTACCGGTGTCACGATTAACGAAGCCGAGGGCGTATATACCTTCACCATGCCAGCTAAAGATGTGGAGGTCAGCGCAACTTGCACCTCTATTAGCCTCACTGCCAACCTGGCAGCACTGAACGGAGTGACGAAGTACTGGACAACCTTCTACCACCCCACGCTGAGCTATCAATTGCCGGCAGGGGCGATGGCTCTCTATATGAAGGAAGATATGGCGCTGTATATGCTGGGCGATGGTGACGTGGTGCCTGCAGGCACACCGGTAATCATTATGGGGGATACCAGCAGCATCAGCATCACGAAGCTCGACAGCACCACCGTGACTAACCCAACCGACAACAAGCTAAGCGGCACAGCCGTTGCCACTGCTGCTTCGTCACTTACCACGGGTGGAAAGAAGGTGTATGTGATGAGTAAGGTTAATGAAACACTAGGCTTTTACGAGTTCTCAGGTACAACCATCCCTGCGAATAAGGCGTACTATGTGGACGATTGACAATTGACGATTGACTCCGTCCTATTTTGTCGCGACTCGGCATAGCCGATGCAAGCATCGCTCTGCCCTCGCTGCTCCAAAAAGTGACGATTGACGATTAGATAAATCGCTCACGCTCGGGATAGTTCAAGCAAGCTTGACTCTCCTCTCGCTTACTCGCGATTTTGACCATTGACCGTTAGATAGATTGATGCGAAGCATAAGAAAGAAGTAAAAAAATTTGATATTTACAAAATTATTCTTATCTTTGCACTTCATTTAACGGATTTACTATGGACAGTAAAAAGACGCAAGCAAGTAAGATTTACGTAACTGCCCATTCTAAAGGCACTTACACTCGTTATGGGTTATGTATCAAACCCAAGTTTATCACTATTTTGTGGATAATGATGCTCACCACGCTGTCGGCATGGGGGCAATTTGCCAAAGGCAGTGGCACAGTCACTGACCCGTATTGGATAACGCAACCTGAACACTTGGAATACTTTATCAATCAGGTGAACGAGGGGAACACGTATGAGGGGCAATATATCAAGCTCATGGCAGAATTTAACTTAGGTGGCAGAGCCTTATCACCTATCGGTGGTAAATATTATACAGAAAACGGAGCTACGGGTGTACGCGAATTTCTGGGTTCATTCGACGGCAATAATAATACTATCCAGAATTTCCATATCAATCCTGACGAGCATTTCTACGGAACGGGATTCTTTGGCTCCTTGGGTTCTGGTGCCGAAGTTCGAAATCTTACTATCGATAACGCCACGATTAAGGCGTGGGGCAATTGTGGTGGCATAGCAGGGCATGTCCAAGGACAAGCAATACTAAGTTTCTGCCAGGTAGGAGCTGATGTGGAGGTATCCCTTGACCCAAAGCAAGCAGGGACTGCCCAGAATCCAAGAAGCAATTTTGGCGGCATAGCAGGACGCAATTATGGAATAATCAATGAATGCGACAGTAAAGCAACCGTTACAGATAAGGGAGAAAATCATGTAAACAACTTGGGTGGCATTGTGGGTTATAACAATGGTGAAATCATTTATTGTAACAGTATAGCCCAGGTGGTGGGAACCACCAGCGTGGGTGCCATAGCTGGCGAAAGTGGCAGCAATGCTAAATATAGTAATAACTACTATCATTGCTTTGCCGGCAACACCCCGTTGGGGGCTGTGAACGGGGCAGCTGTGAAAGGTAACACCTGGATGGGCACCGTCAGTTTTGCTCCAGGAGTGAGCGGAAACCTTCCGGGTGGAGCAGTCTTTACCGATGGCAGTTCATCGTACTTCGCTGCGGGGAAAGTGATGGTCATGGCACCTAACTATCAAGCTGAAACCGGCTATTTGGCGATTGCTACTTACTATGCCAACGGCACACCACTTACCGCCCATCCTTCAGGCAACCTGCAGTTCACGATGCC
>JAFXVZ010000036.1 GCA_017534535.1 Bacteroidaceae bacterium | reverse complement strand
CTTGGAAATACCATTCTCGTCTTTCTTATAATAAAGAGGTACAATCTCATTCTCCAACAAGCTATAGATTGTAGCTGCATCAAGCTGATCCTGATAGCCTTGGTTTTGGTAAGTACGCTTCTCTGTCAATGCCCATCCGGCACCTTCACGATAGCCCTCCAGCCACCAACCATCTTTCACACTGAGGTTCACAACGCCATTCATCTCAGCTTTCTCGCCTGAGGTGCCTGATGCCTCCATTGGGCGGGTAGGGGTATTCATCCAGATATCTACGCCAGAAACCAAGTGACGAGCCAACAGGAAGTCATAGTCTTCTACAAATACAATCCTGCCCTGGAACTCCTCACGTTGTGAGATCTCATAAATTTTCTTGATTAGTCCCTGACCAGCACCATCAGCAGGATGTGCCTTACCTGCGAACAGGAAGATGACAGGACGTTCTGGATCATTTACAATCTTAGATAATCGTTCCAAATCGGTAAATAGCAGGTGTGCACGCTTGTAGGTGGCAAAGCGACGACAGAAACCTATTACCAGCGCATTGGGCCTGAATCGTTTGAGCATCTTAACAATACGATTAGGATCGCCTTGGTTCTTTAACCAAGTTTCACGCAATTGAATGGATATATAATTGAACAGATTCTTCTTTAGTGCCTCGCGTACAGCCCAGATTTCCTCGTCAGGACATTTGTAGATGCCATGCCAGATTTCCTCGTTCGACTGGTCGCTAAGGTGCTTCTCGTCGAAGTACTTCGCATAGAGCTTACGCCATTCTGGGACACACCAAGTTGGGAAGTGTACACCATTGGTTACATAGCCCACATGGTTCTCCTGTGGGAAGTAGCCATTCCAGATGGGGGCAAACATCTTCTTCGATACCTCACCATGTAGCCAACTAACACCATTGACCTCTTGGCAGGTGTTGCAGGCAAAGGTTGACATGCAGAATCTCTCGCCCTTGTCATCAGGATTGGTACGACCCATACCGATAAATTCATCCCATGTGATGCCAAGTCGCTGTGGATAACCACCCATATACTTGCCAAACAGACCCTCATCGAAGTAATCGTGTCCAGCTGGTACAGGTGTATGAACTGTATAAAGTGAAGAAGCGCGTACCAGTTCCAGTGCCTGGTTGAATGACAGATGGTCTTCCTCAATATAATCGCACAGACGCTGCAAGTTACACAGGGCAGCATGACCCTCGTTGCAATGATAAATATCCTTCTTGATGCCAAGCTTCTTCAATAAAAGTATACCTCCGATACCCAACAGAATCTCCTGTTTCAGACGGTTTTCCCAGTCACCACCCTACAAGGTATGGGTAATTCGCTTGTCGAACTCAGAGTTCATTTCGTTGTCAGTATCGAGCAGATAAAGATTTACACGACCAACGTTTACTCGCCAAACGTATGCATGTACCTGGAAATTGTTGTAAGGCACGTCAATCACCAAGGGGTTGCCATCCTTATCCAACTGACGCTCAATAGGCAGACTACCGAAGTTTTGGGCTTCATAATTGGCAATCTGCTCACCATTCATATTCAGGCTCTGGGTAAAGTAACCGAAGCGATATAGGAAGCCCACTGCGCACATATCTACATTAGAATCAGATGCTTCCTTAACATAGTCACCTGCCAACATACCCAAACCACCACTGTAAATTTTCAGAGCGGAGTGAATGCCATACTCCATGCAGAAATAGGCCACAGACGGGCGGGAGGAATCAGGTTTAACGTCCATATAGGTACGGAAATCTTGATAAACCTTCTTGACGCGGCTCATCAGTGCATTGTCATTCATGATTCTTTCCTTACACTCAAAGCTAAGACGTTCCAGCAACATCACAGGATTGTGCTTCACATCGTGATACAGTTCAGGGTTCAGGTCACGGAACAATTCGCGTGCCTCATAGTTCCATACCCACCACATGTTGTGGGCAATCTCGTCCAAACATTTCAACTCATCGGGAAGGGATGCCTTCACGGTTAGTACCTTCCAGGGTGCAGCATTTACATAATTAGCCTTAATTTTTTTCATAATATCTACAATTTTTACTTTTTCCTTAATTATTTTACAAAGATAAGAAAAATTGTAATAATAGGAAACTGTTTTCCTAAAAAATCTGCACTTTCCCTCTTATAATGAGGTTCTGCTACATCAGCATCAGTAAGTCTAAGAGATACCAAACGACTTTAGTACAAAAGTTAATAATCTGGTGCTTTATTATATATATGGTGTAATAGGGGGAAAAGGGTAAAATAGTTAAATAATGTAAAACTAATGCATTTTTATAGTACTTTGTATTGCAAGGTACTAAAATATTTTCATATCTTTGCAAAACCAAAGGAGAATTGACACTCCTATGTCTGCTTGCAGACACTTCCCCAATGATGGGGGAAGAATATTGGGGAGGTTGAAACTCTTTGGAGCTTAAATTGAACTATTCACTACAAAAAAATATAGATATGAGTAACGAAAATGCAAAATCGCAGATGAGGAAAGGGATGCTGGAGTATTGTGTACTACTGCTCCTGCACAGAGAGGCGGCTTACGCATCTGACATCCTCTCTCAGCTCAAGGAAGCTGAGCTGCTGGTAGTGGAGGGTACGCTATACCCCCTGCTGACCCGACTGAAAAATGATGGACTGCTGAACTATGAATGGCGAGAATCCACACAAGGACCGCCACGAAAGTATTACAGCTTGACTGAACTGGGCATTGAAGCGTTAAAGGCGATGGATGAAGCCTGGAACGGACTTACGCACACGGTGGAGGTGCTGAAATCCAGCATTACCGACCCCAAATTCCTGATTGTTTAACCGAATTAGAAAAACTCAACATTATGAAAAAGAATATCAATATCAATCTATTTGGTGTGATTTACGCCATTGACGAGGATGCTTATGACTTGTTGAAGAAGTATCTGGAGAACATGCGCAGCTATTATGGCCGACGCAAAGGGGGAGAGGAGATTGCCAACGACGTGGAGAGTCGCGTGGCTGAGCTGTTTGCCGAGCTGAGGGCTCAAGGCGTGGAGGCCATTACCATTGAGCATGTGGAAGATATCATCAAGCGCATTGGTGACCCACAGCAGATGGATGAGGAGGCTGATGTGAACGATGAGCGTATGATGGATGGCGGCTATGCCGAGGCTGTGAATGAGAAAGGAGTGAGGAAACTCTATCGTGACCCGGATGACAAGATCCTGGGTGGTGTGATTTCTGGTTTCTGCCGCTACTTCGACTTGAATGAGCCTTTGTTATTCCGTCTTATATTCTTGCTGCTGGTGTTCTTCTCACATGCCTTTCTGGTGATTGTGTATGCTGTGTGCTGGGCATTGATTCCTGAGGCAAAGACCGCAGAAGAACGCTTGCAGATGAAAGGTAAAAGGGTGACACCCAATGCCATCAATGAGGAGTTGATGCAGGGCGTGAACCGTGCAAAGCAGTTTGTAAATGATCCTGAGAACCAGCGCAAGGCAAGTGGATGCTTCACTACTTTCATCAAGATTTGCTTCTTCTCAGTTGTGGGCTTCTTCGCTTTCATCTTCGGCATGATATTATTGTGTGTGCTCATTGCCTTAGGTTTATCGTTGGGAGCTGCTGTGTTTGGATTGGGCAGTGCGTTTGTAGGCTTGGGTATGGACCCAGATCTCGTAAGTGTGCTTAATACGATACCAACTTGGTTGCAATGGACCTTCGCGGGTGCTACTATCCTAGTGATTGCCATCCCGTTCTTCCTGCTGTTGCACAAGTTGTTACGTGGTCCAGAGGCTAAACCTATGTCTTCGGGTGCTGTGGCTACCACGATTATTATTTGGATTCTGGCCTTGGGTGTGGCTATCGCAACATTGGTGCCAATAGTTGCTAACTTTGCCGATCATGATTATATACGCTATAGTACGGAGGTGATATTACAGCAGTCTCCCGCTGAAGCAGAAGCAGTCTTCGCTTAAAGCTAACTGAGGCAAATTGACATCGGGGTTGAATATGCCGAAAACAGATGAGCCTGAACCGCTCATGGAGGCATATTCGGCCCCTTTCTCATAGAGTAATGCCTTCAGGGCAGCTATCTCAGGATGTTGGGGGAAGATGCTGGCTTCGAAATCGTTGACCAAGTGATGACGCCACTCTGTGATGGGAGCCTGAAGAATGTTTGTGATGCACTGGGCAGGCTTTTGCGGATGGATGTGGGCAAAGGCTTCACGGGTGGATATGAACACATTAGGCTTGACAATAATGATTTGATAACCTTTCAGTGAGAGATTTATGGGGGTGAACACCTCACCGATGCCTGTAGCAAAAGTGGGATGGTTTTGGATAAAGAAGGGACAGTCGGCGCCCAACTTTGTTGCCAAATGCTCTAATTCATCCTTACAGAGCTTCAAAGAGAAGTGGTCGTTGAGCAGCTTGAGCATAAAGGCTGCATCGGCAGATCCACCTCCCAGTCCTGCTCCCGAGGGGATGTGTTTGATCAGGTGGATGTTGATGGATGGTAGGTCGTTATGTTGTGCTTGCAGCAGTCGATACGCCTTGACCACCAAGTTTTTCTCTGGTTCACAATCCAGGGATGTACCATGTTGATACAAATAGCAATTGCCAGTGGAAGCATCATCTGCAGGTGTTACCTCTAAAGCATCATGTAACTCATTAACAGGGTAAAACACTGTTTCTAAGTTGTGGTAACCATCGCTTCTTCGCTCCACAATATTTAATCCCAAGTTTATTTTACAATTTGGAAAGGTAATCATAGTATATTAAGTTATCAACCGCAAAGTTAATAACTTCTTGAAAACTTCTTGGCATAAATGATGCGAAAATTCAAAATATCGTGCTACCTTTGCTTCGCTAAAATGAAAATACTATGGCAGAACAAAACCGAAGAGGTAGGGGAACACGTGTGGCTAATACCCCCCAACCCATTAATGATTATGGTAGAATACCCCCACAAGCCACTGATCTAGAGGAGGCTGTGTTGGGTGCATTGATGATAGAGAAAGATGCCTATTCGCTGGTTAGTGAGATTTTGCGTCCGCAGTCGTTTTACGAACATCGACACCAGTTGCTCTTTACCGCCATCACCAACCTGGCGTTGAAACAGCAGCCCATCGACCTGCTGACGGTGAAGAACGAGCTGGAGCGTGAGGGTACACTCGACGAGGTGGGTGGACCTTTCTACATCACCCAGCTCACTAGTAAGGTGGCATCAGCTGCCCATGTGGAGTTTCATGCCCGCATCATTGCCCAGAAGGCATTGGCAAGGGAGCTGATCACCTTCACAAATGGAATCCAGAGCAAGGCTTTCGATGAAACACAGGATGTGGATGATTTGATGCAAGAGGCTGAGGGTAAGCTGTTTGAAATTTCTCAGCAGAACCTGAAGAAGGATTATACGCAAATCAATCCTATCATTGAGGAGGCCTATAAGCAAATACAATTTGCCGCCTCACGTACCACGGGCCTTAGTGGCATGGAATCTGGTTTCCACGACTTGGACAAGATGACATCAGGTTGGCAGAACTCCGACCTAGTAATCATCGCTGCCCGTCCGGCTATGGGTAAGACAGCCTTTGTGTTGTCTATGGCGAAAAACATGGCGGTGAACTACAAGTATCCTGTGGCTTTCTTTTCTTTGGAGATGAGTAATTTGCAGTTAGTGAACCGACTGATTGCCAACACGTGTGAGATTGAGAGCGACAAAATCAGGAGCGGACGACTTCAACCTCATGAGTGGGAGCGCTTGGATCATAAGTTGAATGATTTGCTGGGAGCACCGTTGTATGTGGATGATACCCCATCATTGTCGGTATTCGAGCTTCGTACCAAGGCTCGCCGATTGGTGCGTGAACATGGGGTGAAGATTATTTTCATCGACTATCTGCAGCTGATGAATGCTAGTGGTATGAGCTATGGTAACCGTCAGGAGGAGGTGAGCACCATCTCACGTTCACTGAAAGGCTTGGCAAAAGAGTTGAACATTCCTATTATAGCCCTTTCGCAGTTGAACCGTAGCGTGGAGAATCGCGTGGGTGATAAGGATAATAATCAAAGCAACAAGCGTCCGCAGTTGAGTGATTTGCGTGAATCAGGTGCCATTGAGCAGGATGCCGATATGGTTTGCTTCATCCATCGTCCTGAGTATTACAAGATTTACACAGATGAGAATGGCAATGATATGCGTGGTATTGCAGAAATTATCATAGCGAAGCATCGTAATGGTGCAGTGGGGGATATCCGCTTGAAGTTCATCGGTGAATACACGCGCTTCCAGAACCTGAATGATGAGTTGTTAGCGAATGTGAGTGTGCCTAAGACTGTTACGTTCAAATCGAAATTGAATGCTGCTCCGATTGGCAGTGATGCACTTGCACCACCTCCTTTGCCAGATGATGGCCCAGTACC
This sequence comes from Bacteroidaceae bacterium, assembly GCA_017534535.1. Classification (GTDB taxonomy): domain Bacteria; phylum Bacteroidota; class Bacteroidia; order Bacteroidales; family Bacteroidaceae; genus Bacteroides. The sequence goes on along the minus strand of JAFXVZ010000036.1, from coordinate 24,803 downwards.
TTTTTAACGATTATATCAATTGTTCACATTTGGCATAGTTCAAGCAAGCTTGGCTCTTCTTTTTATTAAAAAAGGCTGCAATTATGCAGCCTTTTTGTTAATTATTATAATCGCGTATCGATTTTAATCAATAAATATAATTGTGTGTTATACTCATTTTCTTATTCTTAGCACTCGAATTCCCGTCCACTTAGGATTATCCTCCAACAGCTTGTTTATGGTATATTTGGTAATTGTCACCTTCTTATCCTTTGAGGAAGCATGGAGAAGGGCAAGCTTGCCATTCACCTTGAAAGCCAGCCCCATGTGGGCAATGTCCAAACCAGGTTCATTGGTAGTGAACATGATGATGTCACCATCATGGATCCAGTCGAAGCCATCGCTGGTGAGCTTATCCTGAGGGATATAATGCACTTCAGTGCCATTTAGACGTTGTTCAATCTCACGCATTTTCTGCACGTTCTGCGCATTGTTGGCCAAGTGGCGATACAACTGAGGGTGAGAGGTCATATAGGTGGTTTGCACCTGCATGGTGTACTGACTGTTTGTAGCCGTTACATCTTCCAATATGCCTGCCTTGATGGCATTTTGTGCCCACTCCGTCATGTAATGAAGACGAGATGTATAACCTTCCACCTTGCCATCACGATAGCGCAGTTTCTGCACATAATCGGAAAATACAGCTTCATCTTTGATGTTGTTCTCCTTCATAGGAGCCAATGTCATGGCAATGGCATATTCCACAAACGTGGTGCAATCCAATTCATCGGTATTCAACACTAGTTCCTCGGTATTCTCACGATCCAATACACCACCAACATAAGGTGTGTCAAGCATGGAAACACCATTCAACAGAACCTCGTTGGTCAGTGTCTGGGCAGCTACAGGAATATTCATTATAGCTGCACACAAAGCACTGAAAAACAATACAGTAAATCTTTTCATATAAAAATCATTCTTTATCAGCTTTCATAGTATATTTCACAAAGAAGGCAATCAAGATGATGTAGGCAAGTAGAGAAGCTGCCTCTGACAATGGATTGGACAACCAAGCCTCGTTCACCAGGTTGATATCTGCAAACCTCATGCCTGCACTTACCACACCCATCAGGGCACCACCAGCAATGAAACCAGATGCCAACAAGGTGCCTTTCTCGCCACGAGCCTTGTTCACTGAAGCATCTTTACTACGTGTAGTTACGTACCAGTTGATGGCACCACCCACTACCAATGGGATATTCAACTGCAATGGAATGAACATACCCAAGGCAAAGGCAAGGGCTGGAATCTTACACCAATTCAGTATGATGGCCAATAGGGCACCAATACCATAGAGCAACCAAGGAGCTCCCACGCCACTCATCAACGGCTCAATTACAGCTGCCATGGCATTGGCCTGTGGAGCAGCTAACTGGCCTGTAGTGAAGCCATAAGCCTTGTTGAGGATGATCATCACACCACCTACGGTAGCTGCTGATACGATAGTCCCCAGAAACTTCCAAGCCTCCTGCTTAGCAGGGGTAGTCCCAAGCCAATAGCCAATCTTTAAGTCGGTAACAAAACCACCTGCCATAGAAAGAGCAGTACAAACAACACCACCCATTACCAAGGCAGCTACCATGCCTTCAGGACCTCGCAGGCCAACACCTACCATCACTACAGAAGCGAGGATAAGTGTCATTAAAGTCATGCCTGATACGGGGTTTGTACCAACAATAGCGATTGCATTAGCTGCCACTGTTGTAAAGAGGAAGGCAATGATGGTTACCAGTAACAGGGCAACGATGGTAAAGAGTATGTTACCCTTCATTACATCAAAATAGAAGAACAACAATACCAAGATGATGGTCACAATAGAACCAATGGCTACCACCTTCATAGGTAAGTCGCGTTGTGTACGTAAAGAACTGCCTTCAGCTGTTGCCTTACCACCCATCTCCTTGACTGCCAAGCCTACAGCACTCTTAATGATGCCCCAAGACTTGAGTATGCCAATGATACCAGCCATGGCAATGCCACCGATACCGATGCTCTTGGCATAATTGGTGAAGATCTCCTCAGGACTCATATCACCCACTGCCGTTGTGATAGCTGGATTCCATTGGTTCAGTATAGTGTCGCCCCAGATGAGTGACATGCCGGGTACGATGATCCACCACACAGCTAAAGAACCGGCACAGATGATGGAAGCGTATTTCAAGCCCACAATGTATCCCAGACCCATCACAGCTGCTCCTGTGTTCACCTTGAACACTAACTTAGCTTTGTCTGCTAACATCTCACCCCAACTAACCACACGTGTAGTAAAATTTTCGTTCCACCAACCAAAGGTTGATACAATGAAATCATACAAACCACCTACAACACCTGCAATCAATAAAGGTTTGGCCTGGTTGCCTCCCTGTTGACCTGATACCAGCACCTGGGTGGTAGCTGTAGCCTCAGGGAAGGGGTATTTACCATGCATCTCGCTCACGAAATACTTTCTGAAAGGAATCAAAAATAAGATGCCTAAGCAACCACCCAGCAAACTGCTGATGAACACTTGAGTAAATGTAACAGTAATGTCTTCTGGATAAGACTCTTGCAGGATGTATAATGCAGGCAAGGTAAAGATAGCACCTGCCACAATCACGCCGGAACTGGCTCCGATGGATTGGATAATGACATTCTCACCCAATGCGTTTTTACGTTTAGCAGCACTGGATATACCTACAGCAATGATGGCGATGGGAATGGCTGCCTCAAACACCTGTCCTACACGTAAGCCTAAATAAGCAGCTGCTGCAGAGAAAAGTACTGCCATGAGCAAACCCCACATCACTGACCAAGCATTGACTTCAGGATAAGTCTTGTCGGGGCTCATCAATGGATTATATACCTCACCCGGCTTGAGTTCGCGATAGGCGTTGTCAGGTAATGAGGTGCGAATTTCTTCTGTATTCATCGTCTTTTTCGCTTATTTAACATCTGCCAATACTTCACCTTCGATGAAAAGTCTTACAGTCTCAGTCTTGGCGTTGGTGCGAATCGTAACCGACTTCTTGAAATGACCTGGATACTTGTCGCGAGCATCGTATGTAACTTTGATGGTGCCAGTCTTGCCTGGCAATACTGCCTCTTGACTGTATTCTGGTACAGTGCAACCGCAAGAAGCTACGGCCTGGTGAATCACCAAAGGGGCAGTGCCAACGTTGGTGAAGGTGAACACGGTGGTTACTGTGCCTTTCTCCTGAGAGAATGCCCCGAAGTTATGTTCAGTCTTGTCAAACTTGATGTCAGCTTGATTTTGTGCAACTGCGTAACCGATGCAAAATGTCAGCATCGCGAATACCAACATGATTTTTTTCATCTCAATAATGCTTTTAAAGTTCATAATTTTGTGCAAAGTTAATCTCTTTTCATTAAAAACAAGCGAAGATTTAGTCAAAATGTATTAAATAGTTTGCCCAACTGACGATTTTTAGCGAATTTTGTATGCGTTTTAATCATTGATAGGACTTATGAGTGGAAATAGGGAAACGATTCAGATACGAAATCTTTCCATAGGTTATCCTGGAAAGAAGGGAGTTAAGGTAGTGGCTAGTGGTATTACTGCTACGATTCTCAGTGGTGAACTGACTTGCCTTTTGGGTGCCAATGGTGTGGGAAAAAGTACCCTGTTGCGTACTTTGTCGGCTTTCCAGCCTAAATTAGGGGGTGAAATCTACATAGAAGGTAAAGAAATCAACGAATTCACCGATAAAGAGCTCTCGCATGTGATTAGTGTGGTGTTGACCGAGAAACCTGATATCCGCAATATGACTGTAGAGGAGTTGGTTGGTCTAGGCAGAAGTCCATACACAGGCTTTTGGGGTGTGTTGACCCAAGCTGACAAAGAAGTGGTGAATAAGTCAATCGCTCTGGTGGGCATCCAGGATTTACAACAACGCATGATTCAAACACTTAGTGATGGTGAACGACAGAAGGTGATGATAGCCAAGGCATTGGCACAGGAAACCCCTATAATTTACTTGGATGAACCTACTGCATTTTTGGACTATCCTAGTAAGGTGGAGATGATGCAATTGCTCTACCGACTGAGTCGTGAGACTGACAAGACAATATTTCTGTCCACCCACGACTTGGAATTGGCTTTGCAGATTGCGGATAAGTTGTGGCTGATGGATAGAGTGAAGGGTGTGCGTATAGGGGCACCAGAAGACCTATCTTTAGATGGAAGTCTAAGTAGCTATTTCGCTCGCAAGGGCATCATCTTCGATGCAGAGATTGGTTTGTTCCGCGTAGAGAATGAGCTGACAAAAAAGATACGATTGGAGGGTGAAGGTGTACGTTTATTAATGGTTTGTAAGTCTCTGAAACGTATAGGAATACAAGGAGATGTTGAAGTGAATAGTGAAGACGTTATTAAGGTACTTCCGGATTGCTATATGCTTTGTTTCAAGGGTCAGGAAACAAGATGTGAGACCATTGCCGAGTTGTTGGGAAGAGTCCAACAATAGCTCTCTATTTTATACATTCTTCATTCTTCATTATATTCCATTAACCATTCATGAAGCGACAGGACCGATATACGATGCTTACCACTGGTAGCGTACCCAAAGTAATTACTACTTTGGCAGTACCTACCATCATCAGTATGCTGGTAACCAGCTTCTATAGCATTGCAGATACTTTCTTTGTGGGACAGATTGATACACAATCCACTGCTGCAGTAGGTGTTGTGTTATCAGTAATGTTCATCATTCAGGCAGTGGGCTTCTTTTTCGGACATGGTTCAGGTAATTATATCTCTCGTGAGTTGGGTGCCAAGAATCGAGAAGCTGCTTCCAGAATGGCTGCTACGGGTTTTGTGTATTCCATCCTGTTTTCCACGCTCTTAGCTGTGATAGGCTTGTTGTTCTTAGAGCCTATTTCTTTGGCTTTGGGCTCTACACCCACAGTGTTGCCTTACACCAAACGCTATCTGTCGATTATCCTTTGTGGTGCTCCGTTCTTTGCTGGACAACTAACCCTCAACAACCAGATGCGTTTGCAAGGCAATGCATCTTATGCCATGGTTGGTATTGTCAGTGGTGCTGTTATTAATGTTTTGCTCGACCCATTGTTCATCTTTGTATTCGATATGGGTGTGAGTGGCGCAGGTTTGGCAACGGTTGTAGCACAGATGATTGCCTTTACCATCCAATGGATTCAGACTCACCGGGGAGGGAACCTGCTCATTCATTTAAATGAGTTCACACCCTCGTGGATTTTATTTAAAGAAATTATTGGAGGTGGAGCCCCTTCGTTGACACGTCAGGCTTTGGTGAGCATCTCTACTATCTTGTTGAACTATGCCGCTGGTGTATGGGGAGGGGATGCAGGTATAGCAGGTATGTCAATTGTGAATCGTATGTCCTTCTTTATTAATTCGGTACTGATAGGTTATGGACAGGGATTTCAACCTTTATGTGGTTTTAGCTATGGAGCTAAACTCTATGCCCGTGTACGTGAAGGTTTCTGGTTTTGTGTGAAGGTGGGTACTGTTTTTTTGTTTATTGTGGCAGTGTTTGGTTTGATTTATGCTGAAGAGGTGGTGGCATTGTTCCGTAATGATCCAGAAGTAATTAGGGTAGGAGCTGCCGCTTTCCGTTGGCAATTACTTACCTATCCTTTAGGAGCTGTAGTGATGTACAGCAATATGATGATGCAGACCATCCGTAAGCCCATCCGTGCCAGTGTGTTATCAGCTGCTCGTCAAGGTATCTTCTTCATTCCTGCTATCTTGATTATGCCAAGATTATTTGGTATGGCAGGTGTAGAGGCAACACAAGCCGTAGCAGACTTGCTTTCATTTCTTTTGGCTATTCCGTTGTGTGGTAGTGTTTTAAAAGAACTGAAGAACTCAGACCGGAAAGAGTAAGCTCTCACTAAACAGATATCGTGTACTCATAATTGATATATTATCTCTCGCATGCTTTGGCTCAACTCCTGCTCATTGACATTAGACCCTAACCACCAACAACTATCTGCATGGGTTTATAGTTATTGTTGAGCCAAAAGCGTGCAGCAGTAAATCAGAGTTATTATTCTCAAATAAACTCTTTTCATTACCTGAAAAAAAAACTTACTAATCTTCTTAAGCCTCAGTGTCTTGTTTCTTCAGGTTTTTGCAAACATTCTCAAGTTCTCTCACGGTAGATGCTTCGTAGTGTACACCGTTGCAAACGACGATTGCATTCAGCTTCATGCGAGAATACTTGCTGGTACGTCCACCTTTCTTGGGGTTCAATTCGTCTTGAGCCTCAAGTAGCTCGGCTGGAGTGATGTTTAGTGCATCAGACAATCTCTTAATGGTACTAAGAGTAGGGTTACGCAGACCTGCATAAAGGTTAGCTTGCTTCAGGCCTGCTTTCTGTGCCAGCTGGCTCTTGTTCATGCCATTTTGCTTCAAGAATTTTTCTACGTTCAGCATAATATATCAAATTATAAGATTAACTTGGTGCAAAATTAACATATTATTTGACATAAACAAAAGTTTGCATGTTTTTTTTTATGCATAAATATATAAAAATGTTGTATAACACGCTTTTTAACTGCGAGTTTCCTTTTTCTCCTTGTATTCTTGAACAACGCGTCGTTTGCTCATTAGAATTTGCCATCGATAAACCAGACAAGTAATGATAAAGTAGATACCAGTTTGTAACCAGAGTACGTGATACTCAGTGGCTACCTGATTGAGATTAGCACCCATTGTATTGATACGAACATAGCCATTAATGCCAAATGTTGAGGGAAATAAATATGATACCAATTTCCAAAATACAGGAATGCCACTGCCAGGCCATGAGATACCACTGACAAAGAGCAGGGGCACTGACATGAATGCAAACAAGATAATGGTCTTTTCACGCCCTCTTGCCATCACAGAAACCGTCATGGCAAAGAAGGTGATAGCTAATACATAAGCTCCCACAAACCACATGAGATCCAATGGATGTGGTATCTGGGGCAGACTAAAGAATTTTGGCACACAAACCAATATCCATACAGATGCCAGGGCATAGACCATGATATAGCATAGGGCTTTACCCAAGACGATACGCATAGTGCCGTGGTAATGCTTATTATAGGGCACCAATGAATGGAACTTGTTTTTTTCCACTGCAGTACCTGCTGACATACCTACACCCAAGACCAATGTCTGTTGTAAAATTAAGATTAACACAGCTGGCAAAAGGAAACCATCGTAACCACTGGCAGGGTTGAACATGGAAACATATTCATAATCGATAGGCGAATTGTTAATGTCTTCGTCTTTGACCGTGGTCAAGGCATTGTTGCGTTGAACCTTGATATCCTTGTTCATTTCCAGAGAAACATAGGTACTGCTTTGATACAAAGCTTTATAATAGAACATGCTACTCATATCGCAATAGATGTCTACATGTGCCTGTTCCCAATGATTGATGTTGTTGATATTTAGACTGAAGCCAGAAGGGATACGTAAAATGCCACGTGCCTTGTGCTCACGCAAGGCCATTCGAGCCTCTTCCATATCGGTGCTATAGGCAATGATGTCCACGTCAGAAGTGGCATCTATCTTTCTAATGAACTCACGACTCAAAGCAGAGTGGTCCTCATCCACAGCAATGACAGGTACCTCGTGCACCACCTCCTGGGTATAAATGAAGCCATAGAGCAGGGGATATGCCAACGGTACAAGGATGAAGAAAATCAACACACCCTGGTCTTTAAAGACATTCTTCATCTCCCTTTTCCAGATGTATGCTACATCAAGTAATCCTTCAACTATTGTGTCAAACAAACTGCTTTTCATCGTTCTATGAAATGTATTTATAATACAGATATGCTTTGTTCAATCGCTTCAGTGCAAAGAGTGGAAGCAACATGAATAACAACAGGGCCAAGTAGCTCCAAGAGGAGTAAACCATAGGATAACCATTTAGGGCTTGATCAGCGTATATCTTGTAATAATGTCTTAACGGAAACAGATTGGATAATGCCTGTAGGGTGGGATGCATCGCCATAACGGGGAAAGTAAAGCCTGCAATGGAGAATGACAATACGGCCCATAAAGTAGCTACACTCATGCCCAGTCTCAGAGTAGGTATCATGGCAATAAAGAACAAACCTACAGCCTGACTGGCCAATACGAATAGTACCATAGCCACCAGCATTGGCAAGAAGCCATTATTCAACGGATAATGCAGATAGCCATATAAGATGGATAGGTAAAGAATGCCTAACATTATGAAAACCAAGGTCTGTGGCAATAACTTACCCACCACGACCGTCACGATGTTATGATTTACTGTTGCCAGCAACTCCCGTCCGTTTCCCTCCTTGATTTCCACACCAATTGCATAGGTAGTAAGCAGGAAAATCATCATCATCATGATAGCAGGTAATAGCATGTTATTCAGGTACATACCATAATTAATCCAAGGATTGCCCAGGGGGTGTACATCGATAACAATGGGTTGTATCAATACCACAGCTTGCTCATCGGTAAAGCCCCTGCCTCTAAGTACCTGACGTTGAGCAGAAGCTTTGGCCAATTCACTACCCATCTTAAAATCTTTCATACCCATTGAAGCAGCCAGCAAAACGGAATTATTGGTATAGAATGAGACCTTGGGTTGCTTACGGGCATTGGCATCTTGTGAGAAACCTCTTGGGATATAATAAAAACCGTAGATTTTGCCCTCCTGCATGGCAGAGGTAGCATGGGCGATGTCAGTGTAATGCTCCACGATATTCGACATCTGGAATGCATCAAGGGTGCGTACCAGGTTGCGTGAAGTGGCACTCTGGCTATCCATATTTACCACGCCCACAGGATATTCCGTTGGGGCACCTGCCTGCATGATGGTGGCAAAGAAGATGAACGCCATGATGGGTGCAACAAATAGGCCGAACAGGTAAATCCAGTCGGATATTAGGCGTTTACACTCACGCATGAAGATTTTTACTATAGGCCATTGTCCGTTCATTTCTTCAGAATAACTGACATACCTGGACGCAAGCCATCTACCTGCTCATTAGGACGAGCCTTCACCTCGAATGTCTTGAGGTCATACTGACCTGTAGTCTTAACTGCCTTCCATGCTGCATAAGTACCCAGATCCTTCATATAATAAACCTTCAGATTGATTTCACGATTACCCAGTGCTGGAACGAAAGCTGTGATAGTCTGACCTTGTTGGATGCTGGTCAGCAAATCCTCACGCACATTGAATGTCACCCACTTATCGTCCATCATGGCAATACTCATGATGGGTGAGCCGGAACCCACCAGTTCACCCAACTGAGGGTAAGTTTCTGTTACCTCACCATCACAAGGAGCCAAAAGGAAAGTCTCATCGATGTAAGCATTCACCTCAGCTACTGCACCTTTGGCACGAGCCACCATAGCAGCAGCTGCTGCCTTATCTTCTCTTTGTGCACCATTTACTGCCATCTCATATTGAGATTGAGCGGCTTTCTCGGTTGCCACAGCTGCGTCGTATTGAGCTGATGCCTCATCCAACTTTTGGGTTGCTATGACGCCTTCCTCATGCAAACGCTTCACACGGTCGAGGGTCTTCTTGGCAATGTCCACACCCACCAGTGCTTTCTGCCACATGTTGTAAGCACCTTGAATTTGTTCTTGACGTGTCCCGTTGATAGCTTTTGCGTTCTGTGCCTCAGCTGCAGCTGTAGCTGCCTCTGCTTGAGCCAGTTTAGCTTCTACATCAGGAGCTTCTAAGATGGCCAAGGTATCCCCCTTGCGTACCATGTCACCCTCTTGCTTAAGCATACGCATCACTCTGGCAGGTACTTTGCTGGATACCCTAAATTGACTTACTTCCACTTCTCCTTGTATGATTTCAGGGCCTTTGCGTAGCATGAAAAAACCTACGCCTGCCACTACTATAATAACCGCTACCAAGGCTATGATTGCCAAGATAATGTCTTTGTTTTCACTGCTTTTCATTGCTCAATAATATTTAGATGGTGTAAACTTTTAATGATTGACGTCTAAGATACCTAATGCCTTCTGGAGATAGATTTCCGTCAGTTTGATGTCAATCTGAGCGTCTATCTTTTCTGACAGGGCTTGTAGCCAGGCGGTATGAGCCTCCAAGGTGGTGGTGGCAGGTATCATGCCCTCACGAAAACCGATATTAGCGGTTCGTAGATTCTCCTCAGCTTTGTCCATGTTCTTGACGGACATGTTGTAACGCTTGATAGCCTCGTTCACTTTCAAAGCAGACTGATTGACCTGCAATTCTATTTTCTCGCGTGCATCATCAAACTTGAAGCGTTGGATATTTGCCTCTGCTTTGGCTTGTTTCACCTTGTACATACCTTCTCCCCAGTTCCAAATAGGCACTGAGAGCATCACGCCCACATGCCATGAGCCTTTAAGTTTGTTTTGGAAGCTGTTATATACATTAGGATTGGTCATTAGGTAACTACCAATGAGCGATACTTGAGGTAACATTTCGGCACGGGCTACATTAATTTTCTCCTTATATATTTTATTAGCGAGTTCCAAGCTCTTCAACTCAGAACGGTTGTCGTAAGCCGTTTGCATATCGAACTGAGCCGCCTGAGGAGCAACCTCTAAACTATCTGACTGCTCATCAGTCAGATGTATATCAGAGGTTAGGTCGATGCCACAAATCTGACAGAGTAACATCTTAGCCAGACTTAAGCCATCTTCTACCTTCGTGAGCGTCAACTCTGCTTCGTTCTTCTTTACGGCAATGCTCAAGCCATCGGCACGGGTAGCAAAACCAATGTCAATCATTTTGTTCACATCGCTCTCTAATTGTTCCAACAAAGCCAAGTAATTTTGTGCCAACTGATACTTGTGAGCTAATGATACCACCTGCCAATAAGCTTGATCGACATTCAAAATAACTTCCTCCATGCCTGTAGCATGTTGTGTAGTAGCCAGTTCCTCAGCATAACGGGTAATTTTGTCGTAAGCGACAATCTTACCGCCCATAAACACGGGTTGCAATAATACCAGGGCACCGCCAAACATATTCCTATTGTCGGTTTCAAAAGCGTTCAGAATACTTGGACCAATGCCAGCCAACGTACTACCTAAAGGGGCGAGGGTGGTAGAAAGGGACTGAATCAAGGGAGCCATCTGAGGCATCGCCTGAGCTAAGGCCTGTGCATGAGCCTGTAAATCATTCTGGATGGCACCTGCAATGGCAGGAGTCTGTGCTAATTTACCACGAGTGTTCTCATCCAACAACTGTATTTGCCGTTGACTACGCACATAGCCAGCCATCAGACTCACCTTTGGCAGGTAGTTTGTAACGGCAGCTTTATGTTGATAATGAGCAGCATTGATGTTTTCTTGAGAAATCAGTAATTCCTTGTTGTTGGCTATGGCCAAGTTACGACAACTGTCGAGCGACAATTGTATCGGTTGTGCTTGTGTTGAGCTGGCCGATAGTACAAAGAATCCAAAAACAGTCAATAGTTTATTCATATCTCAAAATCCTCTCTTTTCAAAAATCGATGCAAAAATAGCATATTAATTCTTAAATATAGGACAGGAAATGTCCTTTTTTTCGGGGGATTAGAGAAATAGTTTAGTTTTAAAGGAAAAAAGGCACATTCAGATTTACTTTCTCAGCACCCAAGCTGCTTCGAATAATCCTTTAGCTTGGAATTGTTGAATGGCACGATAAGCATCGGCTTCCTTCTCAAACGATTCCACGCTAACACGTGCCTTTCCATCACCAATGATAGCCTTAGCTTTTGAATAGCCTTGTTTCACCAGGTCTTCTGCAGCTTTCTGTGCAGCTTCCGGATTACCCACACTAGCCACAATTACATTGTAGAGCTTTTGAGTAGAAGTAGGGGAAGGGGCAGGAGTAAGGGCAGGACTAGGAGCTGGAGTAGGTGTAGGAGCAGAAACTTGAATAGGAGTCGCTGCTGGAGTAGCTTCTATCTGAGTAGTTTCTATAGGATTTTCTTTTATTTCTGCTTGAGACTCAGTAGTCTGTGCATTGACTTCTGCTTGATGAGTCACAATTGAACTCATGTTTAATGACTCTTTCAGTACCTCTTTAGGCAATACACTTGCCTCTGTGTTGTTGATTCCGGTATCCTCATAGGGTGAACTGATTAAGAAAAAGCCTACGATAAACAATACGATAGCCGCTACTGCAGCCATTTGAGGGATGTACTTGTTGAAACTCATTACAAGCGCTTTCTTAAACTTTGTTTCAGATTGTCTTTCTGAAATGTGCTCCTCAACAACTGAAGGTTTCTCAACAACAGAAGACTTTTCAACAACAGAAGACTTCTCGTCAACTGAAGGTTTCACAACAATACTCGGCTTTTCCTCAATGACAGGCTTTTTCTCACTAACCTCTGGTTTTATACTGATGATTGTGGCACCCTTCTCTTCCTTAGGTTTTGCAGTCTCAGTCTTGGTTACTACAGGTTGCTCTGTTTCCTCTTGCTTAGCTTGTAAATCCTTCAACTCCTGTATCTTAAAGGTATCTAAGCCATAAAAGCCAGGTGTGGAGATGCGATTGTCAAAGGGTGTGAACTCATATTTGCCATGAATGTTGAAATGCAATTCGCCAACATTCTCCAATTCCATACTTCCTGTTTCGTACAAGGAAGCTGTTAGTTCCTTAGCTTGCTGTTGAATCATTTTTACAGCATCAGGGAAAGTGGTGCCATAAACCGACATGTAAGACTGAGCCAACAGTCCGTCGTTGATACGAAGTTGCGGATTAAAGCCCAACACACGCATAGGAGGTAGAAAAAGATGTTCTTCTTCCACCATCTGAGCTGGATTGTAATGAGCGATGAAACCGCCGAAATTTGGGATGATTACGCAATCATTCTCCAACAACAAATTGGCAATATGTTTGGCTAATTCATTCATATTCGAAGACAAAGTTAAGAAGAAAATTTTATACTATCAAAAAAAAAGCTTATTTTTGCAGCAAAGAAAGTGAATGGAGTGATTAAATGAGAACAACGAGTTACATTTTAGTCCTTTTGTTAGTGTTTTTTGCCTCCTGTCGCCAAGGTGGTAGTCGCCTTTTACACATGTCAGAAGACAAAGTTGCCAAGCAACTGTTGCAGGGCGTGTGGGTTGACGACGCCTCAGATATGCCATTCTTTCTCGTTGCAGGCGATTCTCTCCTCTATGCTGACCAGGATGCTACTCCTATGGCTTTCAAAATTATACGCGATTCCATTTACTTGTTGGGTATTGACACTATATCCTACAAGATAGAGCGCCAAGGTGAAAACACTTTCTGGATACGGACCGATACAGATGACATTGTCAAGCTGTATCGTTCAGAAGATGCTGTAAATGAGTACGCTTTCAGTTCAAATCAAAAAACTGATGAGGTGAATGTTGTCCAAGAGAAGATGCAAAAAGACAGCATCATAGTTTATGATGGTGTGCGTTATCGTGGTTATGTGTTCATCAATCCTTCCAAGTATAAGGTGATTCGTACGTCACTCGATGATAATGGTATGGCCATAGAGCGTGTTTATTACGACAATATCATCCATATCTGTGTGTATGAAGGTGCTCATGAACTTTATGGAAGAGACATCGATAAGAAACTGTTTGCCAATTATATGGATGCAGAGGTATTGCCTGTTACTATCCTGTCGGATATGGATTTTATAGAAGTGGATGCTGAAGGTTATCATTATAGAGCCATCCTGACAATCCCTGATAGCTCTGTCACTTATAACATGTCTTTGACTATTTCACCTCAAGGCCAATTGCAGATTGCTCCAGAAGAAAGTTAAATCCCCCCTCATTATTAATTCTTCTTTGAGACCTTTTTAGGACCTTTGTTTTTCGATTGATTGGAAGTTTTATTGGATTTTTGAGGAGTGCAAACCTTCTTCTTGGGATTATAGGCTGGTGTATCGCCTAGTTCCTCAGGCACAGGAATCTTATATATGCTCTTTCCCAGGAAGTCTTCAATTTTTCCGAAATCTGTTTGCTGTTCATCGCTCACGAACGTGATGGCCAAACCATCGTTATTGGCACGAGCCGTTCGACCTACGCGATGCACATAATCCTCACAGTCGAAAGGCACGTCATAGTTGATAACTAAGCGGATATCATCTACATCGATACCTCTGGAGAGAATGTCAGTCGCTACCAGAATGTCAATCTTGCCTGCCTTGAAACGATACATCACGTCATCACGTTGAGATTGCTCAAGGTCGGAGTGCATGGCATCTGCATTCAAGCCCTTTGTTTTCAAGGCATTTGCCAATTCTTTTACCTTGATTTTCTTTGAGGCGAAGATAATCACACGCTCAGGCTTGGTTTCTTGAAACAAACTACGGATAATCTTTAGTTTTTGTGTTTCATGGCAAATGTAAGCAGCTTGGATAATCTTGTCGGCTGGCTTCGATACGGCAATCTTTACCTCCACAGGGTCAACCAGGATATTCTTGGCCAACAGTTGAATCTTCTCAGGCATGGTAGCGGAGAACATTATTGTCTGTCTCCACTTGGGCAAGAAGTTAACAATCTGCATGATATCGTCATAGAAACCCATGTCGAGCATGCGGTCTGCCTCGTCGAGGATAAAGAAACTTACTTTTGAGAGGTCAACATATCCCAAGCTCAAGTGCGCCAACAGTCTGCCAGGTGTGGCAATCACCACATCGGCACCCATTGTCAGTCCACGTTTTTGTTGAGCAAACGCCACACCGTCACCCCCACCATAAACAGGTACGCTACTTACGTCCATGAAATAAGAGAAACCTTGCATCTGCTGGTCAATTTGCTGAGCCAATTCTCGGGTAGGAGCCATGATGATGCAATTGATGGCATCTTCGGGCAGGTCGCCTGTAGCTAGTTTGTCGAGTACTGGAAGTAGATAGGCAGCTGTCTTACCCGTGCCTGTCTGAGCCACACCAATCAGATCGCGACCTTCCAACAAAACTGGTATCGCCTGTTCTTGGATGGGGGTACAATCTTCAAAATGCATGTCCCAAAGGGCATCCAGCACATCATCATGTAAGTCAAGATCTTCGAATTTCATTTCTTTTTACCTCTCATTTCGGCCGCAAAATTAGTTATTTTCCCCCAATAAAACCTAAAAAACAGGTAATAAACTGGCTAAAATATGTTTTTTAGCATATTTTTCTTGGTGGTTATCTGAAAAACCTTTTACTTTGCACCTGATTTCGTGAAGAAATTAGGATAAGAATGAACGGCTCCGGTCGTTGAATCTTACTTTAGTATTAACTAAAATCAGATTACATGAGGCATTATGTAAAGTGGTTTTTTGTTGTATTATTGATTAGTTCCTTGACATCATTTATTGAGAAAGACAGACCCGTAACAGGGTTGAGCATTGGAGAATATGCGCCTGACTTTTTTATCAGTGACGATGACTCCGATGAATTGGATTCTGTACACAGAAAGCTTTCTGGTCTGCGTGGCAACTGTGTACTGGTGAATTTCTGGGCTTCATATGATGCACCCTCGCGTATCCGCAATATAGAAATGAGTCGTGCGTTGAATCAGACAGATGCCCAGCATGAAGTAGAATTCGTTTCCGTGTCATTCGACGAATATGCGTCAATTTTCCGTGAAACGATTCGTAAGGATGGTATAGTCGGTGCCGGTTGTTTTGTGGATACGGCTGGCGAAAAATCCGGAATCTTCAGGAAGTATGGCCTGAAGGGTGGATTGACGAACTACTTACTGGATGAGAATGGTATGATAATTGCCAAAAACATCTCGGTTGCAGAGCTTTCGTCTTATTTGAATAAGCGTCATGTTTGATGCTTTTAGAACAAGTAAGAAGATCGTTTACAAACAATTGAGGACTGATACAACAAAATGACGAAGCTCGTTTGGAATCTTTCCAAGCGGGCTTTTATTGTTTTTATAGGGTGGTTATAAAAAAAGCGACCACCTTTCCACGCTTGGAAGGTAGTCGCTTTCGACTGAAGCAATTATTTATTGTTAAATACAATAACCGTTAGAATTTGAAGTCGATACCCAGACCAATCACATGGTTTGTTCTGGAGAACACCTCCTTGCCAAAGCTGGCTTGTTTCTCATAGTCAGAATAGATAGAGCAGAAGTAACCGGCATTCAGGCGAACCTTCTCGCTGATGTTCCATGCACCACCCAAGCCCACGCTATAACTATCGCAAGCAAAAGAAGTGTCCTGCTCGTAACCATCGCTCAGGCCGTAGTCTGTACGCTGACCACCACAACTGATGGTGAACTTCTCGTTAATATCATACTCAATACCAGCCAGGAACTCATGCGTACCATGCTTCAACTCCTTCTGACGGTCGTTGGCCATCTTGGCGTTCTTGTCGTCGAAGAAGTGGTATTCAAGGGTAGCACGCAACTTTGGAGTAAATTCGTAACCAGCTGCAAAAGTAAGCAATGCAGGCATATCATAGCGAGTGCGAGCACCGTCTTTGTAAGGAGCAACATAAGCGTCAAAACCTCCAGCCATCTTTTCCTGGATACCTTGTCCAATGGCTGCAGCCTGCTCTGGAGAGATTTTGCCACCAATTACCAACTGCGTCAAAGGTTCAGTAACCATGGCAGTAGTATTCAGATTTGCATCCAGCACGTTGGTATCATTCTTTGTACTGATCTTGGTGCGGAATTCATAACGGGCAGCTAAAGTCAGAGGACCCTTGTGGAAGTTCAAACTGATGATAGGAGTCAAACCCCAACCTTTCTGGTCAACATCCAACTCTAATTTAGCAAGGGTACCCATGGTAGCATGATTGCCTGCAATCACGTGACCACGATAATATCCGTCGTAATAGTTGGCACGCAAACCTACGGCACCAGAGAAATTGTCGGTAAACTTATAGGTAAAGTTCAACTGTCCACCATATATATATTGTTTACCCTTCATAGAAGAATCAAAGCTATACTGGTCAGGACCAATCGGAGGAACGGCACCACCTACAGCTTGTGACAGACCACCTGTCAACTGCGTGATGGTGTTGGCAATGAGCGCATTGAACATGGGTACACCATTCTTATATTCCACGAAACCACCAGAACCCACGATTCCGATCATGGTAGAGATGGCCCAACGGTCCTTCTTGTAGGAAGCAAACAGGGCAGGCACAATAGGTGCAGATGCCTTGCCTTCATAGAGAATTCCATTCGCTTTGATGTCGCGGTACTGCCAAGGCTTCTGGAAGTTAACCGACAATTGCCAACCCTCATGACCCCATGCTAAACCTGCAGGGTTAGAGAAGATAGCGTCGATGTCGAAACTCGCGCCACGAGCCATCATGCGGTCGAAAGCAATGTGATAATTCGTGTTGGTCATCAAACCACCGGCTTGAGCCATGATACAGGTACTGAGCAACAGACCCAAGATAAAACTTTTCTTCATATAGTCTTTTATTTATTTGTTTCATTCGTAACTTTGCAAAGTTAGTAAATAAAGTTACAATAGAAACCATAAACAGGCAAGAATTATTCACAAAACTTCAATCTTTAATATTTATTAACGATTAAAAGTATAAAAAGAGGGGTGGTAATCCATGCCTATAGATAAAAAACTTCGTCCCGTCATTAAAAATAACCGAGCTTATTTTGTTCTGAACTCGACTTTCAGTAATTTTGCATCGTCCTTAATAATATATATGGTGTATGAATGACATGAAGTGGAAGATTGTATCTTCCGAATACTTGATTAAGCGACCTTGGCTCACTGCCAGGCGTGATGTGGTGGAGTTGCCTGATGGCCGTATCAACCCCGAATACTACGTATTGGAATATCCTACATGGATAAATGTTACTGCCATCACAAAAGATGGCCAGATGGTGTTGGTTCGCCAGTATCGTCATGCCTTGGGTCAAACCAACTTCGAGATAGTGGCAGGTGTGGTGGAGCAGGGTGAGGAACCCATCGAGGCAGCGAAACGTGAGTTGTTGGAAGAAGCAGGCTATGGAGGTGGCGAGTGGCGTGAAGTAGCAGTCATTTCTGCTAATCCCAGTACCACTACCAACCTGACACATTGTTTCTTGGCTACTGGTGTGGAGAAAATCAGTCAGCAACACCTGGATGCCACCGAGGACATTGAGGTCTATCTTTTCTCTCAAGAAGAGGTGAAAGCCATGATCAAGCGGGGCGACTTCGTTCAGTCGCTCATGTTGGTTCCCATGCTCAAGTACTTCTCAGGAATGTAAAGCCAATGATTATTCACCATCGACCTTTGATAAGTTGTTACTTAGGCCGATGGTAGGTGTTCCGTTTGAACAAGTACTTTGTCCAAGCATATAATTTTCTGTTCTTCAGATAGTTCTGATTGCGTTCATGGGTATATGCCTCTTGCTCAAAACTGATGTTGCGATAGGCATTGCCCTTTTGGGTTAGACGAATAAGCCACTCGATGAAATACCACAGATAGAACCCCACTACAAGCATCTCCAGCATCTGACGGGTGTGGATACGCTCGTGATTCAACAACTGTTCATCCATCTCCGCTTCTGGACGTGCAAACAACACACCCAGAATGTTGATGGCATTGAACCGTCTGAAAGGCACTATTCTGTTTCTAATGATAAACACTTACTTCTTTAAGCTCTTATAATACTGTTTCAACACCTCTGCATCATTTTCCTTGTCGGTAAACACCTCCAGAAGAATGGGTTGGCGAGTGATATCGGCCTTGGTAAATACAGGCATGACCTCTGCTAACTCAGTCTCATTGTGGGTACAGAGGTATGTAAATCCTCGGTCGGATGCCCAAGCCTGAGCTGAAGCCTGGTGAGACCCCGACACAAACCGTTGGGTACGTTCGTCGGGCGTGAACCCTGGCAAGTTCTGCAACTGCCCATGCCCACCATTGTTAATCACCATGATGCGAATGTTAGAACCATAGCTGTTACTCAACAAGGCATTCATGCCGCTGAAGAAACTCATGTCACCCAAGACGATGAAATTGATTTTCTCACTCGCTGTGGCATAACCTAAAGCTGTTGCCAAAGCACCTTCACTTCCTTCTGCCCCCATATTCGACTGTATCTCAACCTCCTGTGGCAGAGGGAACAATTGAGCATACCTCACTACAGAACCATTACCCAGGTGCAGAGAGCAACCTGTAGGCAGGTTAGCCATCAAACCACCTACCACCTGCATCTCAGAATAAGGGAAACGTGCCGAAGGTAATTTCTCCTCCATTTGTTCCCATTGGCGAGGATAGACAGGTGGCACATCCTCCATCAGAGGTGCAATCTTCTCCAAAAACTCAAAAGGATCCATCTCAATGATGGTGGTCAGTGCACCGAAAGGGTCATACACAGCTCCATCCTTCGCCACATGCCAATGTTCCAAGGGCTTATGCTTCTTGAGGAAATATTTCAGTCGGCGTGACACAATGGCACCACCAAAGGTAATCAGCAACTCAGGAGCCATGCTCTGTTGGGTCTTCAAGTCCATTGGGTAGAGCACCTCCTCCATGCGTCTAAGGGGTGTGCCAGGCGTGGTATGATTGCTCAGGTTCTCTGTAAACCAGGCAAACTGCTTGGAGAGCGTACGCTCATGCTTCTTGTCGAACAGGTAGATGGTATTCATTTGTCCTGCCACAATCATACGCTTCTTATACTTGTTCATTTTCTCAACGAGAGGCTGATAATCAGCTTCATACATATTCAATCCATGATAGCGTACCATCACTCGCTCCTCAGGCAACTCGGTGGCGTTGCATCCAAAAATAGGATCACTCAGGGGGACATTGATGTGTACAGGGCCTCTGCCATGATGCACACTCTCCATCAGTGCCTCATTGATGAGCCTGTTGCAGAGCCATGCGTCCTCCTCACTCAGAACCTCAGGCAGGCACACTGCTTTCTTCACCATTTTCTCCAGTACTGACCCCTCCTGGGCAAAGATTGGAGCCTTGTCGGCAGAGATCACCACCAGTGGTACCTGTTGACCACGAGCCTCCGTAACGGCAGGTAGCAAGTTGGCCAAGCCACTCCCTGCCATGCATACCACTGCCACGGGAGCCACCTCATGCAAAGCAAGACCGAGGGCAAAGAACCCTGCCATACGTTCATCGGCCATGGGATAGCAAGTGAACTCAGGTATATGTAGGAATGTCTGCACCAAGGGCGCCAATTGGCCACCCGTGCATATCACCATTTTCCGGATGCCATGCGCTCTCAATAGTACCGAGAGTTGCTGCAATGATTTTTTATCGCTAAACATATTAATTATTCGTAAAATTCTTATTAACTTTGTAACGTGCCGTAAAAGTACGGAAAAAATACGAATAACAAAAATTTTGAGATATGAACGTGCAAAAACAAGTGAAGACATGGCTGACAACAGGCCTCTTTGCATTGATGCCAATGGCTATGTGGGCAGGTACGCAGATTACCAACCTGCGTGTGCAAGACAGTGTTGAACCCTTGGCGATAGAAGACCGCCATCCCCTGTTCAGTTGGGTAATGGAGTCGGATGCCAGAAACCAGTACCAACAGGCTTATAGCCTGACAGTCAGTCGTGAAAGCGACGGCAAGGTGATGTGGCAAACAGGTCGTGTAGAAAGCGATGCCTCTGTAAACATCCCTTACATGGGCGTGGCCCTGCAACCAGAAACTGCTTACACTTGGCAAGTGGAGGTATGGGATGCCAAGGGCAATAGTCACCAGCAACAGAGTCGTTTTGAGACAGGTCTGATGAGCACCAAGCAAGCTTCGTGGAGTGGGGCACAATGGATTGGCTCAAAGGAGGTAACCCTTGATGCTGCATCCCATTTCTATTTCCAGATAGCCACCAAATTGCACCTTGTCAAGGGTGACAAGGCCAGCATCATCCTCGGTGCCAACGACTTCCGCTTGAATGATGCTTTCCAGAATATCGACAACCTGCATGGTGACAACTACTTCCGCTTTGAATTTGATTTTAGTGGGGTAGGTACTGAAAAAGGTGCAGCTCTCAATATATATCGTGTGGGCTATGCTAAAGGCGACAAGGCCGATGTGCCTTTCCTCGCCATCAATCAGGAGAAGTTCCCCAAGAGCAATATCAACGAGCTGATTACCAGCAAGACGGGCGTTTATGACATCACCATCGATGTAGAAACCAGCAATGTCTATTTCACCATCAATGGCAAGGACCTGATAACGGAACCTGCAGACCCTAACCGTCGTCGTTTTGGGGGAGGCTTTGCTGTGGGTAGTACCAACATGCGCGTAAGCAATGCCACACGCATCAATATTGGCCCTTGGGGGCGTAGCCACGATTTCAATACTGCCCCCAACTTGGCAGAGATTGGCTTTGCCGCTATGCCTGGCACAATAGTGGAATACACTGACTACCAGATAAAGAACCGCGGACAGGCTGTGAATGATGTGGCTTTCGATGCCCGTCACTACAATGTGTTCAGCACACTGCCAGGGGTCAAGATAAGTGGCAATATGATAACCGTAACCAACGATGGCAACAAGATGCTCATCGGACATGTAGATCCTTCTCATGGCGCTATGACCATGCTCCGTACCCAGTTTGCCACCACCCAAGATAAGAAGATTGCCAAGGCGAAGCTCTACGCTACGGCGATGGGAGCCTACGAGTTGTTTATCAATGGCAAACGCATGGGTGAGAACTGGTTTACCCCAGGTGATAGTCAGTATCGTGAGACAATGGGGTATCATGCTTATGATGTGACCTCGCTCTTGCAGAACGGACAGAATGCCATTGGTGCCCAACTCAGTCCGGGTTGGTACACAGGCTACATGACCTTCACCACCAGCAATTTCAACTTCTTTGGCGATAACGAGGCTTTGCTGATGAAGCTCGTGATTACCTATGAGGATGGCTCGAAGCAGATCGTGGTGAGCAATCCACAGACCTGGAAAACCTTCAAAGATGGTCCTATCCGCTATGGTAGTTTCTTCCAGGGTGAGCGTTATGATGCCAACTATGAGGCATCTGTAGATGGTTGGAAATCAAATGGATTTAATGATAGTGCGTGGAAACCTGCCGAGGTGATTGCACAACGCGATTGGGTGAACTTCGACTTCATGGCACGTTATGACGAGCCTGTGAAGATTCGTGAAATCCTGACCGCAAAGCAGGTAATGCCTGTGCACAGTGCCGACCAACATACCTTTATCTATAACATGGGTGTGAACATGGTAGGTGTGCCTCAGATCACCATCCCTGCAGGCTATCTTAAGCAGGGAGATGTGGTAATTATCCGCTATGCCGAGCAACTTTATCCAGGCTTCAAGGGCGATGAAAAGTACTATGTGGATACCTATGGCACCAAGGGCAAGAACATTGCCGGACGCCCTTTGTATGAAACATTCCGTGCTGCTTTGGCCACCGACTTCTACGTGGCAAAGGGTAGTCAGGAAGTAGTGATTCAACCCACCACCACCTATCGTGGCTATCAGTACATCCAAATTACCCTGCCCAGCCACCAAGGTGCCCTGCCTGTGGGCAACATCAAGGGCTTGGTGATGTCGAGCGATAACCTGCCTACGGGCACTTATGTGGCAACTACCTCTGATGGCAACAAGACAGCCAAGTTGGTTAACCAATTGATAAAGAACATCCAACGCAGTCAGTTGGGTAATTTCTTCACCATCCCGACCGACTGTCCGCAACGTAATGAGCGCATGGGTTGGACGGGCGATGCTCAGGCTTATACGCGTACAGCCACCTACAACAGCGATGCGCAGAACTTCTTCCGTCAGTGGATGGTGGCGCTCCGTGCCGACCAGGGCGTGGGTAGCGACAAGGAGGCTCCTGGTGGCATTGGCAGTACGGTACCTACCTACAACAAGCAGGACGATACCTCGTTTGCCGATGGAACCACGTGGGCAGCTGCTGTTTGCATGGTGCCTTGGCAACTCTATACCCAGTATGGCAATACCCAAATCATCGAGGAGAACATGGAGGCGATGATGGCATGGCTTAACGGTATGGATTTCTATGATTATAGCGAACAGTTCCCACATCTGTCGGCTAAGGCAAGTGGCTTGGCTGACTGGCTGGCGATGGATAATGCCACACCATCCGACTTGGTGAACAATGCCATCTACATTTATATGATGGAGGTCACAACCCACATGGCAGATGCCATTGGCAGGAGCGACTATGCCAATACCTTGCGTGAACGTAGAAAAGCTGCCTTGAAGGAGTGGAATGAGGCGTATGTTGATCCCTCCACTGGCAAGACTCGTAGTGCCGATGGCAAGAGAATCATACATTCTCAGGCTTCTTATGCCACCCCGTTGAACTTCAATTGCTTCAATGAGCAAAACCGTGCCAAGGCGGTAGAGTATCTGGCTCAGTTAGCTGCTAACCCATCTGCAAGCGGTGATGCAAGCAAACAATACCCAGCTTATACCATCACCACAGGCTTCTCTGGTACACCTAACATCCTGCCAGCATTAAGCCGTTCGGGCAAGACCGAAGAGGCGTTCCGCATGTTCACCTGCACGGATTTCACCTCGTGGCTCTATCCAGTCACCAAGGGTGCTACCTCCGTTTGGGAGCGCTGGAATGGCTTGGAAGTGGCGTTTGGCGAGAACAACCAGAACAACATGAACTCGTTCAACCACTTTGCCTTAGGTGCTGTAGGTCAGTGGATGTATGAGTATCAGTTGGGTATCACCACTAACCACCTTGAGGGAGAGGCAGGTTACCAACATTTCATCCTGCAGCCCTCAGCAGGTGCCAACTATACCAGTCTTGAGGGTAGCTATCGCAGTAACTATGGCGATGTGAAGAGTAGTTGGAAGGCTGATGGAAAGGGCAAGATGACAGCTTATCAAACCACCATTCCTGCCAACACCTCAGCCATTCTCTACCTGCCCATCCAGGCCGATGATTACGACAGCTTGGATGATAGTGCCACCTACCTGGGTATGGATGTGCACAATGGTGTAGAGTGTGCCAAGTACTTGCTCCCCTCTGGTACCTATAATTTTGAGTTGCAGGGAAATAGGGTAGTGGTAAAGTAAATTCAGTACGTCAAAGATCGCATAGCTCCTTCTCTCACAAAGAGGAGGGGCTTTTTCATTTCCCCCTTCAAGGGTCTCACACGAATTGGCTAAGGCATATTACTTGCTGAAGACTAAAGAGTCGTCGTTGCTGCTCTTCCTCAGTTCATAATATACCTTTGCCAGGGTATTCATGTTTCATTGTTTTTTGCCACAGATAACATCAGGCTATGGCTTACGTTTGTTTAGTTGTTCACTTTGCGATGAACTACATCGGGGCATCGCCTACCGTAAAACTGATCAGTTGTCATCTCGATGCTTCACTTCGTCAGTGCCGTGGCCTTTGGCCTGTGCTCAGCTCTGCGTCTCAATCACAATGCAAAGATACACATAATCCATCCTACCCGAAAATTTATCGGCAATTTGTTTTGAATTATTTTTGAAATGTTAAAATTCTGATTTAGGCATTTTGCCTATGAAATGTGTCTGACTCCCCTCCGCTGGCAGTGATCGGTGAAGGACATGGCAGGAGAACGTAATAAAGCATAGTGGGAGGGGGAGAGTTGAAAGGGTGCCTAAACCCCTATGGATGGCTTTAGAAAATCCTCCCCAAGTAAAAGGCTTGCTTTCCCGAAGAAAACCACCCTTTTACCAGAACTAAGCAAACGACCAGGGTAAAGGGGCAAAATGCCGATAGCTATGCTGTGCCCGACTGTTGACCTAAC
This sequence comes from Bacteroidaceae bacterium, assembly GCA_017534535.1. GTDB lineage: Bacteria > Bacteroidota > Bacteroidia > Bacteroidales > Bacteroidaceae > Bacteroides. The sequence goes on along the minus strand of JAFXVZ010000036.1, from coordinate 98 downwards.
AACCTAACAAACTAACATTTCGAAAATTGATTTTCCACCATCATGCACCTGACACCACCCTTTATATTAATATTATATATAATACAATTATATATAAT
>JAFXVZ010000035.1 GCA_017534535.1 Bacteroidaceae bacterium | reverse complement strand
TATATAATAATAAAATTTATAATTCTATTTTTTTACTTACCGTTGATACCTCTCCCCAAATAAACTGTATTCTGTATTACTGTATCAGAAGTCTGTTGATACCTCTCCCCAAAGAAACTGTATTCTGTATTTCTGTATTTCTGTATCACAAGCACAGTCTTTGAACCCGGGTGTAACATGGTTTTCAGGGAAGGTGCAAAAAAATAACGGGCAAATGTTTTGTATCACCGAGATTTTTCTTACCTTAGCACGGTCTTAACAATTAATTTTAATAACAACGCATGAAAACAGAAAAACAGATGGCGGCGGCAGCTGCCGAGTTTGCCAAACGATGGGAAGGGCGTGGTTACGAAAAAGGTGATTCACAGCCTTTCTGGTTTGATTTGCTCTCCAGTGTCTTTGGAGTAGAAACCCCATCCACATTTATCCGCTATGAGGAACAGGTAAAGGTTGACAAGACCAATTTCATAGATGGCCATATACGCTCTACCAAAGTCTTGATAGAACAGAAATCCATTGACAAAGATCTTCGGTTGCCCGTTCTACAGAGTGATGGGTCCAAGTTTACACCCTTTCAACAAGCCAAGCGCTACATAGCCAATATGCCTTTGAGTGAGCATCCCCGTTGGGTGGTTACCTGCAACTTTCAAGAGTTCCTGGTATATGATATGGAGCAGCCCAATGGTGAGCCTGAGCAGATATTGCTGGCAAACTTGGGTAAGGAGTATTATCGTCTGCAGTTTTTGGTTAACGAAAAGAGCGAGCATATTAAGAAAGAAGAACGTGTCTCGATGGAGGCAGGCCAGATTGTGGGTCGCATCTACGATGCTTTGAAGGAACAATACGCTGATAACAGCCCCCAAGCACAGCGTTGGCTTAACATTCTTTGCGTTCGCTTGGTGTTCTGCTTGTATGCCGAGGATGCTGGCATATTTTCACATGATCAGTTCTGCAATTATCTCTCGCATTATGAGGCCGATGATTTTCGCAATGCACTTATCCGACTGTTTGACGTGTTGAAGTCACCTGAAGAAAAGCGCAGCAAATATTTGAAAGACGACCTCAAGGCATTTCCTTATACCAATGGTGGCTTGTTTGAGGAAGAAATTGAGATACCACAGTTTACCGAGCAGTTAAGAGACATCATCATCCACAATGCCAGCCTGGATTTTGACTGGAGCGAGATATCGCCCACCATTTTCGGTGCCGTGTTTGAAAGTACTTTGAATCCAGATACACGCCGAAGTGGAGGTATGCACTACACCTCGATAGAGAATATACATAAGGTGATAGACCCTTTGTTCTTGAACGACCTGCGTCAAGAGCTGGATACCATTTTGGAAGAGAAAGTAGAGAAAAAGCGAGTCGGCAAGTTAGCGGCATATCAAGACAAACTGGCAAGCCTTACTTTCTTGGATCCAGCCTGTGGTAGTGGTAATTTCCTGACAGAGACCTATCTTAGCTTGCGTCGTCTGGAGAATGAGGTCATTCGTGAGATGTATCATGGACAAGGCATGATAGGTGAGTTCCTGAATCCTATTAAGGTCAATATCAACCAATTCTATGGCATTGAAATTAACGACTTTGCCGTTACTGTTGCCACAACTGCTTTGTGGATTTCAGAATCACAGATGCTGACAAAGACAGAGCATATCATCCACAAGGATATTGACTTCTTGCCACTGAAGAGCTATACCAATATTAAAGAAGGCAATGCTTTGCGTGAGAACTGGAATTTAGTTGAATGTCCTTATGGAATTCCAGATAAATTAGCTGCTCGTACAGTACCTGCTTATTTCCAAGACACCCAAGCTGATCGTTTTATTGTTACCACCAAAGAAAGACCAGAAGAAGCAAAAGAATGGAAATATGGTCTTTTGGTACATTATAACTACATTATGGGTAATCCACCATTTGTTGGGGCTCGTCAAATGAGCAAGGAACAAAAAGAGGATGTGCTTCACATATTTGGTGAGAAATGGAAGAATGTGGGCAACCTGGACTATGTTTGTTGTTGGTATATGAAAGCGTTTCAATCAAGACAATGTGGAGGGGCTAAAGTGGCTTTCGTGTCAACTAATAGTATTTGTCAAGGTGAGCAAGTGGCTAATTTGTGGAAGCCTTTGATGGAAAGAGGACTTTGTATTGACTTTGCCCATCGAACTTTTAGATGGGACAGTGAAGCTACAATCAAAGCCCATGTACATTGTGTGATTGTAGGTTTCAGTAGAAAAGAAGGACCAGAAAATTGGAAACCTCAAGATCATATACCAGGCATTACTTCTTTGGATAAACCACAATATGATGCACTTACCGACTATAAGGAAGGAACAATATTCGATAATGATAAGGTCATCAAGGCTAAGAATATCAACCCTTATTTACTTGATGCTCCTAATGTGTTTGTTGAAAGCCGTATAGCGCCGCTTTGCGATGTTCCATGGATAAAGATAGGAAATAAACCTATAGATGGTGGCAACTACCTCTTTACTAAAGAGGAGATGGAAGATTTTATAAAGGTAGAGCCCAAATCTGCTAAGTACTTTAAGCTTTGGTATGGTTCTGAGGAATTTATTCACCAGAAACCTCGTTATTGCTTGTGGTTAGGTCATTGCTCTCCTGCTGAATTGCGTACCATGCCACATTGCTTGAAGAGAGTAGAAGCCGTTCGTGATTTACGTTTAGCTAGTGTTAGTGCAGGAACCCAAAAGCTTGCTGAACGACCTACTCGTTTTCATGTGGAAAACATGCCAGACTCAAACTTTATTATCATTCCTAAAGTTTCCTCAGAAAAGCGTCGTTATATTCCGATGGGTTTTATGTCACCAGATGCATTAGCGAGTGACTTGGTATTTGTTTTAACTGATGCTAATCTCTATCATTTCGGTGTTTTGCAGAGCAACGTTCACATGGCTTGGGTGAGAGCCGTTTGTGGAAGGTTAGAAATGCGTTATCGTTACTCAAAGGATATTGTATATAATAACTTCCCTTGGCCAAAAGGAACAGTAACGTCTTATCCTTGGTCTGAGCCAATAGAGCCACCAGCCTATCAAGCAAAGATTGAGAAAACTGCCCAGGCTATATTGGATGCCCGCGCTTTATATCCAGATAGTTCTTTAGCTGACTTGTATGACGATCTGACTATGCCTGTTGAGCTTCGCAAAGCCCACCAAGATAACGACCGTGCCGTTATGGAGGCATACGGCTGGAAAGCTGGTAGTCAATTTACTGAAAGCATGTGTGTAGCCGAACTGTTTAAGTTATATAGTGAAAAGACGAAATAAAATAGTTTGATTGATATGACAATAGACGAACTTATAGCTGAAGGAAAAAAGCTACAGACCACTAATATCAAAAGCCGTAGCAACTCAACTAAGTACTATACTTGGATCAATAACTGTGTAACATATCTTGAGCAGATAAAATTCTCAAAGGATAGACGAAACCAGTTCATGTTTTATGCTCTGAATTCAAAATTTGAACCAATGCTGGGGATGTTACAATCAATCAAAGATAATAGCGAGAGCGAGGAACCTGTCACAAATTGTGACCGGTCCAAAGAACTGGTCGCGAATTACGACCAGTTGGTTACTGTTGAATCTACTTCTGAGGAAGATATTGATATTGCAAAGCTTATTGTTGTCGTAAGAGGCAAACAAGTGTTGATAGACAGGGATATAGCGATGCTTTACAAGGTGGGAACAAAGGTTCTAAACCAACAGGTAAAAAGAAACGTTGCTCGTTTCCCTGAAAGGTTCAGATTCCAACTGACAAAACAAGAAACGAAGGAACTGGTCACAAATTGTGACCGGTTCGAGAGTTTAAAACACTCTTCTTCGGCTCCCTACGCTTTTACTGAACAGGGAATATCGATGCTATCGGCAGTTGTGACCAGTCAGAAAGCAGTTGACACCAGTATCAGAATTATGGATGCCTTTGTTGGTATGCGCCGCTATCTGGCAGCAAATGCCCATATTTTCCAGCGCCTTGATCGAGTGGAAAGGCAACAAATTGAGAGTAAGCTATGGATGGAGCAGACAGACGATAAAATCAATACAATTCTTTCAAAGATGGACGAGCAATCGCCTAAGCTGTTGTCAGAGCAGATTTTTCCTACAGGTTGCGTATGGGATGCATGGGCTTACGTGTCAGACTTGGTGAGGAGTGCCAAGCAGCGGATCGTTTTGATAGACAATTTCGTGGATGATCGTGTGCTGTCTCTTTTGGACAAGCGTGCAGATAATGTGGATGCTACGATTCATACTCGCTACTATGAGTCGTTCCAAACGGATTTGAAAAAGCACAATGAGCAGAATCGTGAAATCAAGTTCGTGCAACTACCACAAAAGAACCACGATAGGTTCTTAATAATTGACGATGATGTCTATCTGCTTGGTGCCAGTGTGAAAGATATGGGCCTTAGCTTGTGTGCTGTCACGAAGATGGAGGTCTCACCAGAAACGATATTACAATTATTGAAACAATAAAGATTAATTAAATATGGCATTTACTTGGATTCCTTTTTATACAGAGTTCGCGCAGAAACTCTTGAGATATAAAAATAACAGAGCACCGTTAGTAGACTGGATATATAGTAATTTACAAGGGCATATTACCCATCTGAAAGATACGCAAGATGGCATAAGGCTTCCTGATTTAGACCCTTTTACTGTAATGGCCATCATTAATCGCCAAATTTCGTATGACAAAAAATACGAAATATGTGCTAAGTTTAAGCGTTTCTTAGATATTTCCTCAGATACTCCTAATGATTTTCATGGTGTTCCTGAAATGAATAACATGCTTAGTAGCTTTATTGGTTATGGGAAGGATAGGGAAGACGGTGATATAGAAAGACTATGGAGTGTATTTGAAGATGCGGTACTTGATAAAGATATTCGTGATGACTATGACGCACTTAATGGCCAGTTTATCATCAAATATAATATTACATTTGGATTATTTTGGATACGACCAGATAAATATCTTGCATTAGATGGCCACAATAGAGAAAAATTGACTTTATTGGGTATTGCTTCTTTCAATGGAAAGTTTGTCCCGTTTAAGGAATACAATAGTATTATGCTGAGTCTGAGTGAAAAGATTCAGAATGGAACAATCCCAGGTTGCTCTAACTTTGCAGAATTTTCATATGATGCTTATATCGACAATGACGGAGCAAGTAAAAGAGATGATCCCCTGGAAAAGACAACCATATCATCCTCTTCAACAAAAAATTATTGGATTTATTCACCAGGAGAGAATGCTTCAGAATGGACTGATTGTACTGATAAAGGTTTTATGTGTATTGGGTGGGATGAATTGGGAGATTTGAGAAAATACAAATCACGTGAAGAAATGAGATATGAAGTCAAAAGACTGAGATCTAAAGACGGGTCGGCAGTAAATGACTCTTTGGCTGTTTGGCAATTCTCACGAGAAATGAAACCTGGTGATATTGTGTTTGCCAAGAAAGGGATGTACAAAATCATTGGTCGTGGAATAGTTGAATCAGACTATATGTTTGATAATGATCGTTCTCACTATAAAAATATAAGAAGGGTAAGATGGACCAATATTGGTGAGTGGGAAGCAAGTGGGAAGAATGTTATGAAGACTCTGACCAATATTACATCATATGCTGATTATGTGGATAAACTGAATAGTTTATTCGATGCAAAAACTGCAATTGTTCAAGAAGAAACAAAAGGAAATCAATACTGGTGGTTGTGTGCTAAGCCTAAAATTTGGAGCCTGGCGAGCATGAAAGTGGGTGAAGAACAGGATTATACTCTATATAATGAGAGAGGAAATAAGAGAAAGATATTTCAAAACTTCTTAGATGCTAAAGCAGGTGATGTGGTTATTGGTTATGAGGCTACGCCAACAAAACAGATAGTTGGATTACTCGAAATAAGTAAAGCTGCAGATGAGAAATCTCTCTATTTTAAGATGGCTGAAAAACTGCCAACGCCTATTGATTTGTCATCATTTAAGAAGATACAAGAACTCAAAAACATGGAGTATATGAAGAACCCACAAGGATCTTTATTTAAGGTTACTCCAGATGAATTTGATGTCATCATGGATATAATTCGTGATGAGAATCCGTTACCTAAGGAAGAGGTCATCGAGACATATGACAAGTCTAATTTCCTTGATGATGTTTTTGTTACTTATAAAGAATTTGACCAATTAGAGAATTTACTTCTTCGAAAGAAAAATCTTATTCTTCAAGGTGCCCCAGGTGTTGGTAAAACATATGCAGCTAAAAGACTTGCATATGCCATTATGGGAGAAAAAAACGAGAGTAGGGTGATGCAAGTACAATTCCATCAGAACTATAGCTATGAAGATTTTGTAATGGGCTATAAACCCAACGAAGATGGTGGCTTTGATTTGAAAGAAGGAGTCTTTTATAGGTTTTGCCAAAAAGCGCGCGCTGATAGAGACAACAAGTATTTCTTTATTATTGACGAGATTAATCGTGGCAACATGAGTAAGATTTTTGGTGAACTGCTTATGCTGATTGAAAACGATTATCGTGATAAGCCCATACAATTGTCGTACCGAGATGAAATGTTTTCTGTGCCAGGCAACTTGTACATCATTGGTATGATGAACACAGCTGACCGCTCTTTAGCGATGATTGACTATGCACTTCGTCGCAGATTCAGCTTCTTCGAGATGAAGCCTGGGTTTGAGTCGCCACAGTTTATGGAGTATATTCAGAAGTTGATGGACCCACATTTAAATAATCTTGTTAAAGCAATTATTGATTTGAATAAGGTTATTGAAGATGATGACTCGTTGGGTTCTGGATTCTGTATTGGCCATAGCTATCTGTGCAATCTTGGAGGGCATTACGATTTGAGTAATATCGTAGAATACGACATTATTCCTATGCTCCGAGAGTATTGGTTTGATAATAATGACCGATTTGAACAAGAGGTGCAAAAACTGAGGAATGCTCTTAAATGACAGAAGATAAAGGCATATTGATTCGTAACATTTACTATATGTTAGCCTATGCTTTCCAAGAGCTTAGGCAGAATAACTATGCAGAAATTATAGGCGAGAAGTTTGATGATATTTACGACCTTTTTGCTGAAATTTTGGCTAGAGGTATCTCGTATCAACTAAAGCAGGGATTACACCGTGAGTATGTGGTTCGCAAGGAATCTTTGCTTACTGTTAAAGGAAAGATTGATATAAATGGTACCATAGCAAACAAAATGCGCAATAATCGTCAAATTTCTTGCAATTATGATGAATTGTCCGAGAATAACATATACAATCAGATACTTTTAACAACAGCTACCATTCTGATTAAGCATTCGGATGTACAGAAGGATAAAAAAGCGAAACTCAAACAGCTCATGCTTTTCTTTCAAAATGTTCAAACAATAGATGTTCGCGCCGTTCGTTGGAATGCACTTCATTTTGATCGCAACAACAGAAACTATCGCATGTTAACATATCTCTGCTATTTCATAATAAGAGAGTGGCTTTTGACAACAGATGAAGGAGAATATAAAATGCGAAGCTTCTCTGATGAGCATATGTGCAGACTATTCGAGAAATTTGTGCTGGAGTTTTATAAAAAACATCATCCTGAGTTAAACCCTTGTGCAGCACAGATAAAATGGAGTATTATTACTGAAGAGTCAACTACTAATATTCTTCCGGATATGCAGACAGATATTCTGCTGACAATAGGAGAACGAACATTGATTATTGACACAAAGTATTACTCACGTACTATTCAGAAACAATTCGATAAGTCTAGTATTCATTCACATAATTTGTTTCAGATACATACCTATGTGACCGAATATGATGATGAACACAAAGGAAATGTGGATGGTATGCTGCTCTACGCAAAAACACAAGAGGATATAGTTCCCAATGGTCATATTAAGCGTAAGGATGGTAACTCTATTTACTTTCGGACACTGGATTTGAACACAGATTTTGAGACAATAAAGGAACAATTAAATAGTTTTGTTAGTCTCAAAGGTACCTAAAATGGAAATAGTAATCTGAAAGTGTACCACTAAGCCCAGAGATTACAATATCATTTACAAATAACCCATCAACCTCAAAACGTGAGATAGCAAAAGTTAATGTGTACATGAGTATAAAAATTTCATCAAGTTTTATAAAAAAAGGACAATATACCTTGAAGTGTGGAAAAAATAGCGTACCTTTGCGCCAATCTTATAAATAGAAACGGCTGTGCGCCATCTGAACATACTTACTGAGCCCGCTTGGCAATTAGGTTTCGAGAATCGCCCATCTTTTTTAGAGGTAAGTATAGTAATCATTTTTAATAGGAAAGTGAGGAAAATATGCATTAATTTTAGATACCATTTGGTGCATTAAGATACATTTTTTATCTTTGCACCAAGACATATTAATTAGGGTAGAGCTCGATGCTTTTCGGATTCCCTTCAACACCAATTTTATAGATAGTCCTGAAGCCGAAGCTACCGACTCACACTCATCGGAGGTGTGAGCATTGGTAGTTTGTAACAGGCAGGACAAGTGGTGTTGAAGGGCTTGCTATTTTTCTACTGATGCCACCCTCTTTCTTTAAATTCACGGAGTCAATAATTCCAATTATTTTAATCAAATTTGAAAAATAACGAAGAGAATGTAAAATACCTGCAGGGTATTATCGACCAACATGAAGCTACCATCAAGCGGATGCAAGAAAGAATAGATGGTGAAGCTGACAAGTATAACCAAAAGTGCCAACATTGTGAAAAACTTGAAAGAGAGTTGGCTGTGGAGAAAAACATAAACAGGATTCACCAAGAGTATAGGGACGTCTGGTCAAAGAAAGGACCTCTTGTTACCTTGAATGTGTCAGGTAGTGTTGACATCAAAAAGGATGATCAGGGCGTGGAAATGATAAATCTGCCAGCGATTATTCAAGAAACACCATTGCCCATAGTTGTTCCACCTCTCCATACTGAAACTTTTTCTGATAGGCTGAAATCCATCTTCCGAATTATAGCGACAAAGAACGGTCAGATTATAGAGTGCCGAGCCAAAGGACATAGTTCATCTTACATCTATCATGTTAATGACACCTGCTTTTGCAAGGCATTGGATGTTTTGGTTGCTGAACATACTGACAAACTGATTGCGTTCCTGGGTGGCAATTTGCATAATACGCAGGTCACCAAAATATGTTTCTTTATAGGTCATGTGTTAAGAATGAATATTATCAATGCCCCAACGCTTCAAATTGCTGATGTGCTTTTTGCTTTCAACGAATACTATCCAAGCAAGAAAACACTCTCGGCCAAACTAAGCGACAAGTCAACCAGCCAAGAGCAAAAGGTCTTAATGGGCATATTTGAAGGACTTCTGAGAAGATTTATTTCTTGAATTTCCTTGAATTTCTTTTAGGAAAATCAAGGAAATCTTGGAACGGCTTAATTTTCAGTGTTTTACATCCGTAATTTTCTTCCAAGATTTCTTGCAGACATAAAAAGTAATTCAGAATATTTGCACCAGTGATTTCCACGACGGATTTCACTGGTGTTTAATTTTTATTGTTTTAAGAATATGAAAAAGAAAATTTTATTGGTAGGCACTCTTGATGATTTAGCCAAAATCGTAGATGAGGGTCAGACAGAAAAAGGATATGTGGTTGATCAATCACTAATTGGTTTATTCCTATAATTATTTAATCATTTATTCAAGTATGGTAACAAAAGTTTTGAAGGTCGTTGCACAGACCGAAGTAATCAAGGTGCAGACGAAGGATGGCGAGAAGGCCAAGTGTTTTATCAGACTCAAGGAGCTTGGTAACGATTATTCCGACGAGTACCAGTGTTCGATGCTGGGTGGTATTGCCAAAAGCAAGTTCGCTCACGGGCAGTTGGTGGCGGTGGGGCTGAAGTTCTCAACGCATGAGAATAATGGTGTCTATTATCAGGACATTATGGTGAACGAGATCGTTCAAATTAATTAACCTGAGTTGAAGCGGAAGAGGTCTTCACGTGATTAAAGTTGGCCAACGGAACTCTCAAAACTTCTCTCGCAAACAACTTAGAAAATGAATGAGAAATTAAAAAAACAAACAGTATTGAAGCCTATTGAGGCTGAAGGAACTATGACCTATGGTCAGTTGGAGAATGGTATGAAGACATTGGATTTCCAGTGCCTGGAAGCAGTAGAGATGGAGGAGCATTGCGGCCAGTTCAAGGTAAAGAGGATGCGTGACGGCAACGTGTATATGACAGAGGTACCCAAGCGCGAAAAGAACACGCCAATCTTCAGGGACGACAACAGTTCGTTCTCATTAGGCAAGGACGACAGGTACTATTTCTTCTTCTCGCTGCCCAAGCAGCTGTTAGACGAGCTGCCTGCCGAGCTGGTAAGACAGGCCAGCGTGATAGCCAACAAGGTAATTAGAGAGTTAATGGACTAAGGAGGGCATCATGGAAGAAAAAAGACTGATAGCCATAAACACTATGCATACCGGTAACGGACGTTACGACAACCGAGGGTATGCGGTAACCAAGACTTCGGAGCAGGTGGACAGCCTGCTCTCAGAAGACTGGCTGAGAAAGAGGGTGGCCGAGATCAGAGACGGCAATGAGAAGCTGAAGGACAGTTTGCCTTTCATCTGTCCCCACTATTCACGCTTCAACAACAATCACCGCGCACAGGCAGACATCATACCCGAAGCCTTTACCTATATGACTTGTGTGGATGTGGATGACAAAGAATTGGTTGACAAAGCCATACAACGGTCTTTGGAACTGAATGCCGACACCTATTCGGAGTGGTTCGACCAGGTGCTGCGCATGGAGTATTCTGCCCGTAAGAAGGTGCATATCTACATACGCATCCCCAAAGGGATGACCATAGAAGAGGCACAAAAGGCTTTCTGCAAGGAGATTGATGTGCCCTATGATGAGTCGTGCACCACGCCTGAAAGGTTTATCTACCTGACAGGCATAGATGAGGAAATATATCGCTCTGAGCATTGGCTGGAACCGATTGCAGGGCAAGAACTGGAAGAACGTAGGGAAGCTTTCTTGCAAAGAGGTCTGGATGTGGATGGCAGAAAAATGGCGGGTAAGGAACATGCGGAAAGCCCAGCGCGGACACAGGATGAAAACATTCCTTTTTCTCCTGCTACCGAGCGGACACGCTACATCTTCAATGCCTGCATGAAGGAGTGTGAGTTGGAGGCTAAGGTGCTGGTGGAGGAAGGTGCCAGGCACGAGGCTGTAAAGAGTATCTTGAGCGTGGGGGCTGCGCAGCTGTTGACGAAAGCCGAGTTTTGTGGCGTGCTGAGTGAGATGATGCCTGCCAACTGGGCAGACAAGAACATACAGGACTTGGTGAGCGACTTCTACCAGAAATATACCGACCCTCATCAGAAGATGACGCAGTTTCAACGGCGTGTGTTTGCCCGAAGCAGGAGGCTCTCAGATGGGAAGAGCCTGGATGAGAATCAGCAGACAAGCATCGACGTACAGCAAAGCGAACCGCCAGTAATGCCAGCCAAGATACCGAAACTGATTCAGTTGCTCACCTCGAATACGCCTGATATCTATAAGGCTGCGGTGGCTCATGCAGTGTTCCCACCATTGGCTACACATTTGTGCGACGTGCGCTTTTCTTATACCGACAATGTGGAGCATGAGGCTACATTGATGAACTGCCTGATGGCAGGAACAGGAGCCGGTAAGGGTTGCATAGACGAGCCTATTCGTCACATCATGGCTGACATAAAAAGACGTGACCAGGAGAATGAAAGGCGCGAGGCCGAGTGGAAGAAGGATTGTCAGAAAAGGGGTGCCAATAAGGACAAGATGATGCGTCCCGAGGGACTGGTGATTCAGATTATAGATGCAGATATGACGAAACCAGCCTTAGTAACACGTATGGATGAGGCAGAAGGACACTTCGTTTATGTGAAGCTGAACGAACTGGATTTGTTTGAGCAGCTGAAAGGGCAGACGGGCAAGCAGCATTTCCAACTGATGTGCCTGGCTTTTGACCCGGGAGCAGAGTATGGACAAACACGTGTGGGCACGCAGTCGGTTACTGCCCGTCCTGAATGTCGTTTCAACTGGAATGCCTGTACAACTATATTGAAAGGTCGCAGGTTCTTCAGCCGAGTATTGACGGATGGCCCTATCAGCAGAATCAATTTCTGCACGATACCAGAGACAGAAATTGGTGCAGAGCAACCCATTTATGGTCAATATGACGCTGCCTTTGACGAAGCGTTGAAACCCTATATTGACAATTTGGTTTCAGCTCGCGGATTGATTGATTGTCAGCAGGCTTATAAGCTGGCAAGGAGGTTGCAGCAAGAGTGTGCCGAGTTTGCAAGACTATCGCAATCTGAAGTCTATTGGAACCTGTCGCATCGTGCCATCGTGATTGCCTGGTTGAAGGCATGTGTACTGTATGTGGCGAATGGTCAGAAGTGGGAGCGTTCGATTGAGGATTTCATCCGTTGGAGTCTGGAATACGACTTGTGGTGCAAGATGCAGTTCTTTGGCAACGACATCGAGAAGGCTTCCAATGGTGATGATGCCCGTATTGGTACCCGTGGCCCAAGAAACCTGTTGCAGCTGCTGAAAGATGAATTCACCTTGAACGATGTAAAGATGGTGAGGCAGCAAGAGGGCTTTACGAACGCCCAAGATAAAGCCATGAAGATGATTAGGGCGTGGATGAATCGTGGGTATGTGATACAGAATACAGAATACAGTTTCCAGAAGAGCGATAGATTCAGAAGTGATAAATAGCGCGTTGAAATTATGTTAGACAAAACATTCAAACTCTCCCAGCACTTCACGCTGGGTGAGTTGACCAAGACGAGTTACAAGACAGCTGACGGGAATGAGCCTCCGCTGGAGGCTGTCGAGAATCTGGTGGGCATTTGTGAGTATTGGTTGGAGGAACTGCGTAGAACCTATAACAAGTTGTATGTAAAGGGACCTAAGGAGCAGGGGATTATCATCAATCATGGTTTTCGCTCGGTTCAGGTTTCTGAGAAGATGGCGAAGGCAGGATTGAAGCCCAGCAAGACTTCCAATCATTTGCGAGGCTGTGCGGTGGATATCCGCTGCAAGAACAAGTTGCAGGCTGATAGGTATATGCAGATTCTGAACAAGATGTCGGAAACCAACAACCGTGACTTCGATGAGTTGTTCCTGGAGCGCCGCTTGAAGGAAAAAGAGGAAGGTAAGCCACCTAAGTATGATTACTGGATTCACTTTGCGGTAAGGCCTGATAACAACCGGAAGAAGGTTCGGTATATGTTGGGATGAAGAGAGAGGCTGCCATTAATTTTGCAGCCTCTTTTTTTATTCTTTAATCACCTCTTTGTAGCGATTATAGCGCTGAATGATTTCACGCACGAAATTATAGGTTTCGATGCCTCGGAAATAACCGTGTTTGCACACAGGGTCGGAGAAGTATTCTTCGTTACTTTTCAAGAGAATGTATTTCTCTACGTTGTCATCCCACACGTGTTTGTTTGCCCCATATTTCTCAGCCAGCGCCATTGCATCCAATATGTGGCCATTGCCTGAGTTATAGGCTGCCAGGATGAACTTCATCCGTTCAGGCTGTGGTATTCCACTGAAAGTGCCGGTTGTCAGACCAATGTACTTTACGGCTCCCTTGATGCTCTCTTCCGGGTTCTGTTCCATGCCCTCGGGTACTCCCATAGCCCTGGCCGTGCGAGGCATCAGCTGCATCAGACCTTTGGCTCCTGCCCACGACACAGCTGTGGTGTCGAAATTCGATTCCGTGTAAGCCAATGAAGCCAACAAGCGCCAATCCCAGTTTATCTCCTTGGCATATTTCCTGAACAGGCTATCGTAAGGTGAAATCTTGCCTTGCGCCGCCGACATGATGGGGTAGAAGATCTTGGTCTTGCTCAACTCGAAATATCGTTTCATGCTGGCAGTATATTTGGTCGATGTGGTATTCTCGTCGTGCCAACGGTTCACTGCCTCAGCCAGTTTCACACACTCTTTCCTTACTGCCCACGAGGCTCGTTGGTCGTGGCTCACAGCCATGCTCACTTCCAGATTAGGGTAGTACGTCTGGTTCAGCTTAGCCAAGTCATTGTCTGCCACCGTATAGTCAATCTTGCCCTGAGCCACCTGCGTAATTAGGTCCTCTAACGACAGACTGTCATTCTCCACATTGTGTACGATGATGCCTCCGCCAATCTCCTGATTCAGGTTGTTCATGCGTTGCAGATACCTGCCTGGCTTCACATACACCTCTTTGCCTATCAGTTCCGTTACATCTTTCAGCGGACCAGGTTTCCATCGGTTACGTTGGATTAATACTTGATGGGTGATGGTCTCCTCACCGCAATACTCGATGCTATCTTTCCACTCGTTTGTTACGGGCAGGTTGAATGCTATCAAGTCGCCTTTCCCGGCTAAGAGCATGGAGGCCAACTCATGGGGGCTGCGAGCTATCACCACCTCCAGCTTTACCCCCAGATAAGCGGCGAACTGATCAGCCAATTCATATTGGAAACCCATCTCCTGACCTCGGTATTGGAAATAGCTGGTTGAGCTGTAGAGCGTGAGCATCCTCAGCACGCCACTGTCTTGTATCTGCTCTAAATCATACACAGGTTTCTCTACCTCCATAGGGCGGTTGATACAACCCATTGCCACAGACAGTAGCAACATACCAATCAATATGTACAACGACTTAATGTTCAATCGTTCACATGCTTTTTTACATACATCGTCAAAATCTTAATCGCCACCTTATTCTGTCCACCCTGTGGCACAATCAAGTCGGCATAACGCTTGGTAGGCTCGATGAACTGCTCGTGCATAGGCTTCAGTACGCGTGTATAACGCTCCATCACATCCTCGTATGTTCTGCCACGCGACACAATATCACGTTCAATGTTGCGAATCAGGCGCACATCTGAGTCGGCATCCACAAAAATCTTCAAGTCCATCATATCACGAATCTCCTGATCGTAGAGCGACATAATGCCTTCGAAGATAATCACATTCTTTGGCTCAATATGTATTGTCTCGGGCTGTCGGGTACAGGTGATGTAATCGTAGATGGGTTGCTCGATGCTCTTACCTTCCCTCAGCAAAGCGATGTGCGAGCGCAGCAAATCCCAGTCGAACGCATTGGGATGGTCGAAATTGATGAGTTGACGCTTCTCGGGTGGCACATGACTACTGTCTTTGTAATAAGAGTCCAAAGGTAGCAGCACCACCTCATCCTTGTCCAACTTTTCCATAATTCTCTTCACGACGGTGGTCTTTCCAGAGCCAGTTCCGCCAGCAATACCAATAATTAACATCTTCTTAAGATTTTATGTGAATAAAAAACCTTATATTTGCAGGCAAATATAGATAAAATCATTAAACAAACAAAGATATGGTTAAACACATTGTGCTTTTTAAGCTGAAAAATGAGATTCCAGCTGCTGAAAAGCAGGCTGTAGCCCTGAAATTTAAGTCTGCAATCGAGAATTTGCCGTCGGTTATTCCCTTTATCATTCATGTTGAGGTGGGTGTGAACATCAATCCCGATGAGCAGTGGGACATTGCGCTCTATAGTGAGTTCAATACGTTGGAGGAAGTGAAGGCATACGCTTTTCATCCTGCGCATGTGGCTGCTGCCAAGCTGTTGGCAGAGGTGAAGGAGAGTCGCTCATGCGTGGACTACGAAACCAATGAATAATGAACAATGACTTTTCGGAGCAGCGAGGGCAGAGTCAAGCTTGCTTGAGCTATGCCGAGTCGCGATAAAATTGATGCAATGCATAATAATGAAGAATAGGGTGAAGTCGATATTAAATAGAATTAGCAAGAGATTTTTCTCTGGGTTGGGGTTGTGGCTGATGGCTTTGTGTGTGCAGGCCCAGATACTGGACCCCGTGACATTCCAGACGGAGTTCAACAAGATTTCCGACGATGTGGCGGAGGTGGTGTTCATTGCATCCATCGACCCGGGGTGGCACATCTATTCCACCGATTTGGGGGAGGGTGGACCCATTGCCGCGTCCTTTAATATAGATAAGGTAACAGGGGCGCATGTGGATGGGAAGCTCTTGCCTGTGGGCAATGAGCAGGCTGTGTTCGACAAGCTGTTCGAGATGGAGGTGCGCTATTTCGAGAAGACTGCCAAGTTTGTGCAGCGTATCAAGCTTGAAGGTGGTCCTTATCGCATTGAGGGCTATTTGGAATATGCTGCCTGCAATGACCAGAATTGTTTGCCTCCCAGCGAGGTTCCCTTTATGTTTACAGGCACCGCCGATGTAGCTGCATCTGCACCTGTAGAGCAGGATGAAGAAGAAACTCAATCTGACGATGAAACTTCGTCAACCGCCGATAGTCAATCGTCAATTGTCAATAGTCAATCGTCAATGGCCAATGGTCAATCGTCAATGGCCAATGGTCAATCGTCAATGGCCAATGGTCAATCGTCAATCGTCAACGGTCAATCAGCTTGGTGGAGTCCTGTTATTGATGAACTCCGTGCTTTTGGCGAGTCGGCTGGCACCGTAGATCGTTCTTGGCTCTACATCTTCCTTACGGGATTCTTAGGAGGTTTGTTGGCATTGTTCACCCCTTGTGTGTGGCCCATCATCCCCATGACGGTGAGCTTCTTCCTCAAGCGCAGCAAGGACAAGAAGAAAGCCATCCGTGATGCGATGACCTACGGACTCTCCATTGTGGTTATCTATGTGGCTTTGGGCTTGTTGGTAACTCTGCTGTTTGGCGCCAGTGCCCTGAATGCCCTCTCTACCAATGCCATCTTCAACATCCTGTTCTTCTTGATGTTGGTAGTCTTTGCCGCATCCTTCTTCGGCGCATTCGAGATTACCCTGCCTTCATCGTGGAGCACTGCTGTAGATAGCAAGGCAGAGAAGACCACAGGCTTGCTCAGCATCTTCCTGATGGCGTTCACCTTGGCTTTGGTATCCTTCTCATGCACAGGTCCTATCATCGGATTCCTGTTGGTGGAGGTATCCACTTCTGGTAGCATTACAGCTCCGGCGATTGGTATGTTGGGCTTCGCCATCGCGCTGGCTTTGCCTTTTACCCTCTTTGCTTTGTTCCCTACATGGCTGAAGCAAGTTCCCAAGTCGGGTGGATGGATGAATGTCATCAAGGTGAGCCTTGGCTTCATCGAGTTGGCATTTGCCCTGAAGTTCCTGTCAGTGGCTGACTTAGCATACGGATGGCATATCCTTGACAGAGAGACCTTCCTGGCTTTGTGGATTGTGATATTCGCCCTCTTGGGTGTCTATCTCTTGGGTAAGATTAAGTTCCCGCATGATGACGACGATACCCGTGTGAGTGTGCCACGCTTGTTCATGGCCATTGCCTCATTGGCATTTGCTGTCTATATGGTGCCTGGCTTGTGGGGTGCACCCCTGAAAGCTGTGAGTGCGTTTGCTCCCCCTTTGTACACACAGGATTTCAACCTGTATAAGAATGAGGTACGTGCTCAGTTTGACGACTATGACCTGGGTATGGAATATGCCCGAAGGGTAGGGAAGCCCGTGATGCTCGACTTCACAGGCTATGGTTGTGTGAATTGCCGTAAGATGGAGCTGGCTGTGTGGACAGACCCAACGGTGGGCAACCTGATGAACAACGAGTATGTGCTCATAACCCTCTATGTGGATAATAAGACCAAGCTTCCCGAACCCATCAAGGTTACCGAGAATGGCAAGGAGCGCACCTTGCGTACTTTGGGCGACAAATGGAGTTACCTGCAAAGGGTGAAATTTGGTGCCAATGCCCAGCCGTTCTATGTACTTATTGATAATGATGGGAAACCACTAAATAAGTCGTATGCCTACGATGAAGATGTTGCAAAATATGTGGAGTTTTTACAGACAGGATTGAGGAATTATCAACAAAAATGATTATCTTTGTGACCTCAATTTGAAGAGTTGAGACAGAAATTAAAAATATACTACATTTATGGGAGGTTTTTTTGGCACCATTGCTAAGCATAGTTGCACAGCTGACCTGTTCTACGGTACAGATTACAATTCACACCTCGGTACCCGAAGTGGAGGTCTGGTAACCTTTGATCAGGAAGAAGGCACCTTTGCACGCTCCATCCACAAACTGGACAGCGATTATTTCCGAAGCAAATTCGAAGACGAGTTAGACAAGTTCAAGGGTAATTCCGGTATCGGCATTATCAGTGATACTGACCCTCAACCCATTATATTCAATTCGCACTTAGGCAGATTTGCCATCGTTACAGTGGCGAAGGTTTTCAATCTGGCTGAACTGGAACAAGAGATACTTGACCGTAATTTACACTTTGCCGAACTGAACTCAGGCAAGACCAACCAGACTGAGTTGATTGCCTTGCTCATCATACAAGGGAAGAGCTGGGTAGAAGGCATTGAGTATATGTTCAGCAAAATCAAGGGTTCTTGTTCTCTGCTCATCCTCACTGAGGATAGCATCATTGCTGCTCGCGACAGGTTGGGACGTACCCCTGTGATCATTGGCAAGAAAGACGATGCTTATGCCGTCTCCAGTGAGACAAGCAGTTTTCCCAACCTCGACTATCATCGCGACCATTATATGGGTCCTGGTGAGATTGTACGAGTACGTGCAGATGGTTGGGAACAGATGCGGCAACCCAATGAGGATATGCAGATCTGCTCGTTCCTGTGGATTTACTACGGTTTCCCTACCTCCAGCTACGAAGGCATCAACACCGAGTCGGTGCGTTTTAGCTTGGGTATGCAAATGGGACAGCAAGATGATGCCGATGTAGATTGCGTTTGCGGTATTCCATCGTCGGGCGTGGGTATGGCTTTGGGCTATGCTGAAGGTAAGGGTGTGCCTTATCATCGTGCCATCTCCAAATATACGCCAACCTGGCCTCGCAGCTTTACCCCTGCCAATCAGGAGATGCGTAACCTGGTGGCAAAGATGAAGCTGATTCCGAACCGCTGCATGCTGCAAGACCGCAAGATGGTGTTCTGTGACGACTCTATCGTGCGAGGAACCCAGTTGCATGACAATGTGAAGACCTTCTACGAGTATGGCGCCAAGGAGGTACATATCCGTATCAGTTGCCCACCATTGATTTATTCTTGTCCGTTTGTGGGCTACACAGCTTCTAAGGGCGATTTGGAATTGCTGACCCGTCGCATCATCAAGGATGTGGAGGGCGATGCCAATGCTAAGCTCGACAAGTATGCTACTGCCCATACACCCGAATATAACAAGATGGTGGAGATTATGCGTCAGAAGTTCGGTCTCAACACTTTGAAATTCAATACGGTGGATAATGTGGTAAAAGCTATCGGATTGCCGAAGTGCAAGATTTGTACCCATTGCTTCGATGGCAGTAGTCACTTTTAATAATGAACAATGAACAAAGAATAATACCATGAGCAAACTAATTGACAGATTTCTAAAGTATGTGTCTTTTGAGACCACTTCCAATGAAGAGTCAGGCGTAACTCCATCTACCCCTGGTCAGATGGTGCTGGCAAAATATTTGAAAGATGAGTTGGAGGGGATGGGGCTGCAGGAGGTGTTCCTGGATGACAACGGTTATCTTTATGCCACCCTGCCAGCCAATACCGATAAGCAGGTTCCTACTGTGGGCTTCATCGCCCACATGGATACTGCTCCCGATATGAGTGGCAAGAATGTGACCCCCCGCATCGTTGAGAACTACGACGGTGGCGACATCGTACTGAGTGCCGATGACAATATTGTGCTGACCCCTGAACAGTTTCCTGAGCTGAAGAGCCATGTGGGTGAAGACCTTATCGTGACCGATGGCCATACTTTGCTGGGTGCTGACGATAAGGCTGGTATTGCCGAGATTATCTCTGGTGTGGAATATCTGATGCAGCATCCTGAGATTGAGCACGGTAAGATTCGCATTGCCTTTAATCCAGATGAGGAGATTGGCTTGGGTGCCCATAAGTTTGATGTGGAGCGCTTCGGATGCGACTTTGCCTATACCTTCGACGGTGGTGAGGTGGGAGAGTTGGAGTTCGAGAACTTCAACGCAGCAGCTGCCAAGCTTACCTTCACAGGTCGCAATGTGCATCCTGGAACAGCTAAGAATAAGATGATTAACTCCATCCGTGTTGCTAATCGCTTTATCTCGATGTTGCCTTCACACGAGACGCCTGAGCATACAGAGGGCTATGAGGGCTTCTATCACGTGATTAGCTTCAATGGCTCTGTAGAGCAGACCACCGTGAGCTACATCATCCGCGATCATAGTCGTGAGCGTTTCGAGAGTCGCAAACGTGAGTTCCAGCATCTTACCCAAAAAATCAATGCAGAGTATGGTGAGGGTACTTTGAAACTGGAACTTCGTGACCAATATTACAACATGCGTGAGAAGATTGAGCCTGTGATGTATGTCATCGACATCGCCAAGGAAGCTATGTTAGCAGCTGGTGTTGAGCCTGTGGTCAAGGCTATCCGTGGTGGTACCGATGGTGCACAGCTCTCCTTCAAGGGTTTGCCTTGCCCCAACATCTTCGCTGGTGGCATGAATATGCACGGACGCTATGAATATGTACCTATACCGAGTATGGAGAAGGCCATGAACGTTATGATTAAGATAGCAGAACTAACCGCTAAAAGATAAACCTTATGAAAAATACTCCATTTACCGAAAAGCACATTGCACTGGGTGCAAAGATGCACGAATTTGCAGGCTACAACATGCCTATTGAGTACCCTACAGGTATCATTCAGGAACACATGACCGTTGTCAACGGGGTGGGTGTGTTCGATGTTTCTCACATGGGCGAGTTTTGGGTGAAAGGTCCTAATGCTCTGCCTTTCCTGCAGCAGATAACCTCTAACAACGTAGCAGCACTGACCATCGGTCAGGCTCAATACACCTGCTTCCCTAACGAACAGGGTGGTATTGTTGACGACCTCCTTGTTTATTACTACGAGCCAGAGAAATACCTGTTGGTGGTGAATGCAGCCAATATCGACAAGGACTGGAACTGGTGTGTGTCTCATAATCAAATAGGTGCAGAGCTGCAGAACGCTTCCGACAATACGGCTCAGTTGGCAGTTCAGGGACCTAAGGCTTTGGCTACCCTGCAGAAGCTGACCTCCATCGACCTCAGTGCTATTCCTTATTATCATTTTACGCACGGTCCATTTGCCGGAGCCAAGGATGTGATTATCTCCAACACGGGCTATACCGGTGCTGGTGGTTTTGAGATTTACTTCTATCCCGAGGATGCCGAGCAGATATGGAATGCTGTGTTCGAGGCTGGTAAGGAGTTTGGCATTGCTCCTATTGGATTAGGCGCTCGCGATACCCTGCGTTTGGAGATGGGCTTCTGCCTCTATGGTAACGACCTCAACGATACAACTTCACCTATAGAAGCTGGTTTGGGTTGGATTACCAAGTTTGTGGATGGCAAGAATTTCACCAATCGTGCTGAGTTAGAACGTCAGAAGAAAGAAGGTGTAAGCCGCAAGCTCGTAGGCTTCGAGATGATAGATCGTGGTATCCCTCGTGAGCACTATAAGCTCCTTAACGTCGATGGTGAAGAAATTGGCGAGGTAACCAGTGGCACTATGTCACCCACTCGCAAGATTGGCATCGGTATGGGCTACGTGAAGCCAGCATATAGCAAGCCAGACACCGATAT
Source organism: Bacteroidaceae bacterium (assembly GCA_017534535.1). Lineage (GTDB taxonomy): Bacteria > Bacteroidota > Bacteroidia > Bacteroidales > Bacteroidaceae > Bacteroides. The sequence goes on along the minus strand of JAFXVZ010000035.1, from coordinate 15,644 downwards.
CCTGATAGATATGCGTGGTCGCAAGCTCAAGGCTGTGGTTAAGAAACCACCATTCCGTAAGTAAGAATCAGTAAAGAGTAGGGGACCGTGTTGACGATCCCCTATTTATTTGAAAGGTGAATACTCATTGTTCATTCTTCTTGGCTTCCTCCCAAAGGGCATCCATCTCCTCCAGCGTCATATCCTTCAGGTTCCGTCCCTGCTTGATGCTATGTTCTTCCACATAATTGAATCGTCGGATGAACTTCTGGTTTGTGTGTTCCAGGGCATTATCTGGATTGATATGATGCAGACGAGCAGCATTGATTAAGCTGAACATCACGTCACCGAACTCAGCCTCTGCCTCCTCCTTGCTCATATCCGTAACCGCAGCTTCAAACTCAGCGATTTCCTCTTTTACTTTCTGCCAAGCACCTGAAGCATCCTCCCAGTCGAATCCCACATTGCGGGCCTTGTCCTGAATGCGATATGATTTGATGAGGGTTGGTAGTGATGTGGGTACTCCACTCAGCACCATCTTGTTACCACCTTTCTCTTTGATTTTCAGTTGCTCCCAATTCTGCAACACTTCTCCCACACTGTTGGCTACAGTATCGCCATAGATATGTGGATGACGATAAATCAGTTTGTCGCACAATCGGTCGCACACGTCCTTGATGTCGAACTCTCCCTTCTCATCTCCCATCTTTGCATAGAAGCAAACGTGCATCAGCACATCGCCCAACTCCTTGCAAATCTCGGGGCTATCGTTACGCATCAGGGCGTCACACAACTCGTAAGTTTCCTCTATGGTGTTTGGACGCAGACTCTCATTGGTCTGTTTCCTGTCCCACGGACACTTCTCCCTCAGCTCGTCAATAATGTCGAGCAGTCGCCCGAAGGCCTCCATTTTTTCTTCTTTGGTATGCATATTATTCATTATTATGCTTTGCATCAATTTTATCGCGACTCGGCATAGCTCAAGCAAGCTTGGCTCTGCCCTCGCTGCTCTAAAAAGTCATTGTTCTTTGTTCATTGGCTATGATCAGTCCAATCACCTCAGAGTAATTCTTCCTGCCACCTTCAACTTTGTGAAATTTGAGATACAAGTCAAACAGATAGTCCTGCACCTTCCCTAATTTCTCGCTGTATTTCGCTTCCCAATACGCCATATCCTCCTCCAGCAGCGTCTTGATTTCAGGCCTGAGATTGTCATACAAAGCCCTGTAATCATCTTGGTTTAGAAGTCTTTGAGCATTATTGAAGACATGTCCCAGGATTCCATAATACCCACTGAAGCGGATGCCCTTGTCGGTAGATTGTGTTGTGGCGATGTAGGCATAGAAATTCGCTTCTCCCTCCGACGTGATTCCCTGAAGGTGAGCATATTCGTGTGCATATACCTCAGCAAACCGATGTGGCTGCACATCACCATTTACTGTAAACTCGCAGAAGAAAGGAGCCATACTGCCTGTTACCCCTACCATCGATGCCAATGGTGTGTAGAGCATGGTCTTTACTTGTGGGTTTACATAGCGTATGCGATTGAATCCGTGCAGCTTATAGGCTGCCATCACATTTGTCTTTATTTTCTCTTCGTCCTTGGTCTCAATCACTGTATAGTTGCTGTTCAACGCCTCCACATATCGCTTCGCAAAGTCCTTGAAGGTTTGTTCGTCAAACGCCACTGGTTGCGTGTTCGTACGCTGGTAGTAGTTTGGCTGGCCATAGTTCAAGCCCCAAGCCATGTAGAACCACACAAACAACCACAGCAAATATTCCACTACATTCCCCAAGGCCTTACCGAACTTTTTCTTGGGATGGATGAGCGCATAGATGGGGTAAAGAATCACCCACGCAATGCTCAAAATCACGAATGCGTCGCCCACAGGAAACGGAATCCATGATGAAATATTCGACAATATGGTCCCAATCCATGGATATATGTTTCTTGCATACAATGCGTTACCACCAGGTATTAGCATCAAGGCGATTACGGCTACAATCAGTATGCCTAAAAGCCATCGTCTCCAATTAATATGACTCTTTCGTTTCATGCTTGCAAAGATAGTGCAAGCCGAAGACTTAACAAAATGAACTTACTATTTTTTGTCAGCTTGTTTTCATTTGTTAGAATAATACATTAACTTTGCAGTGTCCATGGCGTCAATTTATAATATGAGCGAGACAAAGAAAGGATTTATTCAGTTGCACCTGAGTGTGTTGTTGGCAGGCTTTACGGGTTTGTTCGGGCGACTGATTACGCTAAACGAAGTCGATATCGTTTGGTATCGTATGTTTTTTACCAGTCTGATTCTGGTGGTTTTCATCGGGCTTCCTCGTATAGAATGGCGTAAATTCTGGCAACTTTGCGGTTGCGGAGCCCTCTTGGGATTGCATTGGATATTGTTTTATGGCAGCATCAAGGCTTCTAATGTGTCTATTGGGGTGATTTGTTTCTCGTTGGTGGGTTTCTTCACTGCCATTTTCGAGCCCCTTATTTTCAAGAAAAGGTTCTCGGGATGGGAGTTTCTCTTCTCTTTCATCACTGTAATAGGTGTGCTTTGCATCTTCTCTTTCGATGCCCGTTATCGTTATGGCATTATGATAGGTGTGGTTTCAACGGCTATTTGTGCCCTGTATTCCATTTGCAATAAAAAAGCCAGCGTAGGAGTGCGTAGCAGGACGGTATTATTCTATCAGATGTCGGGAGGCTTGTTTGTCGTTTCGTTCATTATTCCTGTTTATCTATGGTTTTTCCCCAGCAATCAGCCTGTGGTGGTGATTCCTGAAGGCACCAATCTTTGGTTGATGCTCTGTCATGCGTTATTCTGTACCGTAGGTATGTATCTGCTTCAGATTCAGGCACTGAAACGACTCTCAGCCTTTACCGTAAATCTAACTTACAACCTTGAACCCTGCTATACCATCATTTTGGCTTTCCTTATCTTTGGCGAAGGACGAGAGATAAATTTCTCTTTTTATTTGGGCATCTTGCTGATTATACTGAGTGTCCTCCTTCAATCTATGCGAGTGTGGAAGAAAAAATAATAAGCAGATTGCCAGTTTCTCCTCTTTTTTTATTACCTTTGCACTCAAATTTTGCAAAAACAATCAAAAGTTAGATAAAATGGAGTTAGCAAGTAAGTACAGTCCCGCAGAAGTGGAGGGGAAATGGTATCAGTATTGGACTGACCATAAGCTTTTTAGTTCGAAACCTGATGGAAGGCAACCCTATACCATCGTGATTCCACCACCTAATGTCACGGGTGTGTTGCACATGGGACATATGCTGAACAATACCATACAGGATATTCTGGTGCGTCGTGCCCGCATGGAGGGCAAGAACGCCCTTTGGGTGCCTGGTACCGACCACGCTTCTATCGCTACTGAGGCTAAGGTGGTGAAGAAACTGGCAGGTGAGGGTATCAAGAAACGCGACCTGACGCGTGAGCAGTTCCTGGAGCACGCCTGGGCGTGGACACATGAGCACGGTGGCATTATCTTGCAGCAGTTGAGGAAGTTGGGTGCATCATGCGATTGGGACCGTACGGCCTTCACAATGGACGAGGAGCGTAGCAAGAGTGTGATCAAGGTATTTGTTGACCTGTATAACAAGGGCTACATCTATCGTGGTCTGCGTATGGTGAACTGGGACCCCAAGGCACTGACGGCTCTCTCTACCGAAGAGGTGATCTACAAGGAGGAGCAGAGCCATCTGTTCTATCTGAAATACTATGTGGCTCCTGAATACCAAGATACTATCGACGAGAGTGGTGAGGGCAATGTGATTCACAAGGATGCCAAAGGCTATTATGCAGTAGTGGCTACCACACGTCCTGAGACCATCATGGGTGATACGGCGATGTGTGTGAACCCTAAAGACCCGAAGACACAGTGGCTGAAGGGCAAGAAGGTGATTGTGCCATTGGTGAACAGGGTGATTCCTGTGATTGAGGACCGCTATGTGGATATCGAGTTCGGTACGGGTTGCTTGAAGGTGACTCCTGCCCACGATACGAATGACTATATGCTGGGCAAGACACATAATCTGGAGACTATCGATATATTCAATCCTGACGGTACTATCTCAGAGCAGAGCCCTCTGTATGTGGGTATGGACCGCTTTGATTGCCGTAAGGTGATTGCCAAGGACTTGCAGGAAGCTGGTCTGATGGAGAAGGTGGAGGATTATACCAACAAGGTAGGTTATTCTGAGCGTAACCCAGACACCGCTATCGAGCCACGTCTCTCTTTGCAGTGGTTCCTCAAGATGGAGCATTTTGCCGAGATAGCACTGAAGCCTGTGATGGAGGGTGAGATGCACTTCTATCCACAGAAATATGTGAATACTTATAAGAACTGGTTGGAGAATATCCAGGACTGGTGTATCAGTCGCCAGTTGTGGTGGGGACATCGTATTCCAGCTTACTACTACGATACCGATGATGATTTTGTGGTGGCAGAGACTCCAGAAGATGCACTTAAACTGGCACGTGAGAAAACTGGCAATAATAATTTGCAGTTGAGTGATTTGCGTCAGGATGAAGATGCCCTTGATACTTGGTTCAGCTCTTGGTTGTGGCCTATTTCATTGTTCAAAGGCATCAACAATCCGGGCAATGAGGAGATCAAATATTATTATCCTACCAGTGTATTGGTAACAGCTCCTGATATCATCTTCTTCTGGGTGGCCCGCATGATTATGTCTGGCGAAGAGTATATGGGTACTTATCCATTCAAGGATGTGTACTTCACGGGTATTGTACGAGACAAGCTGGGACGCAAGATGTCGAAGAGTCTTGGTAACTCGCCCGATCCATTGGAACTAATTGACAAATATGGTGCTGACGGTGTGCGCATGGGTATGATGCTTTCGGCTCCTGCAGGCAACGATATCTTGTTTGACGACGCATTGTGCGAGCAGGGACGTAACTTCTGCAACAAGATATGGAATGCTTTCCGACTGATTCAGGGCTGGGAGGTAGCTGATATCGAGGTGCCAGAGGCATCAGAAATCGCAATGAAATGGTTTGAGAGCAAGCAAAACGCTGTAGCCTTAGAGGTGGCCGACCTGTTCAGCAAGTATCGTCTGAGTGAAGCGTTGATGGCTGTGTATAAGCTGTTCTGGGATGAGTTCTCGGCTTGGTACCTTGAGTTGATTAAGCCTGCATATCTGCAACCTATCCCTCGTAAGGTGATGGAGAAAACCATCGAATTCTTCGACAACCTGTTGCATCTGTTGCATCCGTTCATGCCATTCATCAGTGAGGAGTTGTGGCAGCACATCACCGAGCGCAAGGAAGGCGAGAGCCTGATGGTGAGCCCGATGCAACCTGTGGGCAAGGTAGATGAGAACCTGTTGAAACAGGTGGAAGCTGTGAAGGAAGTCATCAGTGGTGTGCGTGCCATCCGTGTGCAGAAGAACATTGCGCAGAAGGAGCAACTGACCTTACAGGTGGTAGGTACGAATCCTGTAGCAGACTTTAATTCTTTGTTGAACAAAATGTGCAATTTGTCTAACATTGAGATAGTTGATAATAAATCAGATGGCGCTTCAAGTTTCATGGTAGGTACTACAGAATATGCGGTGCCTCTGGGCAACCTGATTGATGCCGAGGCAGAGATTGCCCGCATGGAGAAGGAACTCAAGGCTAAGGAAGGTTTCCTGAAGGGTGTGCTTGCTAAACTGAACAACGAGCGCTTCGTGGCTAATGCACCAGAAGCTGTGGTGGCTTTGGAACGCAAGAAGCAGCATGATGCAGAGAGTATCATTGCTTCGCTCAAGGAAAGCATAGCTGCGTTGAAGAAGTAAAAGCTTTTATTGCATATTTCTAATCCCTCCTCTTAAAAAAGGGGGGATTTTTTTGTGCTATTATAAGTTTTTCGTATCTTTGCCTTAAATTAACCGTGAAAGCATGAAGAAGATAAGGATAGGGCTTTTGCCTCGGATACTGATAGCTATCTTGCTGGGCATCATCATTGGTCAAGTATTCCCCCTTGGCTTGGTGCGTGTGTTTGAAACATTCAACTCTATCTTCAGTCAGTTCCTGGGCTTCTGTATTCCTTTGATCATTGTGGGATTGGTCACAATCGCCATTGCCGATATCGGTCGTGGTGCCGGTAAGATGCTGTTGGCTACAGTGTTACTGGCCTACGGATGTACGCTTCTGGCTGGTTTCCTGTCGCTTTTTACCGGACTTTCACTGTTTCCTTCACTCATTACATCTGGCATTCCTTTGGAGGAGATTTCAGAGGCGCAAGGTGTGGAGCCATACTTCAGCGTGAAAATTCCTCCACTGATGGATGTGATGACCTCTTTGGTCATGGCTTTTGTGTTGGGGTTAGGAGCTGCGACGCTGGATAGTGATCATTTGAAGAATGTGGCACGCGACTTCCAACAGATTATCATCAAGACAATTAGCAGTGTAATTCTACCATTGTTGCCGTTGTATATCTTCGGTATCTTCCTGAATATGACGCACACAGGGCAGGTGTTCTCTATCTTGGTGGTATTTATCAAGATTATTGGTATCATTTTTGCTTTGCACATCTTCTGGTTGTTAATGCTTTATGTGGTTACAGGAAGTTTGGTACATCGCAATCCGTTTAAGTTGCTTTGGACTATGTTACCAGCCTATTTTACGGCATTGGGTACACAGTCATCTGCAGCTACCATTCCTGTAACACTGGAGCAGGCAAAGAAGAATGGTGTAAGCAACGAAGTAGCTGGTTTTGTGATTCCACTTTGCGCCACCATCCATTTGTCGGGTAGTATGTTGAAGATTGTGTCTTGTGCTTTGGCGCTGATGATTATGCAGGGAATGCCCTATAGCATTGGTATGTTTTCAGGCTTTATCTGCATGTTGGGCATCACGATGGTGGCAGCTCCAGGTGTGCCAGGTGGAGCCATTATGGCAGCTTTGGGTGTGTTGCAGTCGATGTTGGGCTTCGATGATGCGGCTCAGGCATTGATGATAGGTATGTATATTGCTATGGATAGTTTTGGAACTGCTTGCAATGTAACAGGCGATGGAGCTATTGCACTTGTTATTGACAAATTTAAGAAAAAGAAAATATGAAAAGACTGTTGTTTTGTTTGATGGGCTTATTTGCCCTTGCAACATTTGCTGTAGCTGGTGATGTTGAGATTGTTGATTTGGGTGATGGCCACGGAATGGTCCGCATTAACCCCACGCAGAAATATCTCATTCTGCCAGTGGAAGATTCAGCACCTGATGTAAGTATCAGTGTGATGGTAGACAATGTGCAGGTAGAGACGTTCACTGTACGTCTAGCCCTCAATAAGGTGGATTATACAGTGCCTTACGAATTGTCTAAGTATGCAGGTAAGCATGTTGTGTTGCGCTTCGCCATGAACCCTCAGGAGAGAGGGGGAGCCCGTCCGAAAGTAAAGGAGGCGGTTTTCAGCAACAACTTGGCTTTGGCCAACAGCTATGATGCTTCCAACAAGGAGACATTGTGGCGTCCTGTCTATCACTTTGCGCCTCAGTGGGGTTGGATGAACGATCCCAATGGTATGGTTTACAAGGATGGCGAGTATCATCTGTTCTATCAGCATAATCCCTATGGTTCTCGTTGGGGCAATATGAATTGGGGACATGCTATCAGTCGTGACCTCGTGTCTTGGCAACATATGCCTATAGCGATTGCTCCTGATGGACTGGGTACTATCTTCAGTGGCTCTGCAGTGGTGGATAAGAACAATACTGCAGGCTTTGGCGCTGGTGCCATCGTGGCATTCTATACTCAGGCGAGTGCCCGACAGATGCAGAGCATTGCCTATAGTACTGATAATGGCCGTACGTTCAAGAAATATGCCGGCAATCCTGTTTTGACAGGTGAGATAGCTGATTTTCGTGACCCTAAGGTAATTTGGCATGAGGGTTCGCAAAAATGGATTATGGCTTTGGCTGTACAACAAGTGATTCGCTTCTATTCATCACCTAATTTGAAAGATTGGACTTATGAAAGCAATTTTGGCGAGGGACAAGGTGTGCATGATGGTGTTTGGGAATGCCCTGATTTGTTTGAATTGCCCGTAGCAGGTACCAATCAGAAGAAGTGGGTGTTGATAGTGAACATCAATCCAGGTGGTCCGTTTGGAGGCAGTGCTACTCAGTATTTCGTGGGCTCGTTCGACGGACATAAGTTTGTAAACGAATCGCCTAAGGCTACCAAGTGGATGGATTTTGGCAAAGATCACTATGCTACCGTTACATGGAGCAATGCACCTCAGAACCGTGTGATTGCGTTGGCGTGGATGAGTAACTGGCAATATGCCAACGAGGTTCCTACTATGCAATATCGCAGTTCTAACTCTGTGCCTCGTGATCTTCAACTTTTCGTGAAGGATGGCGTGACCTATATGCAATCGGCTCCTTCGCCAGAATTATTGGCTTTGCGAAAGAGTAAGGTGATGAGCAAGTCATTCAGTGTCGGCAAGGAGTATGTCATCGAAAAACTGATGGATAACAACGTTGGCACGTATGAGGTGCTGATGACAGTACGTCAGAAGAAGCAAGGTACCCTCAGCTTCCGATTGATGAATGGACAAGGCGAGGAGATAGAGTATAAGTTGGATATGGCGAAGCGTGAGCTGACCTGTTTCCGCGACAAGAGTGGTGTTGCAGGATTTAGTAAGGACTTCATCACACCTACTGTAACACAGGTGGATGGTGGCGATTTGCAGTTGCGTTTCCTGGTGGACCGTAGTAGTGTGGAGGCTTTTGTGAATGATGGTCGCTTTGTGATGACCAACTTGGTGTTCCCTCATACACCATATAACAAGGTGGTATTCAGTGCAACAGGTGGAAGTGTAAGTGTGAAGAATTTCACTGTTTACAGTTTTTGATGGTTTTACCATTGGTTGATAAACTTAATACAGAAAAACTAATAAACAAGTAATATGAGTAATCAAAATCAATCTCAGATGGCGAAGTTGGTGCCTGTGATGCTGTGCTTCTTCGCTATGGGCTTTGTCGATTTGGTCGGCATTGCCTCAAACTATGTAAAAGACGACTTGCAGCTGACGGACTCAGTCGCCAATATATTCCCGTCGTTGGTATTCTTCTGGTTCCTGATTTTCTCAGTGCCTACTGGCATGCTGATGAATAAGATAGGTCGTAAGAAGACAGTGTTACTTTCGCTCATCGTGACGGTGTTCTCACTGCTATTGCCTTTGTTCGGTAATTCGTTTGGTATCATGCTGGTGGCATTCTCTTTGCTGGGTATCGGTAATGCTTTGATGCAGACCTCGCTCAATCCTTTGGTATCATCCATCATTGGTGGCAAAAACCTGGCATCGACCTTGACATTCGGACAGTTTATCAAGGCCATCGCATCGTTTATTGCACCTTATCTGGCTATGTGGGGAGCTACCCATGTTATTCCTGATTTTGGATACGACTGGCGAGTACTATTTGCTATCTTCTTGGTGGTAGGAATTATTGCTACGTTAGCGTTAGGTGTTACAAAGATTGACGAAGAACCTATTGAAGGCAAGCCTTCTACCTTTATAGAGTGCTTGCAACTATTGGGTAAGCCTATTGTATTACTCTCTTTCTTTGGCATTATGTGCCATGTAGGTATCGATGTCGGCACTAACACCACCGCTCCAAAAATTTTGATGGAACGTTTGGGGATGACACTGAATGAAGCTGCCTTTGCTACCAGTCTCTACTTCATCTTCCGTACACTGGGATGTTTGACAGGTTCGTTCTTCCTTCGCGTCTTGAAGACACGCACCTTCTTTATCATCAGTGTTGTGATGATGGCGTTGAGTATGGCACTCTTGTTTGCCGGACAGTCTCAGTGGGCACTCTATGCAGGTATCGCTTTGGTTGGCTACGGCAACTCCAATATCTTCTCCATTGTGTTCAGTCAAGCGTTGCTCTCTGTGCCCGATAAGCAGAACGAAGTGAGCGGTTTAATGATTATGGGTCTGTTTGGTGGTACCATCTTCCCATTGATTATGGGCTTTGCCAGCGATGCTGTAGGCCAGGGAGGTGCTGTGATAGTGATGGCCATAGGCGTTATTTATCTGTTGTCGTTTATCAAACAAGTTAAAGCATAATTTATATGAAAGATATTGTTGTAGGAATTGGCGAGGCGTTGTTCGATTGCCTGCCTGAAGGGAAGAAGATAGGTGGTGCTCCTGCAAATTTTGCCTATCATGTATCACAGTTTGGGTTCAATAGTTGTGTGGTGAGTGCCGTTGGCAACGATGAGGATGGAGATGAGATCTTGCGCATTTTCAACCAGAGAGGATTGAATACGCTGATTGAGCGTGTACCTTTTCCCACAGGAACCGTACAAGTGACGCTTGATGAGAAGGGCGTTCCTTCTTATGAAATCAAGAAAGGCGTAGCTTGGGACAATATTCCATTTACCAGTGAACTGAAAGAGTTGGCTCATAATGCCCGTGCCGTTTGCTTTGGCTCTTTGGCACAACGCAATGCGGTGAGTCATGATACAATTGTGAAATTCCTCGATGAGATGCCAAAAGATGATGACACCTTGAAGATCTTTGATATCAATCTGCGTCAGAGTTTCTATACCCCTGAGTTGCTGGAGGAGTCAATGGGGCATTGTAATATCTTGAAGATAAACGATGAAGAATTGGAGCTGGTGAGCCGTATGTTTGACTTCTCTTCTATCTCCCAAGCTGATAAGTGCTGGTTGTTGCTCGCTAAGTATGGTTTAAAGATGCTTATCCTTACCTGTGGTGTAGATGGTAGCTATGTGTTTACTCCTGGCAAGATGTCTTTCCAACCTACACCACGTGTGGCGGTTGCTGATACCGTTGGTGCCGGCGATAGCTTTACAGGTGCTTTCACTGCTGCTATCCTGGCAGGCAAGCCTGTTGAGGAGGCACATAAGTTGGCTGTGGAGGTCAGCGCATTTGTTTGCACACAAAGTGGTGCTATGCCTGTTCTCCCCGAGGATCTGAAAAAACAACTGTAAAAAATCAAATTACATAGAAATAAAGGGCAGCTACCAATGGTAACTGCCCTTGTTGTTTTGAAGAAGTGCTCTTTATTATGCATCTATAGTCCCATTCCCTTGCAAAACTTTTGAGATCTTAGCTTCCAGTTCCTCTGCCAATTCAGGGTTATCAGCTATCACTTGCTTGGTAGCATCACGACCTTGAGCCAACTTGGTGTCGTTATAACTGAACCAGCTGCCACTCTTCTTGATGATATCATACTCCACACCCAAGTCTAAAATTTCACCTGCCTTGCTGATGCCCTCGCCAAACATGATGTCGAACTCACACTTGCGAAATGGAGGAGCCACCTTGTTCTTCACGATTTTCACACGGGTGGTGCGACCAATCACATCCTCGCCATTCTTGATGGGTGATGAACTACGGATGTCAAGACGAACACTTGCATAGAACTTCAGCGCATTACCACCTGTGGTGGTTTCAGGATTACCAAACATCACACCAATTTTTTCACGTAATTGGTTGATGAAGATGCAAGTAGTGCGAGTTTTGCTTACCGTAGCGGTAAGTTTACGTAAAGCTTGACTCATTAAACGAGCCTGCAAGCCCACAACAGAGTCACCCATCTCACCCTCAATCTCCTTCTTAGGAGTCAACGCAGCCACAGAGTCGATAACGATGATGTCGATAGCTGATGAACGTATCAGTTGTTCGGCAATGTCGAGTGCCTGCTCACCATTATCAGGCTGAGAAATCAACAGGTTATCTACATCCACACCTAACTTAGCAGCGTAGAAACGGTCGAAAGCATGCTCTGCATCGATGAATGCAGCGATACCTCCTTGTTTCTGTGCCTCAGCTATAGCATGAATAGCCAAAGTAGTTTTGCCTGATGATTCTGGACCAAAAATCTCGATGATTCTACCACGAGGATAGCCACCTACACCTAACGCAACATTTAAACCGATTGAACCTGTGGGTATTACTTCTACCTGTTCAATGTGATCATCGCCCAATTTCATAATAGAGCCTTTGCCGAAATCTTTTTCGATTTTCGACATTGCTGCCTGCAACGCTTTCAGCTTGTCAGCTGATGGCACAGGCTTGTCAAAATTAATTTCTTCGTTTTTTGCCATAATAATTACAATTTGTATATGAATGTTTAATTTTACACTAAAGTTCAAGATCACCATCAAACACCTCATTCCAAGGTAAACCCTGCTTGTTGAGCTGTTCCATGAATGGGTCTGGGTCGAAATCTTCCACGTTCCACACGCCAGGACGCTTCCACAACCCCTTGAGGAACATCATCGCACCAATCATTGCTGGTACACCAGTGGTATAGCTCACGCCCTGCATACCTGTTTCTTTGTATGCTTCCTGATGACTGCAATTGTTATATACGTAATAGGTACGCTCTTTACCGTCCTTGACGCCACGAATGCGGCAACCAATGGAAGTCTCACCCTCATAGTTCTCACCCAAATCCTGTGGGTTAGGCAGTACAGCTTTCAGGAACTGCAATGGTACTATCTTTACTTTTGCATTGCCTGTACCGTCGGCTAATGGAGCCTCATATTCAATTTCATCGATGCGGCTCATACCAATGCCCTGAATAACATCAAGGTACTTCAGGTATTGCTCACCAAATGTCATCCAAAAACGAGCCAACTTGATGGTGGGGTAGTTCTTCACCAATGACTCTAATTCTTCGTGGTGCATCAAGTATGACTCACGAGGACCGATGTTAGGATAGGTGATAGGCTGGTGGATTTCCAGCGGCTCTGTTTCTATCCATTCACCATCTTTATAATACAAGCCCTTCTGGGTAATTTCTCGGATATTGATTTCAGGGTTGAAGTTGGTGGCAAATGCCTTGTGGTGGTTACCAGCGTTGCAGTCCACAATATCCAACACGTGAATTTCATCGAAATGATGCTTGGCTGCATAGGCAGTATATACGCCGCTCACACCTGGGTCGAAGCCACATCCCAAGATGGCAGTCAAGCCTGCATCTTCAAAACGTTGCTTATAAGCCCACTGCCAGCTGTACTCGAAGTGTGCCTCGTCACGAGGTTCATAGTTGGCGGTATCTAAGTAATTCACGCCAGTCCTTAGGCAAGCCTCCATGATGGTGAGGTCTTGATAAGGCAATGCTAGGTTCATCACTATGTCGGGCTTTACCTCATTGAACAACTTCACCAAATCTTCCACATTGTCAGCATCTACCTGTGCGGTCTTAATATTTGGATTGCCAATGGCCTTAGCCAGCTTGTCACATTTAGCCTTTGTACGACTGGCAATGGTGATGTCAGTAAACACGTCAGGATTCTGAGCGACCTTAAATGCAGCTACGGTAGCTACACCGCCTGCTCCGATAATTAGCACTTTTCCCATTTTTCTTCTTTTGTTTATTTAAGTTATTTCTTTTCTTCGCAAAGATATAACATTATTCTCAATAATCCATTCCCCAAGCCAAACATTTTTTATTTGTCGTATTATCTGCCAAACTGACATATAGCAAAGTATGGCATGGGCTTTGCACAAATCAAGTGTCCGAAAGTCTATCAACAGGCATGGGACAATAGATAATTTGAATAATAACAAATAAAAAATAAGAATTATGGGAAAGATTATTGGTATTGACTTAGGTACTACTAACTCATGCGTTGCTGTATTCGAGGGCAACGAACCTGTAGTAATCGCGAATAGCGAAGGTAAACGCACAACCCCTTCTATCGTAGCATTCGTAGAGGGTGGTGAACGTAAGGTGGGTGATCCTGCAAAGCGTCAGGCTATCACCAACCCAACAAAGACAGTTTTCTCTATCAAACGTTTCATGGGTGAGAACTGGGATCAAGTACAAAAGGAAATTCCTCGCATGCCTTACAAGGTGGTGCGTAGCGACAACAATATGCCACGTGTTGACATTGATGGCCGTCTCTATACTGCTCAGGAAATCTCAGCTATGGTGCTGCAGAAGATGAAGAAGACTGCCGAGGACTATCTGGGACAGGAAGTAACAGATGCTGTGATTACTGTTCCTGCTTATTTCTCAGACTCACAACGTCAGGCAACTAAAGAGGCTGGTCAGATTGCTGGTTTAAATGTAAAGCGTATAGTGAACGAACCTACTGCTGCTGCTTTGGCATACGGTATCGACAAGGCCAACAAGGATATGAAGATTGCAGTGTTCGACCTCGGTGGTGGTACATTTGATATCTCTATCCTGGAGTTCGGTGGTGGTGTGTTTGAGGTATTGTCAACCAATGGTGATACTCACCTGGGCGGTGATGACTTCGACCAGGTAATCATCAACTGGCTGGTACAGGAATTCAAGAACGACGAGGGTGCTGACCTGATGGCTGACCCAATGGCTATGCAGCGTCTGAAGGAAGCTGCTGAGAAGGCAAAGATTGAGTTGTCATCTTCTACTTCTACTGAAATCAACCTGCCTTACATTATGCCAGTAGGTGGTGTGCCAAAGCACTTAGTAAAGACACTCACCCGTGCTAAGTTTGAGCAGTTGGCTCATGGTTTGATTCAGGCTTGCTTGGCTCCTTGCCAAAAGGCACTGAGCGATGCTAACCTGCAGCCGGCGGATATTGACGAGGTTATACTGGTGGGTGGTTCTAGTCGTATTCCAGCTGTTCAGACACTGGTACAGAACTTCTTCGGTAAGGTACCTTCAAAGGGTGTAAACCCTGATGAGGTGGTAGCTGTAGGTGCTGCTATCCAAGGTGCTATTCTAAATAACGAGAAGGGTGTAGGTGATGTGGTATTACTGGATGTAACTCCTCTTACCTTGGGTATCGAAACCTTAGGTGGTGTGATGACCAAACTGATTGAGGCTAATACTACTATCCCTGTGAAGAAGAGTGAAACCTTCTCTACCGCAGCAGATAACCAGACCGAAGTAACGATCCATGTGTTGCAGGGTGAGCGTCCTATGGCAGCTCAGAACAAGAGTATCGGTCAGTTCAACCTGACAGGCATTGCTCCTGCACGTCGTGGTGTTCCTCAGATCGAGGTAACATTCGATATCGATGCTAATGGTATCTTGAAGGTAACAGCTAAGGATAAGGCTACTGGTAAGGAACAGGCTATCCGTATCGAAGCTTCCAGTGGCTTGAGCGACGATGAGATTGCTCGCATGAAGGCTGAGGCTCAGGCTAATGAGGCTGCTGATAAGAAGGAACGTGAGAAAGTTGATAAGCTGAACCAGGCTGACTCAATGATCTTTACTACTGAAAATCAGTTAACCGAGTTGGGCGATAAGATTCCAGCTGATAAGAAGCCAGCTATTGAAGCTGCTCTGCAGAAGCTGAAAGATGCTCACAAGGCACAGGATTTGGCTGCAATTGATGCTGCTATGGCTGAGATTAACACCGCTTGGCAGGCTGCTAGTGCACAGATGTATGCTCAGCAGGGTGGCCCACAGGCTGGTCCTCAGGGTGGCGCAGGCTTTAACGGCGGTGCAGGTTTTAACGGAGGTCAGCAGGCTGGTCCTCAGGACAACAACAAGGGCGGTGATAACGTACAGGATGACGACTTTGAGGAGGTCCACTAGTTCAAAGATAACAAACAATAACAATCGGAAACCAAATCCGTGTAGCTCAACGAGTTACACGGATTTGCCGTTTTAAGGGGTTTGGCATTAGTTATTGATTTCTATCGATTCCTGTTCCATATATGT
>JAFXVZ010000034.1 GCA_017534535.1 Bacteroidaceae bacterium | reverse complement strand
TATATATAATAATAAGTTTTGTTTTGGCAGTTGGATGATGTGTCGCTGAGAAAACTGTATTCTGTATAACTGTATCAAAAAGCTAAGACAGCTTGTCTCAATGATGCATTACCTCCATGCCCCCTCTTGTCAATTGCTTGAAGTAAATGCCCCGATTAATTGAAGTAAATGGCTTGATTGCTTAAAGCTATTGAGAAGTCGCAAGCGACTATAAGAAGTTGCTCCGCAACTATGAGAATTGAGTTTTGCCCCAAGTTGGCCATGAGGGGCAAGCTCCTTATCTCAAAGGTTCATTGTTCATTATTCATTATTCACTATTCATTATTCATTATTCATTAATTTATTGAGCTATGCGAAACAAAGAAACTTGGAAGATGGTGATTCAGTTCGTCATCTCGATACTGACAGCAGCATTGACTGCGATGGGAACAACCAGCTGCATGGGTCACGGACCCATCTACCTGTAACGAATAAAGCCTCTGCAAATCCGCAGAGGCTGAGTCTTTCTTGGTTCATGCTACTGAACAAAACAGTTCAATCGGTTAGAAGAATTTGACGTAACATTTTTTACGTTTTCCTCCAGAATCCCTTACCAATCCACCAGAAACATCATTCAGCTCCTTTTCTGAGATTTCTTCTTTCTCCACCTTGACATCTTGGGTCTTTTCTTTCTCGTCGAGCTCATTGCTCACTACTTTTTTGTTGTTTTCTTCTTCCATCATTTCATTTTTTTAGTTAATGCTGCAAAGATAATGCTTTGTTTTGGTTTTCGCAAAAAGGTTTTCACATAAAATGCATACAAAATGATGTTGCTTGACAACTATGAATATTTAAAAATCGCTGATGCGACTATGAAAAACGGACACATCTGTCTATAAAGACAAAGCCCCTGCAAGTATAGCAAGGGCTTTGTGTCTTCACCAAAAAAACAGCCTATGAATCATTAGAATTTCAATGGGTCTTCGTCATCTTCCTTCAAGTCGAAAAAGGATGATGCATTGATAGCTCTTTCCTCTCCTAAGGCCTTGTTGAACTTGAAACGGGCACGACGCTCTTGACAGAACATCCTTCTGGTTTCCTCTTCATTCTGCTTGAAACGCAGGGTGGCATCAATGTGCATGGAACTCGCCATTGACTCCACATCCAGGTTGTCGGTGCCAATGAGTGAGAATGTCCATTCACGCTTCTTCAGCTTTTCAATCAACTCTCTGATCATGCTCAGCGTCCACTCGCGTGAGCTGTTCTCCTCGCCGTCGGTGATGATGGTCACCAACACATTGTCGCCCTTCTCGGCCTGTGTGTTCAGACGAGATACTGCCTTGCCGATGGCATCGTAGAGTGGAGTGCACCCTCCGGGAGAGTACTGGTCGCGGGTGAGGTCTTTCGTTTGGTTGGCTGCGGTGTTGTCGTAGTGCCAGGTGGTGTGGTTGCTGTCGAAGGTCACCAAGCTCACGCGCTGGTCGGTGTCAGGGTACTTCTCCTGCATGAGGCGTATAGTAGCCAGTGTTTCATTCATGCCTGAAAATGCCTGCTCGCGGATAATCTCCATGGAGCCACTTTCATCAACTACAATCAGATTAAAAACTTTCTTATTCATGTCGCTATGTGTTTAAAGGTTAATAATGTTTTTGTCTTTTTCGTGTTGCAAAAATAGCGACGATGAAAGGGTCGTGCAAGCAAAATGCTTCTGCAAGGCTTGCAGAAGCATTTACTTAGTGTTATTTTCGAATGTATAACTTATTGTTAACCTACATCGAAGCCGAGGCTGTAGAGCCACTTGAAGAGTTCGGCTTTCTCAGACTGGTTCCAGAAATCAATGAAGTCATCGTGTATTCCTTTTTGAATGAAGAGTTTTTTAATGTTCACACCCATTTTGTCGTCGGGAATCTGTCCGCCTGTCCAAGGATCCTGCGTGCCGTAAACGAACATCATGTGGCAGGTGGACTGCTTCAAGCCTTCCAAGACATTCTTGACAAACTTTCCGTTATCGTAGGTCACACCATACTCTACAGGATTCATTGACCTGGTAACGAGTTCCTTTTCAGCAGGCGTCATCAGATGTTCCACCCATGACGGAACGATGACGTAGTTACCCAGTTCCTTACAAGCCTGAACATAGTAAGGGTCGTGACGCCGTTTTTCTCCAGTGGCACGTGTGGTGGCAAAAGGAGTAGACCAGAAATCATATTCTTCATTTAAGTCGTCGTCTAATTCCTTACGGCGATAGAATTGTTCTTCAGTCTCGCCCGGGTATTGCATATCTTCATTGGCCATGATGTATTTAATGTATTTTTCGGCAGGGTCACCAGCCTTGGGTATCATAGCCTCCCACCTGTCAAATGCTACATACGACATTCTGGGATAGTAGTTATAGAGCATCTCCCACTTCATATCTGAAAGAATTTGCTCGTCGGTCATCTGATCTAAGTTTGTTTTCATATTCTTGTACATCTGCATACATTCAAGTTGCAGTTGCTTGTCGCTGAAAAGGTTGGCAAAGGATGCCTTTACCATCTCCCATTTCTCAGAATCCTTGTCAAAAGCCTCCTTGGAAAGGATATAGGTGTATGGGCGTTTGTCACTAAGATCCACCAGGAAGGGCGCACAGAATGGCACGTAGGCATCCATCTCGTTGGGATAATGATAGGCGTAAAAGGCTGTCGTCATACCGTTCTTGCTGACGCCGGTAGAGAGCCATTTGCTACTCTTGTCGATGATGCCACTCTGTTTGATGGCAGTGACTATGGCATGCAGGTCGTCAGATTGCTGCTTGGCATCAAAGTAATTCCACTTGTTGGTATATCCCTCAGGCAGCGACCATCCAAAATAACGGTGTTCCACCTGCAGGCAGTTGGCTTCAAGCACTGACACAAGGGTCGGTTCGCCAATATCTGTCAACTTGTTACAATCGCCTTCCAAGGCGTAGCCTTGGGTATGCAGCACGGTGGGACGGTCCTTGCCTTCTATAGTGAGTACACACTGTTGTTTGAACCACACCCCTTAGAGGGGTCATTGTGGTCGATGTCCTGCTTGTAGTTGAAGTAGTAGGCTGTCTTGGTGACAATCTGCTCGTTGTAATAATCGTAGCGTGATTTAAGTTTAAAGGCTTTCACGTCAGTCACCTTGTCGATAGCCATCAGGGCATTGACGATATTCTGGTCGCAATCGGTGGTGGCAGGAACAACCAGGAAGTTGTTTTCAGGCATTGACATGCCTGCTTCCACTTCAATGACATATTCTTTGGAATCATCGGGTTCAACAGGGGGGACCATTTCGTCGACATCTTTGTCACTACACGATAACATTGTCATGCTCATGGCCATTGCTATGACACTGAGCATCATCATCTTGTTGATGTAATTTCAGAACTTCATAATTTGAAAATTGAATAATCTTTTATGGCTTATATAAATACTTTCTCAATATTTTTGACAAAATAACAACTTTATTCCCATCTCCCAAAATTTTAATCGGAATTATGGCAGTTGACACAACAGCTTTATTCCCAAGTAACCATGTCGCGTGGTATGGCGATGGATTTGGGCTCACCCCGCATGCCATCGATGACATAGTGCTGGGCAAGGCTGGACTCAAACTGCTTGAGGAAGGCCTCGCGGATGCGGGCACACTTTTCGTTGATGGAGTTGTCGAAGGGGTCGGTGAGGCGATCTACACTCTTACGCATGCTTTCTGTTTGATAGCCATCTTTGATTTGCGTGTATATGAGCAGCAGCTCGTCGTGAAAGTCGGGCAGGTAGCTGAACATGATGCCTTCAGGATGACGCAGGAAGAGGAGGTAGAGGGCCTTGCAGAGTGGGGTCATCTCAACTTTCATATTGTTGTAGTCGGGTAGTATGATGTCGAATTTCTTGGTGATAATCATACGGCTCAGTTTCTTTTCTTGGCGTAAGAGTTCTTCGAGAATGGCCAGGTTGACTCCCATCTGGCGAAGCTTGTTGATTCTGTCTTGTACCTCTAATAATAATGCACGGGACTCCTCGGGGAAAGTGTCGTCTGCCGTTTGTGGAACTCTTGCATAGTTAAAGTCCACTTCTCGAGGCACTGATTTTCTCAAGTTTGCTTTTGTGCTAAATAAGTCCCCTGAAAGATTGTCAACCCCTTTTTTTAACCTATTGAAGAAAGAAATATTCTTACTCTCGCGCTTTTCCATTCTGCGCTTTTTCTCTTCCTCTGCAGCTTTTAGCACACGAAGGCGAATCTCCTCATCCTCTTTATTTGTCAAAATCTTTGCCTCTTGTTCTGGTTCCATGTAGCCCAAATTAGCATGTTGACACTGAATATCCTGCATGTTTTCCAGAATAGCTTCCAACAACGCGGAAAAATCATTGCTTTGGGTATAATCGTATTCGCGAATGGGGATGCAGCGATAGGTTTTGGTGTGGCCGACAGAATAGATGAGCGATGGCTCGATATCGGCCTTTTGGGTTTCTTCCATAAAGTTCAGTAGCCAATTACTGGAGAGGTTGAGGGATGCTTCTTCAGCTTGACTCAGGTATGGGGCATAGTAGGAGAAAACGCCTTGCTGCTCCATCTCTTTCACCAGCAGAGGCAGATAGATGAAATGGTAGCCATACTGACCGAAGTTGTTCTTGATGGCTGTGTAGTTGTCGCAGATATATTGGTTCACCTCAGCATCGTTGTCGTTCTCGATGTAGATGATGTTCCTCTCATTGGGGGAGAAGGGTAGTTGCCTGAATGTAATGTTATATTGCATGGTATTGTTTGATTATGAGTGTACTTAAATTTCTATTTTTATGATGCCACCATAAGGCACAAGGGCACTGAAGGCATTCTCAAAGGATACCTTGCCTGCATAGATTTGGGCACTGATGAGTACGCCACCGTGAGCAAAAACGGCAACATTCTGATAGGGCAGTTGTCGTAGATCATCGAGGAACTGACTGACTCTGCGATATTGCATTTCGAACGATTCACCATGGGGGGTAGGTATGTGCAGGTAATCGGCATACCACTCGTCAGCCAAGGGACCTTTGAGGTCGTCATAGAGCTTCATCTCCCAATCACCCATGCTCATCTCTAAGATGCGTTCATCACGTTGGGCATCAGGGTAGCCACAATAGGTGGCGAGCTTGACGGCACGTGTGAGTGGACTGCAATAGACTTTGTCGAAGGGCATAGATGCTTCCAGGTTGGATTTCACCAAAGCTGCTTCTTCAGGGAATGATGACTTGACGGGTACATCGGTTTGTCCGTAACAGGTGCCTTGTGGCACATCGACTGCGGTATGGCGGATGAGGGATACTTTCATAATGAACAATGAACAATTAATAATATATGCATAGGCAGGTGAGGAGGTAGGCGAGTTCGCTGATGAGGAACAGGGCACCACAACAATCACCCGTATAGCCTTGTAGGCGACGTTTCATCAGGCAGGTGAGGAGGATAAATACCACCACAGGAGCCAGCAATGCCCACCAATAGGGTTGGGGCAGGAACAAGGCTACTGGCAAGCAGCCTAACACGATGTTTGCAAAAACTTCCCATCCATTCATACGCTGATAGATGGTCTTGTTCTTCGCCTCTTCTTCTTTTCGTGCGTATGGCAACATATTGATTATGTGAGATGATACGCACTTACTCCACACATCGCCAACGAAGACGATGGCACATAGAAGCGATAGGGGTAGGGCACTCATCTGGGTGAGGAGTAGGAAGTACACAATGAGTCCGATGACGCCATAAGTACCGATATGCGAATCTTTCATGATGGTGAGTATTCGCTCTCGGGTCACGCCACCGCCCATGCCGTCGCAGAAATCTGCCAAACCGTCTTCGTGTAGGCAACCTGTTACCAGCAGTCGGGCAATTATTGCCACGATCCATGCCAAGCTAAGAGGCATAACTTGTGCAGCTATCCACAAGATGCCTACCATGATGCCTCCCGTGAGCCAGCCTGCTAAAGGCCAGTAGGGCACCACGTGTTTGAAGTGCTCTGCCTCCACCTCTTTGATGCGCCAGAAGGGCAGACGGGTGAAGAAGATGAATGTTGCAAGTAGTCTGTTCATAATCCTATCATCAATCGTCAATTGTCAATGGTCAATAGTCAATCGTCAATTGTCAATCGTCAATCGTTAAAAGTATTTAGTAATTGAAGCTTGCTTAAAGCTTTCCATCTCATTAATCATGCGTACGGCTGAGTCCACAATGGGGTAGGCGCAGATGGCACCTGTGCCTTCGCCCAATCGCAAACCTAAGTGTAAGAGGGGTTGTGCATCCATCGCATCGAGCAGGAGCTTGTGACCCGACTCGTCACCACAATGTCCGAAGATGGCATAGTCCTTTATCGCTGGATAGAGCTGCATAGCTGCCAGCATACAAGCCGTCATGATGAAGCCATCTACCAGGATAATCACATGGTCCTCAGCAGCCTGCAACATAGCTCCCATTGCCATCACCATCTCGTAACCGCCAAAGTAGCGGATGATATCTTGGGCAGAGCCATCACCCTTGTACTGATTCACTGCTTGTTGCAGGATTAGTAGTTTGCGGTTGATGCCGCTTTGGTCCAAACCACTGCCTGCCCCCACACATTGAGCCAATGGGATGTGGGCAAACAGATGCATCCAGATAGATGATGGCGAGGTGTTCCCAATGCCCATCTCTCCGAAACTCAAGATGTTACTGCCTTCTTTCTCACAATGTTTCACAATCTCAGCACCTCTTTCTATACATAGATTCATCTCCTCTTCCGTCATCGCTGCCTCGTGCAGGAAATTGCGTGTACCCTTGCGCACCTTCATATTGATGATGCCTCGTTCGTAGGGCAAATCGAAGTCCACTCCCGCATCCACAATCTTCAAGCCGAAGCCGTGCTGATGGGTAAGGAAATTCACTCCACCACCGCCGTGTGTGAAGTGAATGGTCTGTTGCCAAGTCACCTCCTTGGGCGAAACACTCACTCCCTCGTCGGCAATGCCGTGGTCGGCACAGAAGATGATGTTCTGAGGGTGCTGCAGGGTAGGGCTAAGCGTCTGTTGTATTAGTCCTATTTGCAAAGCCAAGTCCTCTAAGGTACCCAACGAGCCTTTCGGCTTTGTCAGGTTATTGATTTTATCTATCAAGGCAGGTTTAATTTCTTGATTGGGAGTATGTATGCTAAAAATCTTCATTCTAATTTCATTTATTTGATTTTCATGGGTATTCCGCTAACCATCAGAATTACTTCATCAGCTTGCGAAGCCACAAATTGGTTCATCCATCCTTGCAGGTCGGTAAAGCACCGCTGGATGTCGTTGGTCGAGGTGCCTCCCATGCCAATCTCGTTGGTCACGAAGATAAAGGTGGCATCTTGGTTGGTAAACTTCAGGAACTCCTCTTTCATCGCACTGAGAGTGGCATCCACATCATCATTCAGGTCAAAGAAAAAATTGTTGCACCACATGGTGATGCAGTCAATCAAGACAATCCTGCCCGAGAGGTCGTGGCGACTCAGTTCCTTCTCCTCCTCTATGTTGGTCCACTCTGGTCCACGACGTTCCTGATGACGGTTCACGCGTTCACGGAACTCCTCATCCCAAACACGTGCTGTTGCCAGATAGACGGGATTTGCTGTCAGGCTCAATGCCATTTTTTCAGCGTAACTGCTTTTACCTGAACGTGCTCCGCCAGTTATGAGTATTATTTTTTTCATCCTACTATCCAGATTGTTTTTGCAAATTTATAAAAAAACTTTCTACTCTTTGTGGTATTTGTATAAAAAACACTATCTTTGCACAGAAATAATTGCGGCAGTAGCTCAGTTGGCAGAGCGTTGGCTTCCCAAGCCGAAGGTCACGGGTTCGAACCCCGCTTGCCGCTCGATTTTCTTTATTTTGATAAAAATAATTTTGGAAGTCCTCTCTTTGTGAAAAGCGAGGGCTTTTTTTGTGCTTTCCACAAATAATCGTAACTTTACCCACAAATTTCATTTGAGTTATGAAGAAGATAGGATGGATGATGGTTGGGCTGCTCCTCTTGGCAGCTTGCACAGGCCATGAAAACAATGTGGTTGTGGAACCAGGTGTATCTCTGCAGTTGGCTACACAAAGGGCAAGCGATATCAGCGATGTGTCTTATAACCTGCAGTTTACCATACCTGCTGAGGTGCAGCAACGGGTGGCAGGACATGTGGATATCAATTTCAGTTGGCAAGGCGAGGGGAGTATGCAGTTGGATTTCCAAGGTGAGGCAGACGGTACTGCGGTGGTGAATGGTAAAGCTGTTCAGTTGGCTTATGAGCAAGAGCACATCATCATCCCTGCTACCTTATTAAATAAAGGTAAGAACCAAGTGGGCATCGACTTTGTGAGTCGTGACAAGTCGTTGAACCGCAATGCTGACTACCTCTACACCCTCTTCGTGCCTGATCATGCCCGTTCGGTATTCCCTTGTATCGACCAGCCTGATGTCAAGGCGAGGTTTACTTTGGCATTGGATATCCCGAAAGACTGGGTGGCGGTGAGTGCAGGAAGTGTTGTGGAAGAACAACTGACGCCATCTGCTAAGCATCTGCAATTCAGTACATCTGATGTGATACCTACCTATCTTTTCTCCTTTGTGGCAGGCAAGTTTGAGGTACAAGATGCTACTCGAGATGGCAGAACCGTGCATGCTTACTATCGAGAGACTGACCCCAAGAAGGTGGCGCAGTTGCCCGTGATTTTCGACCAAGTGTTCCAGTCGTTGGCTTGGCTGGAAGATTATACAGCTATTAGCTTGCCTTTCCAGAAATATGATTTCATCATCCTGCCAGGTTTCCAATTCGGGGGCATGGAGCATGCGGGAGCTATCCAGTTTAACGACAAGCGTATGTTTGTGAGTGAGCACCCCACACCAGACGAAGAACTCTCACGTATGGAGCTCATAGCCCATGAGACGAGTCACATGTGGTTCGGTGATTTGGTGACTATGCGATGGTTTAACGATGTGTGGACCAAAGAGGTGTTTGCCAATTATATGGCTGCCAAGATTTCACATAGCCATTTTACGGAAATCAATCACGACCTGAACTTTGTGAAGGATTACCACATCACTGCCTTGGCAGAGGATAGGACAGAGGGTACGCATCCCATTCAGCAACCACTTGACAACCTGCAGAATGCAGGCTTGGTGTATGGTAACATCATCTACGACAAGGCTCCTGTGATGATGCGGAAGCTTGAGGAACAGATGGGAAGCCAGGCTTTCCAAAAGGGTTTGCAAAAGTACCTGAAGGCATTCTCTTATGCCAATGCCACATGGGATGACCTGATTGCCATTCTTGACCAAGAGAACCCGGAAGCACGTCTTCCTCAGTTCAGCGAGGCTTGGGTGAAGCAGAGGGGAGCGCCTGTGATTAGTTGTCAGTTAGAAGGTAATAATTTGATTGTGAAGCAGCAAGACCCATACGACAGAGGCATTGCTTGGCAACAACGCTTCAGCATGGGTTTGATTCAGAATGATGGTAGCATACAGGCACAAGAGGTGGATTTGCAGAATTCTCAAGCGGAGTTGGTGGTGCCTGCTGGAACGGTGGGTGTAATCCCCAACTACGACGGCAAGGGCTACGGACGTTTCGTTTCTGATGATATGAGTTGGCAACTGAAGCATTGGCATGAGAACCCCACGGAGGTGAGTAGGTTGTCGATGCTGATGAATATCTACGAGGCTTATCTGATGCACCAGCTAACGGCTGAAGAAGGTTTCCAATCTCTTTATACAGGCTTGATGAAAGAGCGCAATGCCTTGGTAGCCTCGTCATTATGCAGCTATCTGGCTACGATGGCAGAGAACCTGCAAGGTACCCAGCGGGCAGAGGCGGAACGTCAGCTATGGCAGCTCAGCGAGCGTCATGCACTGACTTCTTGTCGTCAGCGCTTGGTACGAATGCTCTTTACCCTTGCCACCGAGCCCACCATCGTGCAACACATATATAATATGTGGCAGCGTCAAAACAATGCCTTACTGAATGTGAACGATTATATGACGATGGCGTATCAGTTGGCTTTACGGATGCCAGACAAGTGGCAAGAGATTGTTAGTGAGCAACGTAGTCGTTTGAATAATGCCGATTTGTTGCGTGAGTTCGATTTCATCAGCAGGGCTTGTAATCCTGATGAAGCTACTCAGCAGGCTCTGTTCGACTCGTTGTTGGAGCCTCAGAACAGAGCTGTTGAGCCTTGGGTACAACGCTTGTTGGGTCTCTTGAACAGTCCGTTGCGTGAGCCATCCAACAATCGTTTTATCTTGCCCGGCTTGGAGGAGTTGCAGGAGGTGCAGCAAACGGGTGACATCTTCTTCCCCAAGAATTGGGTGGCGAGTTTGCTGGGTGGTCATCAGAGTGAGGAGGCTGCTCGGTTGGTAAGGCAGTTCCTCGACTCGCATCCCGACTATCCGCAGGCATTGAAAAACAAGCTGTTGATGGCGGCTTATCCTTTGTTGAATCAGTTTAATTAATACAAATAATGCGTATGAAAAAATCATTGACTTCTTTTGTTTTGTGTTTGTTTGCCGTGCTGGCTTATGCGCAGGAATACAAGACGGTGGAAAACATTGCCTACCATGCTGATGCAGGCGAGTATGCAGCTGAGCGTTGTAAGTTGGATGTGTATTATCAGGATGGTGTGAAGGACTTGCCAGTGGTGGTGTGGTTCCACGGTGGTGGTCTGACAAGTGGCAACAAGGAGATACCTGCTCAGTTGAAGAACAGCAAGATTATTGTGGTGGGGGTGAACTACCGTTTGCTGCCTAAGGCTGAACTGCCTGAGGTGATTGACGATGCTGCTGCAGCTGTGGCGTGGACATTCAAGAACATTGCTCAGTATGGCGGTGATGTAAATAAGATTTATGTGAGCGGACACTCTGCTGGTGGCTATCTGACTAACATGATTGGTCTCGATAAGAAATGGTTGGCGAAATATGACATTGATGCCGATAAGATTGCTGCGCTGGTGCCTTTCAGTGGACAGGTAATCACGCACTTCGCATATCGTCAGGCAAAGGGCATGAAGAACACACAGCCTCTGATTGACGAGTTTGCGCCTCTGTATTGGATTCGTCCTGATGCTCCCAAGATAGTGATTATCTCTGGTGACCGTAATGAGGAGATGCTGGGACGCTATGAGGAAACTGCTTATTTCTGGCGTATGCTGAAGGTGGTGGGGCATCCTGATGTGACGATGTACGAGATGGATGGCTATAATCACGGCGAGATGGCAGCACCTGCCTTCCATTTGTTGAAGAAGTATGTGGTTTATCCTCGTCCAGCCATTAACTGGAACAGATAAGGGAAACCATCATAAATAAGCCGATTTATCGTTATTATCGCCTCTTTTTCGTTTTTAAGCCAAAAAGAGGCGTTTTTTTATTTTTTTTCTTTATCTTTGTGGACTTAGAGTATAAAAGTAAAATGGTTACGTATGGATAATAAAGAAAAGAAGTCTATTAATCGCCGTCAATTTCTGGGATTGATGGGAGCTGGAGCAGCTGTGGGTGCGGCATCGCTTGTTGGCTGTGCCCCCAAGAAAGATGCCATGTATGACCCGGCTGGGCATCACACCACACCCGTTCCAACAGATCAAATGACCTATCGCTCATGGCCTAATCTGGACAACGACCGTATCTCTCTCTTGGGTTACGGATGTATGCGATGGCCGATGATCATGGATGCCAACGGCAGACCACAAGCTGTTGATCAGGAGCGTGTGAATGAGTTGATTGACTATGCTATGGCCCACGGCGTAAACTATTATGACACTTCGCCTGCATATTGCATGGGGCTTTCTGAAAAGGCTACTGGCGATGCACTGAAGAAATATCCGCGTGAATCTTATTATATCGCTACCAAATTGTCGAACTTTGACCCGAGGACGCACAGCTACGAGGGTTCGAAGGTGATGTATGAAAACTCTTTCAAGGAGCTTTCTACCGACTATATCGACTACTACTTGCTGCATGTGATGGGGCAGGGTGGTCTGGAGCCTTCTAAGCGTCGTTTCTTCGAGAATGGCATGTATGACTTCCTGCGGAAAGAGAAGGAAGCTGGCAGAATCCGTCACTTGGGCTTCTCATTCCACGGTGACCAGGAGACATTCGACTGGTGCATGCAGCAGCATGATGCCGGCAATTATCCTTGGGACTTTGTGCAGATTCAGATGAACTATCTCGACTGGCGTCATGCCGTAGGTGCTTCGATGACAGCTGAATATATGTACAACGAACTGACCAAGCGCAACATTCCTGTGGTGATTATGGAACCTCTGTTGGGTGGCCGTTTGGCGAATATTCCTAATCACTTGGTGGCGCGCCTGAAGCAGGCTGAGCCTGAGAACAGTGTGGCTTCGTGGGCATTCCGTTTCTGTGGTTCGTTCCCTAACGTGTATTGTGCTTTAAGTGGTATGACGTATATGGAGAACCTGCAGGACAACATCCGCAGCTTTGGTCCGTTGAAGGAACTGACGGACGAGGAGAAGGAGTTCCTGTATGTGACGGCTGACCTGATGCAGGAGTATCCTACGGTGCCTTGCAACCAGTGTAACTACTGTATGCCTTGTCCTTATGGATTGGATATTCCTGGCATCCTGACGCACTACAACAAGTGTGTGAACCAGGGTTACTTGCCTGAGTCACAGCAGGACGCAAACTACCGTGAGGCTCGTCAGGCATTCCTCGTGGGCTATGACCGTACGGTGCCAAGAATGCGACAGGCTTCGCATTGTACGAACTGTAACCAGTGCTCACCTCATTGTCCGCAGATGATCAACATTCCTGACTGGATGAATCGCATTGATGACTTTGTTGAGAAGCTCAAACAAAATACATTGTAATAATAAAGGCTGCCCGAAAGAGCAGCCTTTATTATTTAATTTAATTGCGGAACACCAAGCCTTCGCCAAAGCTATCTACAATGATAGGTTTCGTTCGGTCAACCTTTTCGGCAAGCAGCTTGCGCGACAACTCATTCAGCATATAATCCTGGATAGCACGCTTCACAGGACGGGCACCAAACTCAGGGTCGTATCCCACTTGTGCCAGATAATCCAACGCATCATTCGTAACCTGAAGTTCCACGCCATTGTCAGAAAGCATACGTTTCACGTTGTTCAACTGCAGGTTGACAATCTCCTTGATCTCTGCTTCCGTCAGCGGTGTAAACATAATCGTGTCATCGATACGGTTCAGGAATTCAGGACGAATCTGCTTCTTCAGCATCTCCATGACATTGCGCTTCGTCTCTTCCAAAACTTGGCGCTTGTTGCCCTCATTCAACTTAGCCATCTGACTCTGGATATAGCTGCTACCCATGTTAGATGTCATGATAATGATAGTATTCTTGAAGTTTACGGTACGTCCCTTGTTGTCCGTCAAGCGACCATCGTCGAGCACTTGCAGCAAGATGTTGAACACATCTGGGTGCGCCTTCTCGATTTCGTCGAACAACACAACAGAGTAGGGCTTGTGGCGTACTGCCTCAGTCAGCTGACCACCTTCCTCATAACCCACGTAGCCCGGAGGCGCTCCGACCAGACGTGATACGGTAAACTTCTCCTGATACTCACTCATATCTATACGCGTCATCATGCTCTCATCATCGAACAGGAACTCTGCCAACGCCTTTGCCAACTCGGTCTTACCAACACCAGTGGTACCCAGGAACAGGAACGAACCAATAGGACGCTTAGGATCCTGCAAGCCAGCACGACTACGACGCACCGCATCGGCTATGGCTGTTATCGCTTCATCCTGACCAATTACACGCTTGTGCAACTCATCCTCCAAGTGCAACAGCTTCTCACGCTCACTCTGCATCATCTTGCTCACAGGGATACCCGTCCAGCGAGCTACCACCTCAGCGATATCCTCGTCATCCACTTCCTCCTTAATCATCGCCTTATCGCCCTGCAACTCGTGCAGTTTGCGCTGTGTATCCTCAATCTCCTGGTTCAAGTATTGCAACTTGCCATAGCGAATCTCAGCCACCTTGCCATAGTCGCCTTCGCGCTCAGCACGTTCCGCCTCGAACTTCAGGTTCTCGATTTCCACCTTGTTCTGCTGAATCTTATTGACCAGCGTCTTCTCATTCTGCCACTTGGCCTTGTACTGACCTTCCTGCTCCTTCAACTCAGCCAGCTCCTTGCCAATCTGCTCCAACTTAGGCTCATCGTTCTCACGCTTGATAGCCTCTCGCTCAATCTCCAACTGTTTGATTTTGCGGGTGATTTCATCCAGCTCCTCAGGCACGGAGTCAATCTCCATACGCAATTTGGCAGCAGCCTCGTCCATCAGGTCGATGGCCTTATCAGGCAAGAAACGGTCGGTAATATAACGATTACTCAACTCTACGGCAGCAATGATGGCATCGTCCTTGATACGCACATGATGGTGGTTCTCATAGCGCTCCTTCAATCCCCTTAATATAGATATGGTGTCGAGAGTGCTTGGCTCATCCACCATCACCACCTGGAAGCGTCGTTCCAATGCCTTATCCTTCTCGAAATATTTCTGGTATTCGTCGAGGGTAGTGGCACCAATGCTACGCAACTCACCACGAGCCAATGCAGGCTTCAGGATGTTGGCAGCATCCATAGCGCCTTCGCTCTTACCAGCGCCTACCAGTGTGTGTATCTCATCGATAAACAAGATGATGTTTCCATCTGATTTGGTGACCTCATTGATGACGGCTTTCAGTCGTTCCTCAAACTCACCTTTATATTTGGCACCAGCAATCAGGGCACCCATATCAAGCGAATAAACCTGCTTGTTTTTCAGGTTCTCAGGTACATCGCCTCGCAAGATACGATGTGCCAAACCCTCTACGATGGCGGTCTTACCAGTACCAGGTTCACCAATCAGGATAGGGTTATTCTTCGTGCGTCGGCTCAGGATCTGCAGCACACGACGAATCTCGTCGTCACGTCCGATCACAGGATCGAGCTTGCCGCTTCGAGCTGCCTCGTTCAGGTTGATGGCATATTTGTCAAGTGCCTGATAGGTATCTTCAGACGATTGCGAGTTCACCTTGCCACCTTGACGCAATTCGTTGATGGCACTTGCCAACTCCTTCTCCGTCATGCCGAAATCCTTCAAGATAGTTGATGCCGAACTGTTCACCTTGAGCAAAGCCATCAGGATGGGCTCGATAGATACGAATTCGTCACCCAGCTTCTTCGATATATCCTCAGCCTGCTGCAACACAGTGTTTGCTTCACGGCTCAGGTAGGGTTCACCTCCCTGCACCCTGGGCAGCTTACCGATTTCCTGGTCAAGTCGCATGGAAACCTGCTGTTCGCTCATACCCAGTTTCTGGAAGATGAACTTCACAATATTCTCACCGGTCTGCATCACACCCTTGAGCAGATGCAGTGGTTCTATGGTCTGCTGCCCTTGGCGTTCCACCAAGTTTACAGCCTCTTGCACAGCCTCCTGTGCCTTGATTGTATAATTCTTGAAATTCATAATCTTTAATCTCCTTTCTTTTGTTTTTTGTTGTGTTTGACTATTCGTAAACCATTGGCACAAATTATTTGCCAGCTGCCATGCTCAGCCAAATTGACTGAATTTGAAAAATAATCCAGCCATTATGACGTAATTAGGGAAAAAAGCCATACCTTTACGGCGGATTTTTAACTAATACATGATAGGAATATGGAAGAGGATACCTTACCAAAAAATGCCATAGTGATTGACGTTGACTTTATCAACAAGTACTTGCCGGAGTTGAAGCGTCATATTAGTACCTATATGAAGCGTGAGGTGCAAGATTTGGATTTGGCTTATTTCTGTGCTCAGCTGGGTTCTATGATGAATGTGGATGAGGACAAGTACGAGAGATTCTTCGTCATTCTGGTAAGCACCGATGGCGATGCCAAGTTGGCCAATTGCATCCCCGGCTCCGTGGCTGAGGTCAATAATAGAGGATGCCACTTGGGCGATTGGGATCTTGAGTTTACCAATTTCACCTCTGCGGGTATGGTAAATGTGTCCGACCGCATCTTGGAGATGATTGACGTACTGGCACAGAAACCAGAAGTTGAGCGTGTGTTCCTCATTCCGGAAGAGTCGCAGATTGCCCCACCTCATGTGCATAGCTTTATCGAACTGCTGAAGAAGCACATGGGTGCTGATGCCTTCCTGCGTAAGTCATTCTTCTTGGGAGGTCTGCAGAAAGCCGACAGGTTCAGTCATCTGCAGGGCTTGCCTTATATGAACCTCACCTATGCTTTCTGTGTAGCCTTTGGACTCACGGATGAGGAGATTGAGTCGATACACATCAAAAGCAACTGAAATCATCCACATTAAAGATATTTAAGGAAATAGTTTTGTTGTAATTCAAGATTATTCATACATTTGTGCTGTGAATTTTAAATTATTATACCAAAAAGAATGAAGACTATTTATGATTACAGCGTGAAGGATAGGAAAGGTCGTGACGTATCCTTAAAAGAGTATGCCAACGAGGTGATTCTGATTGTGAACACCGCCACCCGTTGTGGCTTCACCCCTCAATACACTGAGTTGGAGGCACTCTACGAGAAGTATCGCAGTCATGGCTTCAATATCCTCGACTTCCCCTGCAACCAGTTTGGTCAGCAGGCTCCTGGCACCTCTGAAGAGATTCACGAGTTTTGCCAGCTGAACTATGCCACCAAGTTCCCTCAGTTCAAGAAGATTGACGTGAATGGCGACAAGGCATCACCTCTGTTTACTTTCTTGAAGAGCCAGAAACCCTTTGCGGGATTTGACATGAACCATCCCATCGCGAAGATTCTGGACGAAATGCTCTCGAAGGCTGATCCAAACTATAAGGACTCGCCAGATATCAAGTGGAACTTCACCAAGTTCCTGATCGATAAGAAAGGCATCGTCCGTGCACGTTTCGAACCCACCGACTCCATGGAGAAGGTGGATGAGCAGATTGCTGCAATCCTGTAACGGATTCGCTTCTTTTTTTGATTATTTATATTCACATAAATAATTGAGAAGATGGCAGAAGAAAGAACGTAGTGAATGATGAGCTCTACGGACAGGACTGTTCTCAAGGTTCTCATTCTTCGATGTTCTTGTCTATTGAATCGAACTAAAGAGTCTTGCAAATAATTGAGTGCAATCAAGCATGCTTGATTGCACTCGCTGTTCCAATAGTATCAACGTTTATTTCATTAAAGCTTTGTTACCGTGTAAGT
The DNA here is from genome assembly GCA_017534535.1 of Bacteroidaceae bacterium. GTDB lineage: Bacteria > Bacteroidota > Bacteroidia > Bacteroidales > Bacteroidaceae > Bacteroides. The sequence continues at coordinate 3,056 of JAFXVZ010000034.1, read as the reverse complement.
CCAAGTATAAGTGCCGTCAGCATTATCTGTGCGGGCACTGCGGACAACCTTATAACCACTGGCAGCAAGCTGGGTAGAGACATCCAATTCAGTGGTGGTAGTGTAATTATTAAAGGTATTTCCTGAATTCGTAGAATAATTGTAGGCACTAAGACCACAATCTTTATTGCCTTTAGATGTAACAGTGAGCGTAGCAGATGTACCGGTACAGCTCAGCTTTGTGGTACAATAACCAATGCATTCTTGGTATTCAGGACAAGTTAAGTTGTTTGTTCCAGTGAGGTTTATTGTCACATTAAAAGAATAAGTTTTAACATCAATGAACCTCGCATAGTTAACTGAAGCCGTGAGGTTGTCCAAATTGACGGTGCCACCATGTTGCAGTAAGAAACTATACCCTTCGCTATAGCCACTGATGGTGATGTTCACAGGATTTTCACCAACCTGATATTGTTGGAATGGGAAATAACTTTGTTGAATCGGATTTGCAGATGTGCCTGAAACCGTTGGGATGGTGTTGCCAGACCATTTGAGAGTTGCGCTACCACGATAGAATATGTTATTAGAGAAGCCACTGGAAGGAGCGTTTTTGGTAAGAGAATAGATATTGCCAGCATCGTCTATTGCGGTCAGTTTAAGGGCATCGTTCTTATTATCGTCAGTGAACATCATGACAAAATAGATATTACCATCGCTCGAGATGTAAGGACTATTAATTTCGATACGGGAATAAACATATTTATTATCTGTGCTCAATGGATCATAAGCTTCCACAAAATGATTATCCCCCAAATCGATGATAATTCTCTTAATGGTGGGATTAGCAACAGGGTTGCCATCTTGACCCTCAAATGAGAGCTGCTGACGGAAGAATGTGCCGATGTTCTGGAAGCATACCTTGGGATTATCAGGGTTGTCAGGCTGACCCAGAGTCAGTGAGCAAGAGCCGCTTTCATCAACATTTACCCCAGTTACAACCATCTTCGCCTCTGCATAGTCGTATTTTGAGGTATATAATTTGCTGCCGTCTTGACCTCCATATTTGAATTTTCCATTAGCGTTTGCTGGGTTTAAATAATCCATATTATACAACAAATGAACCTTATCGCCCTCTTGAGGTTCGAAAGTAGTAAGGTTTCCAATGGTTCCGGTGTAGAATTTCATGGCACCAGTAAGCTCAGCCGTATTTCCATCATCACTGATATCAGTAAGCGTCAAAGATGCATAACAATATAAATTTACATCATAACCATAGGCAATGGTGCTGCCACGCTCTATAAAGACAGCTATTCTGTCAACTGCATCAAATTTTGCAATTACGGACATTCCGTCTTCGCTAAATTCCACATAACGCGTATCTGCGTCTTCATTTAAGGTAGCAGAGAGATTGAAATAATACACCTTTTCCACCTCTTCTTGGGGTTCTTCCACAACGGGCACCTCTTCTGCTTCAGGAACTTCTTCTGCTTCAGGAACTTCTTCTGTAACAGGCACCTCTTCTTTGTTGGCTATTTGTAATTCCTCTTCGGCAATGAGCTTATCCTTGTCGCAGGAGGTAAGTCCACCCATCGCTGCAAAACCCATTAGTAAGGTAGCAGCCAAACTATATACATATTTTTTCTTCATAACCTTTTCTCTTTTTAATGGTTCATCACTCGGTTGATTAAAAATCTTGACCTGGATAGCTCTGACCCCTTGTAGCTACCAGCAACACAGTTTTCTTCTCTAACTTGACAACCTTCAAAGAAGGCTTCACATACTTTTTCTTCTTGTCCATAGCATTATAAATTTAAGTGTTACACATTGTCCAATTGACCTCAAAGGTACGCAGAATTGCGTTAATCAAAAAAAAAAATAAAAAAATATGTTAAAGAAGGGGCGGGAGGTGTTTTTTTTTCATTTTGAAAGTAAAATTCATGATGAGAGCAAATAAGGCTGACGCGTTAAGTGCCAGCCTTATTAGTTTAGAAGTAGATGGGTCCGTGACCCATGCAGCTGGTTGTTCCCATCGCATTCAATGCTGCTGTCAGTATCGAGATGACGAACTGAATTGCTGCTTTCCAAAATTCCTTGTTTTTCATAATAGTTTAGGTTTATGTTTTACATCAATTTTGTCGCGATTCGGCATAACCGATGCAAGCATCGCTCTGCACTCATTGCTCCCAAAAGTTAAGGCTGATAGATAAGGAGCTTGCCCCTATGGCCAGCTTGGGGCAAAGCTCAATTCTAATAGTTGCGTTGCAACTTTAATTGTCAAAATCGCGAGTTAGCGAGAGGAGAGCCAAGCTTGCTTGAGCTATCCCGAGCGTGAGCGATTTATCTAATCGTCAATTGTCAATTGTCAATCGTCAATCGTTAGATGTCCAGGTCACCATCGCCGTTGCCACCACCGCCGTTATCGCCGCCACCGCCGTTACCACCAGTAGAGCCACCGTTACCACCAGGTGTTGGGGTTACGTTACCAGAGCGCAGCTGAGCCACCGCCGTAGCAATAGGCTTCAGGGTCTGCACCTTGCGCGTCTTGCCGTTGATGGTCACCGCCTCGGTATCCACAATGTTGCGGAACTCTAGCGTGCAAGCCTTCTTGAACGCAGGGCCACACAGGTTGTCCTCGTCGGTCATATCAGGCAGGAAGCGGATGCGGATGCCCTGGATGATGTCATTAGGGTCGAGACCCTCCATAGAAGCGATGTCTGGAACGCCGGCACCCTTCTTCACCTTTGCGGTAGGATAGAAGGTACCCAGGTTACCCAGCTGCACCGGAACGCCCTGCGCCACCAGCTCGGGCAGGCACTGCGTAATCTTGATCAGCACTGCCTCAATCACATCGCGTCCGAACAGACTGCCGTGATCCACCATGTGCTGTGCGAAACCTCTCAGCGAGAGAGTCTTCTGAACATCCACCTCGGGGTAGTACTTGCCGTAGGCAGAGCTCCTGTTGTTCTTGTTCTGACGGAGATTAATCCCCATCGCAATTTTCTTTGTTGCCATAGATTTGGTTCGTGTTTTAGTTTGTGTTTGTTTCTGGCAAACCTTGCAGCGAACTACATCGGGTC
>JAFXVZ010000033.1 GCA_017534535.1 Bacteroidaceae bacterium | reverse complement strand
GACTATTGACAATTGACCATTGACTATTGACTATTGACAATTGACTATTATTTTGTACTTCTATACTTAGTCGTTAAAATAATATTTGTCAGTGTAGCTGCAATTATTCCACAATCTGTATAGATTGAGTTAAATTGTTGCTCTGTAATATAGCCAGTTTCACAAAGAAGCTCAAGCCAATATTCTGTTTCATCTGCTTCTTTCAAAGCAATATTCAATTTATTAATAAAATCCATCTTACTTTGAGCATTGATACTTTCTCTAACATTAGCACCTATGCTCGTCCCACTTCTTAACACTTGTTTTGATAAAACATACTCTTGTTTCTTTTCAACAAGGAACTGGTAAAGCTTAATAATCCTAATAGCAAATGATTTGCTGTCAACCAGGACCTTATTATCCTTCTCTTTTTTCATAATTGTTTGTTATTTAATGAATTAATAATGTAATTGCCAATTGTCAATCGCCAATTGTCAATCGTCAATCGTCAATTGTCATTTTTTTAAAATCAGTCCTTCTTTCTTCAGCTTCTTCACGATGCCATCGAGCGTGCCATTGATGAAGCCACCGCTTTTGGGGGTGCTGTAGTACTTGGCAATCTCAACATACTCATTCAGAGAGACACTGATGGGGATGCTGGAGAAGCTGAGGATCTCTGCCAAAGCAACCTGCATGATGACAACATCCATGAAAGCTACGCGGTTAAGATCCCAGTTGCGGGTGTTCTCGCTAATCAAACGGCGATATTCATCGCAGTTGAGGATGGAACGGCGCAACAGACGGATGGCAAAGGTACGGTCTTCCTCGTCTTTGAACTCAGGGAGCAGGGGCTGATCGACACCGTTGGCCTCTTCGAAGCGGTTGATGGTCTTCAGCACAAAGGTATCGACTATCTCTTTGTCGTCGTTCCAGTACAGGCTCATCTCTTCCAGGAGATTGTCCAATTCGATACTGCCATAGATGAATGCCTTATAGAGCTTACGCCAGAACTCACGGTCTTCAAGATAGGTGGATGATGGTTTCTCCATATATTCCTTATATATATCAGAGGACTGAATTTTTTCATACAGCTGCTTGAGGAAATCTTCATGGTCAAACCATGTGCGCTTCTGACGAGTGGTATAGTCATTGAGCATGACATTAGCTTGCAACTGTGCGGCAAACTTATTCTCCACAAAACGCATGTTGGGGTTCAGGTCAGCTGGTGTAGCCAACTTCTTCAACTTTGCATTCTCAATGCGCTTAAAGGCATAATCGGTGAGATTGGCAATGAGCAGCAACAAATAGTTATAAAGGTCATAGGCTTTAGAAATACTGAAGAGGAGTTCCTTTTCAGTTGCATCCAGATTCTTGTTGCCATTCTGGTAATAGGAATAGACTATCTGGACAATCTTCAATCGGATAAGAGCTCTGTTTATCATAAAAAACGGTTTATTCTTCTTATTGTGGTGCAAAGATAGGCATTTTTTCCTTACCCACCACACATTATCCTTTTTTTTCTTGGTTAGATGAAAAAAAATAACCAACTTTGGCGTGGATTTGTATTTAATTTTTTTAAAACGACTGAATATGGAAGATTTTAAGAAAAAAAGTGCTGTTGAGCCTTATGACAAGGAAATCGTGTTTTCACAGTCGGTGAAGGCCGGTAAGAGAATTTATTATTTTGATGTGAAGAAGAACCGTAAGGATGAACTGTTTCTCGCCATTACCGAGAGCAAGAAAATCTTAAACGGAGAGGGGGAAGACGTGCAAGTGGCGTATGAGAAACATAAGATATTTTTATATAAGGAGGACTTTGATAAATTTAGTCGTACGCTGAACGAGGCAGTGGGCTTCATCAAGGAACGCCAGCCTTATGAGGCTCCCGTACGTGTAGAACAAGGAGCCGAAACAGAGGCTCCTGCAGCAGCTGAAAAGACCCAGGAAGCTGACAAATTGGACGATTCGTTCAAAATTGATATCGATTTTTAAGCGGAAGTTTGGCGGATTCAGAAAAGATTCGTACCTTTGCGCCGCTTTTTTGCAATCATTGTGTGCAATGCACGCACCGTGTGATGGTGAATTAAGCACAATAAACTTAATTTTAGAGTAACACAAAAATTTTTAGAAAATGAAAAGTTATGAATTGAACGGTTCTGCAAGAACGATCGCTGAGCGCTCATCTGAGCAGACTAAGGCCCTGAAGGCTATGCGTAGAAACAACATGATTCCATGTGTGCTCTACGGTGGTGAGAAGAACGTAAACTTCAGCGTTAATGCCGCTGACGTACGTAAGTTGGTTTACTCACCAGACATTCACTATGTTAATCTGAATATCGATGGTGTGGCTTATGTAGCTATCATTCGTGAGATTCAGTTCCATCCGGTGAAGGATAATATCCTGCACATAGATTTCCTGGAGATCAACGACCAGAAGCCTATCGTGATGGAAGTGCCTCTGAAGCTGGAAGGTCTGGCAGTAGGCGTGAAGGCTGGTGGTAAGATGCGTCAGCTGATGCGTACACTGCGCGTGAAGGCTCTGTACACTAACATTCCTGAGTCTCTGTCAGTGGATGTTTCTGATATGGGTCTGGGTAAGGCAAGAAAGATTGCTGATCTGAGCTATGAGAACTTGGAGCTGATCAATCCTAAGACAGCTGTTGTTTGCATGGTTGCTGCAACTCGCCAGTCAAAGGACGCTGCTGCTCAGTAATCTCTGAACAGGACCTATAGAACTAATATTGCGGATTGGCGCACTACCCGATGAGGTGAGGCATCAATCCGCTTTTTATTTATAACTTATGTGGAGTATTTTACGACTGTTTGGCTTTGGCAAACGCACAGAGCAACAGGCAACTGATAGTATGATTAAGTATCTGGTAGTAGGTTTAGGTAACATTGGCCCTGAGTACCGCAAGACTCGTCATAACATGGGTTTTATGGTGGTGGACAGGTTTGCGGAGAAGAATAACGCTCCTGCCTGGGAGGATCGCAGGTATGGTTTCGTGAATCGTGTGAATATCAAAGGCCGCCAGATAGTGTTGCTGAAGCCATCGACGTTTATGAACTTAAGTGGTAATGCGGTGCGTTACTGGATGAAGGAGGAGAATATTCCACTGGAGAATCTGCTGATTGTGGTGGATGACCTGGCGTTGCCGGTGGGTGAGCTTCGACTGAAGCCGAAAGGTAGTGATGCAGGGCATAATGGCTTGAGGCATATTGCGGACATCTTAGGCACTCAGGCATATGCCCGACTGCGTTTTGGCATTGGGAATGAGTTTCCACGGGGTGGTCAGGTGGATTTTGTGTTGGGTGAGTTCGATGAGGAGGATTTGAAGGTTCTTCCTGAGCGTATTGATATTGCTTGTGAGATGATTAAGAGTTTTTGTCTCGCCGGTATCAGCATTACGATGAATCAGTTTAACAAGAAATAATTTCTTTCTTGTTTCTTCTTTTCTTTGCTGCTAAATAACTTAGATGGTTAATCCGTCTAATCTCTTCCACTAAAAATCGCTCACGTTTTCCTAAAACTCAAAAACTCGCTTCGCTCAGACAACCTGAGTTTTTTAACGGAAAACTTTCCCGATTTTTTTAACGCTTCAGAGATAAAGGCCGACTTAACCATCAAATTATTCTGCTAGTCGCAAAGAGAAACTACCGAAAATGAAACATTGCATAGTGAAAGAGCCTATGTGGAGAGGCTTACAAAAAAAACGAACTTATCGCGTCAAAATCGGCAAGCTGTAGAGCGAAGCGAGTTTTTGCCGATTAGCGAAAAGTGAAGTTTTTTAGACTCGGAGCATCAGCTCTTGAACTATGCTAATATTGAAACAGGTAGTTTTTAATCCTGCTTCTATAAATCATCGTCGTCGTCGAGATCGAAATCGAAGGAGTCATCGAAATCACCCAGGAAGACTGGATCGGTGAAATCATCCAATTCACGACGCTCTTTCTTAGTAGGTCGCCCAGTACCTTTGGCACGATTAATAAAGCCATTAATCTTGCTAACCTCCAACAACTCCAGTTGGTCGGGTGCCGTAACGTTCTCCATCATACTGGGCACCAGCTTGGCACCCACACGTTTTTCAATAGCCTGCAGTACCTTAAAAGACCATGTGATGGGTGGTTTCTTGACACTTACCACATCACCTTCTTTCACGGTGTGTGCAGGTTTTGCCTGTGACCCGTTCAACATTACTCTTCCTTTCTTGCAGGCTTCTGCAGCTATCGAACGCGTCTTATATATACGCACTGCCCATAGCCATTTATCTATCCTTGCACTCGCCATAATTCCAAATCATTAAATTGTCAATTGTCAAAATCGCGAGTTAGCGAGAGGAGAGCTAAGCTTGCTTGAGCTATCCCGAGCGTGAGCGATTTATCTAATTGTCAATCGTAAATCGTTTAAATCTTTCCTAATATCTTATCCATTACCCAGTTGGTGAGCGTTGCACTTTCCCCGTCACAAGAGCAGATTTTGTGATCCAGCAGATGGTCAACTACTGCCTGGATGATAGGCTGTTGCACATACAAAGGGTTCTCAACAACAACCTCCTCGCACTTTCCCTCCGTATAAATCCTGATAGGTTCGTAGGTATAGATAGAGAAGCTCAAGGTACCCCTATCGCCAATCACCACGATGCGGTCTTCACGAGCCGACTCTTGAGCCACAAAGCACCATGAGCCACTGCCCACCAGTCCGCTTTCAAACTGGAAACAAGCACTTATTGAGTCTTCTACTTTATAGAGTCCCCCACGGTTGGCCTTATAACCCGATGCCTCGAGTATAACGCCAAAGATATACTGAATCATATCTAACTGATGCGGAGCCAAGTCGTAGAAATAGCCTCCACCGGCAATATCTGGTTGCAAACGCCAGGGCTGTGTGCCTGTATGGTCCAGGTCACGTGGTGGAACAGCAAAGCGAATCTGGATATTGGCAACATTACCAATCGCACCATCTTCTATCAGTTGCTTTACCTTCTGGAAGTAAGGCAGGTAACGACGATAGTAAGCTACGAAGCAAGGCACCCCTGTCTCCTCTGAGATGCGATTGACACGACAACACTCCTCGTAAGTCACTGCCATCGGTTTCTCGATATATACTGGCTTGCCAGCTTTCATCGCCATAATGGCATATGTGGCATGCGAGGATGGAGGTGTAGCGATATACACCGCATTCACCTCGGGGTCGTTCACCAGCTCTGAAGCATCGTCATACCATTTGGGAATGCCACGTTCCTCAGCATAGTCCTTCGCTTTCTGCAACTCACGACTCATCACTGCCACCACCTCAGAGTTCTCTATCTTCTGAAATGCCGGTCCGCTCTTATATTTGGTTACTTCTCCGCAACCTATAAATCCCCACTTTACTTTTTCCATACTTCATCTATTTTATTGAGGAATCGCTCGCGCGATTTTATCAATCATAATCAATAGCGTATCCACCACCGACAACCTGCAGAACATCAGCCTTCTCACCCACAATCCATACCACATCACCAAACTGGAAGAGCTCTTGTGGATTGGCTGCATGCAATTCGTTATTACCACGTTCAACACCCACGATGAGGCAATGGTAACGATTACGTATGCCACTCTCTATCATGTTCTTACCCAAGAACTGAGAATCTTCGTCAATCACAAACTGACGCAGGATCATCTCACCACGTTCATACAAATCTTCTCCATAATCCATCTTGGGCTGCATCACCTCACTGAACTTCGCCAGCTCAGCATCGGTACCAATTACTTGGATCTTATCGCCCGGGAACACACGATCGTTCGCTTTAGGGATATTAATGCGTTTGTTGCCTCGCAGGATGGACACCACATGCACGCCATAGAGCTTACCGAAGTTCAGATCCTTCAGCATGCTACCCACCCACTCTACCTCGGCTGGCACATCGAAGTCTGCCAAGTGTATATCCTTCGACATCAACCTACCAGCATATTCCGGTTTCTTGGTACCTAAGTATTCGGCTTTCACCTCACGTGAACGGAGGTTCTTGAAGAATATTTTTTCTATCTTGATGGATTGATTCTTTAAGCTACGGGAGATTATCATGCCGGTAACCAAGATCAATGCCACACCCAATATCAAACCTGTGGACATCTTAAAGAGGGATGAGATAACGGACATCAGGAACAGGATGGCTATCAATACCCGGAAGATGACGGTAGCCAACAACGGTGCATGGTTCTTATTGTCATGCCAGAGGGTCACAAACTCATCGCTATGGTTGCCCTTGACCATGATGGCTCGTAAGAACGGAGCCAAGAAGCAGATGGTAGCCACAGCCACAACGAGGTTACCCCATATGCCCGGCAAAATACTTGTAATAGAAGGTCGTACGAAATTCAGGAAAATGGTCACAATCGCCACACACACGATGCTATAGATTACCGTATTACGGATAATCTTTACCAAAAAACGTTTCCAATCACTGTCATGGTTCACCGTACGGGTGCCTGTAGCATAACGTGCCAACACATTCCTCCATCTGACAGGCAGATGATTCTCCACAAAAGTAGAGGCTGGCTCAGCGAAACGTATCATATAAGGTGTAAGGAATGTGGTGATAACCGATACAGCCACCACAATGGGGTACAGAAAATCACTGGTCACTCCCAGGGATACACCTAAGGAGGCGATGATAAAGGCGAATTCACCAATCTGCGTCAAGCTGAAACCGCACTGCATAGCTGTCTTCAGGGGCTGGCCAGATAGCAACACACCCAAGGAACCAAAGATGCTCTGTCCCAAGACGATGGTCAATGTGATGACGAGGATAGGAACTGCATATTCCACAATCATGGCAGGATCAACCATCATACCTACAGATACGAAGAAGATGGCACCGAATAGATCTTTCACAGGCTTCACGAGATGGTCGATGTGCTCAGCCTCGATTGTCTCAGCCAAGATAGAGCCCATAATGAAGGCACCAAAGGCTGCTGAGAAGCCAGTCTTGGCAGCTATCACCACCATAAAGAAACACAATGCCAAAGAAACAATGAGCAAGGTCTCATCGCTCATCAGTTTGCGGGTCTTGCGAAGCAACAGGGGGATGAGCCATATGCCCACCACGAACCAGAGGATGAGGAAGAAGCCCAACTTGCCGATGCTCATCAGTAATTCCAAGCCTTGCACGTTGTTGCTGACTGCCATCGTGGATAGCAATACCATCAATACAATGGCAAGGATGTCTTCCAAAATCAGGATGCTCATCACCAACTGGGTGAATTGCTTCTTGAACAGTCCCAAGTCGGCAAATGCTTTATAAATAATGGTGGTGGATGACATGGCCAGCATACCTCCCAAAAAGAGGCAGTCCATGCGACTCCAACCAAAGAGGGTGCCCACACTGACACCCAAAAAAACCATAAAGAAAATGATGGTACAGGCAGCGATGACTGCCGAGCCTCCCACCTTGACTATCTTCTTGAAACTGAACTCTAAACCCAAAGCAAAAAGGAGGAAAATCACACCGATATCTGCCCAAAGATGTACGTTCTCACTGTCCACTACCGAGGGGGTGAGACTCAGGTGCGGACTGGCCAAAAAGCCAGCCACAATATAGCCCAGCACCAGGGGTTGCTTGAGCTTCTTGAAAAGCAGGGTCATCACTCCCGCACAAACCAGGATAAGCGCCAAATCGGCTATCAAGGGGGCTAATTCAGACATGTTTCTTTCCTTTACAAGTTATTGACGGAACAAAGATAATGCAATTTGTATAATTTTGACAACAAATAGGTCTAAAAAAATTTTCTACTATTAATATAAATGTGTATCTTTGCAGTCAAATAGAAAATTTTTAATTTTAAAACTATAAACAAATGAAGATTTCACACATTGAGCATCTGGGTATTGCAGTTCCCAGCATTGAAAAAGCTCTCCCTTATTTCGAGAATGTTTTAGGTTTGAAGTGTTACAACATTGAGACTGTAGAAGACCAGAAGGTTAAGACTGCTTTCTTGAAGGTTGGTGAAGTTAAACTGGAGTTGTTGGAGCCAACAAGCCCAGAGAGCACTATTGCTAAGTTTATCGAGAAGAACGGTGGCCGTGGCGGTATGCACCACCTGGCATTCTGCATTGAAGATGGCGTAGCTAATGCATTGGCAGAGGCTGAAGGCCTGGGTATCGCCCTGATCGACAAGGCTCCCCGCAAGGGTGCTGAGGGTCTGAACATCGCGTTCCTGCACCCGAAATCAACTGCAGCTGTGCTGACAGAACTTTGTGAAAACCCCAATAAATAATCATAATCCTTACAATACAATGAGTAATCAGGTTGAAAAGATTAAAGAACTGATCGAGCTTCGTGCTAAGGCTCGTCTGGGCGGTGGCGAAAAGGCTATCGAAAAGCAGCACGCTAAAGGTAAGTACACAGCTCGTGAGCGTATCACTATGCTGTTGGATGAAGGCAGCTTCGAGGAAATCGACATGTTTGTGCAGCATCGTTGCACCAACTTCGGTCAGGAGAAGAAGCACTTCTTAGGTGATGGCGTCGTTACCGGTTGCGGTACCATCGACGGTCGTCTGATTTATGTTTTCGCACAGGACTTCACCGTATTCGGTGGTTCCCTGTCCGAGACTATGGCACAGAAAATCTGCAAGGTGATGGACCTCGCTATGCGTATGGGTGCTCCTTGCATCGGTATCAACGACTCTGGTGGCGCACGTATCCAGGAGGCTGTGAACGCTCTGGCTGGCTATTCAGAGATTTTCGAGCGTAATATTCTGGCATCTGGCGTTATCCCACAGATCTCTGGTATCTTTGGTCCTTGCGCCGGTGGTGCTGTTTATTCTCCTGCACTGACTGACTTTACCATCATGATGGAAGGTACATCTTATATGTTCCTGACTGGTCCTAAGGTGGTGAAGACCGTTACTGGCGAGGATGTAAATGAGGAGAACCTGGGTGGTGCAAGCGTACACTCAAGCAAGTCTGGTGTAACCCACTTCACAGCTTCTACTGAGGAAGATGCATTGGCTTTGATTCGTAATCTTATCAGCTACATCCCACAGAATAATATGGAAGAGGCTCCTCGCAAGGCTTGCGACGATCCAATCGACCGCGTGGAAGATTCACTGAACGAGATTATTCCTGATAATCCTAACCACGCATACGACATGTATGAGGTGATTGGCGCTATCGTGGATAACGGTGAGTTCCTGGAGGTTCACAAGAATTATGCAAAGAACATCATCGTGGGCTTCGCTCGCATGAACGGCCAGTCTGTAGGTGTGGTAGCTAACCAGCCTAAGATGATGGCAGGTGTGCTCGACTGCAACGCTTCTCGTAAGGGTGCTCGCTTCGTTCGTTTCTGCGATGCATTCAATATTCCTTTGGTAACATTGGTTGACGTTCCTGGATTCCTGCCAGGTACAGGTCAGGAGTACAACGGTGTGATCCTGCATGGTGCTAAGCTGCTGTATGCTTACGGTGAGGCTACTGTACCTAAGGTAACCGTTACCCTGCGCAAGAGCTACGGTGGTTCACACATCGTGATGGGCTGCAAGCAGCTGCGTGCTGATATCAACTACGCTTGGCCAACCGCTGAGATTGCCGTGATGGGTGCAGCAGGTGCTGTGGCTGTGCTGTTTGCTAAGGAAGCTAAGGAGAAGGAAGATCCTAAGGCATTCCTGGCTGAGAAGGAAGCTGAATACCAGAAGCTGTTTGCTAACCCATACAATGCAGCATCTTACGGCTACATTGATGACGTAATCGAGCCTCGCAACACTCGCTTCCGCATCATCCGCGCTCTGGAGCAGTTGAAGAACAAGCGCCAGACCACTCCGGCTAAGAAGCATGGTAATATTCCACTGTAATTTTTAATCATCGAATTAACGTTTATGAAGAAAATCAATTTTGGAATAATTCTTGCCTTCATGCTGGCAGTGAGCTTCTCTTCATGCCGTCAGTTGTCAACCGACAGTAAGGTGTTGATCAACGAGGTGATGATGCAGAATGAGAACAACGCTACCGACGAATATGGCGATCACAGCCCATGGGTAGAATTATTCGTTAAATATTATGGACAGATAGATGTTGCAGGCTACATCCTCGAGGCTCAGCCAGAAGGTGGACAAGCTAAGCAATATACTATTCCTAAGGGTGACCAAGTGACGATCGTACCTGCTCGCCAGCACATTGTGCTTTGGGCAGACAATCATCCCAAGAAGGGAGTCCTGCACACTGACTTCACCCTGGATCCCAATGTGAAGACCACCATCCGTCTGTACAACTCCAACAAGGATTTGATTGACGAGGTGACTATTCCAGCTGGCAAACTCAAAGCTGACCAGTCATACGGCCGCAAAGACCAGACGATGACTGAGCGGGGCGATGAGAACTGGGAAGTGAAGGATAATAACACTGATGATGATGCTTACGTGACTCCAAACACCAGTAACAAGGTGAACGATGTCAACGTCAAGATGGTGACCTTCCGTGAGAAGGACCCAGCTGGCATAGGTATGGCTATCACAGCTATGACCGTGGTGTTTAGCTGCTTGATTCTGTTGTTCTTCGCATTCACTTTGCAGGCCAAGATCTCTATGAACATGGCTAAGAAGAACGAGCTGAAGGCTCAGGCAGGAAGCGACAAACCTGCTCCTGCTTCCGACAAGAAGGCTGGTGAGACCCCTGGCGAGGTATATGCTGCCATCGGTATGGCACTGCATGAGATGCAGAACGATATCCACGATGTTGAGGATATGGTACTGACCATCCACACCGATCCTAAGGTTGAAGAATCTGCTTGGAGCAACAAGGCGTTCGCAATGCGACAGATACCTGTGAGAAAATAATTACACCATATTTAAAAGTAGTGATATAAAAATGAAAGAATATAAATATACAATCAATGGCAACAAGTATAATGTTACCATTGGCGATATTGAAGAGAACATCGCTCATGTAGAGGTGAACGGCACTCCCTACACCGTAGAGATGGAGAAGGCTCCAGCTGCTCCTAAGAAGGTAGTTCGTCCAGTAGTTGCTGCTGCAGCTCCTGCAGCTGCCCCTGCACCAGAGACTAAGGTTAGCAGACCTGCAGCTGCTGGTGGCAAGAGCGGTATCAAGTCACCTCTGCCAGGTGTAATCCTGCAGATCAAGGTGAACGTAGGTGACCAAGTGAAGCGCGGACAGGTTCTGATGGTGCTGGAAGCCATGAAGATGGAGAACAACATACCTTCAGACCGCGATGGTAAGGTTGTGGCTATTAATGTAAGCAAGGGTGACTCTATCCTTGAAGGTACTGATCTGATAGTTATTGAATAAAGAATATGGGAGAATTTATTAGTTTCTTAGGATCCAACCTGCAGACATTCTGGGAGTACACGGGTTACGCTAACGCAACCCTGGGCAACTGGATCATGATTCTTGTAGGCTTGGTATTCATCTACCTGGCTGTGACCAAGGAGTTCGAGCCTATGTTGCTCGTACCAATTGGTTTCGGTATCTTGGTAGGTAACGTACCTTTCAACCTCGACGCAGGTCTGAAAGTGGGTGTGTATGAATCTAACTCCGTATTCAACATTCTATACGGAGGTGTGACTAACGGCTGGTATCCGCCACTGATCTTCCTTGGCATTGGCGCTATGACCGACTTCTCAGCCTTGATTTCCCAGCCTCGTCTGGTGCTGATCGGTGCTGCTGCTCAGTTCGGTATCTTTGGCGCTTACATGCTGGCTCTGTTGCTGGGCTTCGATCCTCAGCAGGCAGGTGCTATCGGTATCATCGGTGGTGCTGACGGTCCTACCGCTATCTTCCTTTCCAGTAAGCTGGCACCAAACTTGATGGGTGCTATCGCTGTGGCGGCTTACTCTTACATGGCACTTGTGCCTGTGATCCAGCCACCTATCATGCGACTGCTTACCACGAAGAAGGAGCGTGTAATCCGCATGAAGCCTCCAAGAGCCGTTTCTAAGAACGAGAAGGTAATCTTCCCAATCGTAGGTCTGTTGCTGACTGCCTTCCTGGTACCTTCAGGTCTGCCTCTGCTGGGTATGCTGTTCTTCGGTAACTTGCTGAAGGAAAGTGGTGTGACCCGCCGTCTGGCTGAGACTGCACGTAATCAGTTGATCGATGTGGTGACCATCCTGCTGGGCTTCACCGTAGGTTGCTCTACTCAGGCATCTGAGTTCATCACAGTGAACTCTCTGCTGATCTTCGGTCTGGGTGCATTGTCATTCGTCATTGCTACCGCTTCTGGTGTGCTATTCGTGAAGTTCTTCAACCTGTTCTTGAAAGAAGGTAACAAGATCAATCCATTGATCGGTAACGCAGGTGTATCTGCTGTGCCTGATGCTGCCCGTATCTCTCAGAACGTAGGTCTGGAGTACGACCCATCCAACTACCTGCTGATGCAGGCTATGGGTCCGAATGTGGCCGGTGTGATCGGTTCAGCTGTAGCAGCCGGTGTATTGCTGGGCTTCTTGATTTAAAAAATCTTTTAAATCGCTGATAAAAAAGCGGGGAAAGCTTGATGCTTTCTCCGCTTTTCTTTATACCTTTGTGGTATAGAACTAATATAATGAATACCATGAAGAAATTATTTTCTATGTTGGGAGCGCTGATGCTCAGCTTCACCTCCCATGCCGCAACGATTAACAAGATTGACCCACCTTACTGGTATGCGGGTTTGCAGCACCATGAACTTCAACTGATGGTGTATGGCAATGATATCGGTTTCTCTCAGGTGAGCACAAATTATCCTGGCGTGGAGATAACGAACACGGTAACGCTGGAGAGTCGCAATTATCTATTGGTGTACATGGATATCAAAGATGCCAAGCCAGGTAAGATGACGCTCACCTTCAAAAAAGATAAGCAAGAATTGAAGCAGGAATATGAACTGAAGGCTCGTGCCAAGAAAGGTGAAGAGCATGTGGGGTTCAACAGCAGTGACGTGTTGTACCTGCTTATGCCCGACCGCTTTGCCAATGGTGACGAGAGCATTGACAATATCAAGGGAATGTCAGATTATAAGGTGGACCGCAGTAACCCGAACAGTCGCCATGGAGGTGACATGAAGGGTATTGAGCAGCACCTGGATTATTTCACCGACTTGGGCGTAACGGCATTGTGGTTTACCCCTGTGTTGGAGAACAATATGCGTGGAGGTTCTTATCATGGTTATGCCACTACAGATTATTACAAGGTGGATCCACGCTTTGGCTCCAATGAGGAGTATAAACAGTTGATTGCCAAGGCACATCAGAAGGGCTTGAAGGTGGTGATGGATATGATCTTCAACCACTGTGGCAGTGAGCATGTCTGGTTGAAAGATATGCCTTCACGCGACTGGTTCAATCACTCCGACTATCAAGAGAACTTCGTACAGACGAATTATCGCTTGACACCAGTGGTGGATCCTTACGCCTCCAAGCACGACTTTGACCGCATGGCAAATGGATGGTTTGTACGTACCATGCCAGATTTGAATCAGAATAACCCACACGTGATGACTTACCTCTTACAAACCAGTATCTGGTGGGTGGAATACGCAGATATCGATGGCATCCGCATGGATACTTATCCTTATGCCGACTACCAGGCGATGAGTCAGTGGATGTATATTATAAATAAGGAGTACCCGAACTTCAATGTGGTGGGTGAGTCATGGGTTACGGAGCCAGCCTTTACAGCTTGGTTCCAGAAGGACTCTAAGTTGGCTAAGCCTCTGAACAGTAACCTGACTACAGTAATGGATTTCAGCTTCTTCGACAAGGTGAACATTGCGAAGAAGGAGCAGAGCGATGGGCAAGGTCGTGGACTGGATCGAGTGTATAACAATTTTGTATATGACTTTCTCTACCCCAACCCATTATCAGTGTTGACGTTCATCGAAAACCACGATACGGATCGTTTCCTGGAAGAAGGTGAGGACTTTGCTTCGCTGAAACAGGCAATGACGATGTTGCTTACCGTACCTCGCATCCCACAATTGTATTATGGCACTGAGGTTCTGATGAATGGTGTGAAAACGAAGAGCGATGGCTATGTACGCAAGGACTTCCCTGGTGGCTGGAAAGGTGACAAGCAGAATGCGTTTACAGCTGCTGGCAGAACCGCTGCACAGAACGAGTGCTATGATTTCTACAAAACGATTTTGCACTGGCGTCAAGGTAATAAGGTAATCAGTGAAGGTAGCATGACACATTTCCTGGTAGAGAATAGTGTTTATGCATACGCCCGTCAACTGAATGACAAGACTGTGTTTGTGATGCTGAATGGCAGCGATAAGGAGACGACTGCTGATTTGAGTATCTACGCTGAGATTTTACAGAGGCATGTCACTGCCAAGGATGTATTGACAGGCAAGACCATCCAGCTTGGTAAAGAGCTGAAGATGCAGCCTCGCGAAACGTTGTTGTTGGAGCTTTGACATTAGTAATCTCTCAGCTTAGACATTAGTAATGTCGTGAGACAAACATTAGTAATGTAACAGACTATACATTGATAAAGAGGACATGGTTTCCATAATCATGTCCTCTTCTTTTGTCTGGAATAAGAAAAAGGGTAAAATCAACCAAATTTTATCCTGTATAGAACTTTGATAATCCATAGAAAGTTACGAATTTTGCAGGCGGTAAAAAAGATATAAATAAAAAACAATAATAAGCATGAAATCAAAGATTTTGATGAGTCTCCTGGCGATGGCACTAACTGCTACAAGCTGCGGAAATGGCCATGACAAACAGGAGAAAGCACCTACCCGTGTAAAGACGGAAGTGGTAAAATCGACCAACGATGGTACAAGTAAACCGTATGTGGGCATTGTGGAGGAACGTGAAGGTACAGCCGTGAGCTTCACCAGTATGGGGGTAGTACGCCACATGTTGGTAAGTGAAGGACAAGCAGTCAGTCGCGGACAACTCATTGCCGATATGGACGATACACAAGCACGCAATATGTTGGCAGTGGCAGAATCTACCATGGAGCAAGCCAACGATGCCCTGAAACGTTACGGTATGTTGCACGACAATGGTTCACTTCCAGAAGTAAAATGGGTGGAGATTCAGAGCAAGGTATCACAAGCAGAATCACAGTTAGCCATTGCTAAAAAGAACCTCGCCGATTGTCAGCTGAGGGCTCCCGTAAGTGGCATCATAGGTAAGAAGAACCTGAATGCAGGAGAGACAGCTATGCCATCACAAGCTGTAGTGACCATCCTGGACATCAGTACCGTTAAGGTGAAGATTTCGGTACCAGAGGCTGACATCAAACACATTGACAACACCACCACTTCCATCATCAACGTAGAGGCTGCTGGCAAGCAGGTACATGGTGGACTGATTGAGAAAGGAGTACAAGCAGATGCATTGACACATACCTATGCCGTACGCATCAACGTGGAGAACACTGACCGAAAGCTGTTGCCTGGCATGGTAGCAAATGTACAATTGGGCACTGCTGAAGGAGAGTCAGTTGCCATCCCTACCCTGCCTGTAACGAGTGTACAGAAGCGTGCTGACGGCTCACTGTTCGTATGGGTAGTATCGTCCGACAACACAGCACATCGCAAGGCTGTGACAGTTGGTCAGACGATGGGCACCCGCATTGCCATCACACAGGGCATTGCCGATGGAGAACGAGTAGTGACTGAGGGGTATCAGAAACTGAGTGAAGGAACGAGGGTGATTGTCGATTGACAATTGACGATTGACGATTGGCAATTGACAATTGACAATTAACGATTGACGATTGAACTAAAAACAGACTAATACTTAGGAACAATATGAATGACAAAAAGATAAATTGGTTTAAGTGGCCGCTGGAACACTATTCCATTTCGTTGCTACTGGTCGTCATCTTCTTCTTTATGGGCATCTATGGCATGTACGTGATGCCCAAGGATGAGTTTCCGGCTTTTACCATCCGTCAAGGGGTGGTGATTGGCGTCTATCCTGGTGCTACTGCTGAGGAGGTAGAGGAACAACTGACGAAGCCACTGGAGCGTTACCTCTTTACTTATGAGGAGGTGAACCGCAAGAAAACCACATCGACCTCGCAGAACGGACTGAGCATCGTGATGGTAAGGCTGAATGACGAGGTGAATAATAAAGATGAGGTATGGAGCAAGGTGAAACACGGCATCAACACATTTAAGTCGGGCTTGCCAAGTGGCGTACTGACAGTGATGGTGAACGATGACTTTGGCAACACCTCTGCCCTACTCATTGCTGTGGAGAGTGACCAGCGTAGTTATCGTGAGTTGCACGACTATAGCGACAAACTGAGTGACCGTCTGCGTCGCATTGAGTCGGTGGCCAATGTGAATATTTACGGTGAGAAAAAAGAACAGATTAGTCTGTACATTGACCGTCAACGCTTACAGGCATACGGTATCGGTCAACAGACGCTAATGTCACAGTTACAGGCTCAAGGACTTACTACCTTGAGTGGTAGCATTGTGGGCGATACTCAACAGACCCCCATCCATATTGAACCTGTAGAAAACAATGAGGAGGAGATAGCCAATCAAATTATCTACAATGACCCTGCTACTGGCAAGATTGTAAGAGTTCGTGATGTGGCTCGAGTGGTTCGTGAATATGACTTATCCGACAGCTACATCGAGCAGAACGGGCATCCTTGCATCCTGATTTCCATGGAGATGGTGCCTGGCAATAACATCGTGATGTATGGCAATGAGGTGGATGAGGTGCTTGATGATTTCCGTGAGAACATCTTCCCCGAGGATGTGAAGATTACCCGCATAGCCGACCAACCCAAAGTGGTGGGGGATAGTGTAAGCTCGTTCTTACGCGACTTGATTATTTCCATGATAGTCATTGTGGTGGTGATGCTGTTGCTATTCCCCCTTCGTTCTGCCATCGTGGCTGCCATCACGGTACCAATAAGTACTTTTATCTCTGTGTCAGTGATGTACCTTTGTGGCATCGAACTGAATATGGTGACACTTGCCGCCTTGATTGTGGTGCTGGGAATGGTGGTGGATAACGCCATTGTAGTGATTGATGGCTATCTGGAATACATTGGCAAGGGCTATGAGCCCAAGAAAGCTGCCATCGAGTCGGCCAGTCAGTATTTCATGCCGATGATGCTGGCCACCTTGTGCATCTGCATCATCTTCTACCCCTTGCTGCTCACCATGAAGGGAGCATTCCATGATGCGCTGGTTGATTTCCCATTAACCATCACTATCAACCTGATGGTATCGCTCTTCCTGGCAGTAATGGTCATTCCGTTCTTGGAAGTGTGGATTATCAAGCCCGATAAGGTGCTGAACAAGAAGAAAAAAGACAAGCGTTCGCTGACTGACATTGTGCAAGACACCTACAATCGTGTGCTTGGCTTTACCTTCCACCATCCATGGGCTACCATACTGGGGGGTATTGGATTAGTGATACTCTCCAGTATCATTGTTCCTTTTCTG
The DNA here is from genome assembly GCA_017534535.1 of Bacteroidaceae bacterium. Lineage (GTDB taxonomy): Bacteria > Bacteroidota > Bacteroidia > Bacteroidales > Bacteroidaceae > Bacteroides. Next base: position 162,859 of record JAFXVZ010000033.1, on the reverse strand, counting down.
AAAATCCGCTTATTCCCATACGCCGACCGTGAACAATTTGCCGTTGAGATATTCATGCCCGACAGCAAGGGCTTGGAGGATACCCGTATGATTGCTGATTCCCTGCGTAATGTGATGTTGGAAGATAAGGACATCACCAGTATTACCAGCTTCATTGGCTGCTCATCGCCCCGATTCCAAGTAACATATGCACCGCAGATGGCTGGTCGTAACTATGCACAATTCATCGTCAACACAGTATCACAGGATGCTACGCTAAAGCTGTTGGCTAAATACCAACCGGAATGGAGCGAGGCGTTCCCAGAGGCATATATCCGCTTCAAACGATTAGACTACTTAGAAGTGGCAGAGTTGGAATACCGTTTTTATGGCGATGATATTGAAACACTGCACGAAGCAAGCGAACAACTGATGGCTCGTATGCGTGAGATGCCTGAGGTGGAATGGGTGCACAGCGATTTCTTTGAGCCAACACCCATCGTCAATATCAGTCTGGATCCTATCATCGCTTCTCAGTTGGGTATCAATCGCACTTCAGCTGCCTTAGGCTTGGCAACAGCAACCAGCGATCTGCAAGTGGGTGAAATTTGGGAAGGCGATTACAATTTGCCTATCGTGGTGAAGGACGATCATGACTTGACTTACTCTGACATCGAGAACTTGGGCATTACCTCACCTATTGCCATACTTTCATCTAATTTGCAGGGCATCAGCAACAACTCTGCTGCTAATGGTAGTGTGCCAGTGCGTCAATTCGCTAAGGTTGAGCCTGCTTGGAAAGAAAGTCGGATTATGCATCGCGGTGGTGAGCGTTGCCTTACCGTTACGGGGCAATTTGCCCAAGGTGTTTATGCTGCTCCCGTAGAGAGTCGCATAGCCAATATCCTGGAGAACGAGTTGGATTTGCCTGATGGTGTACGTACCGAGGTGGGTGGTGAGATTGAGTATGATGCCGAGGCGCTGCCACAAATCTTTGGTGGTGTGGCCATCTCGATGGTAATTATTTTCTTCTTCCTGTTGTTCAACTTCAAGAAGTATGGCATCACCACGGTATGCATCGCTGCCTTGGGCTTGATGATGCCAGGTGCCTTGATTGGCTTAGGTTTGATGGACCGCACCTTGGGTCTGACGTCTGTGATGGGTTTCATTACGTTGATGGGTATGATTATGCGTAACGAAATTCTGATATTTGAACATGCCAACGACTTGATGAAGAAGCATGTTGCCGAGCATGGCGATTGGAAAACCGACCGTAAGGCATATAACAATGCTGTGAAACAGGCGGCATACGATGCAGGTAAACGACGTATGGTACCTATCTTCCTCACTACAGCCACTACAGCTGTGGGTGTGGTGCCAATGATTATCGCCCAGTCGTCGTTCTGGATGCCAGTAGGTGTTACCATCTTTGCTGGTGGCATTGGCTCGCTAATTATGGTAGTAACGGTATTGCCTGTAGTGTATTGGAAAGTTTCGATGAAATGAATAATGAACAATGAAAAGGTACAAATATATATTAGGTATAGCATTGTCAATCGTCAATTGTCAATGGTCAATCGCTCAGCAGAGTTTTACGTTGGAACAACTAACCGACTCTGCCCTCAACAACAACATCTCCCTACGCAATGCCAAGCGTGGAGTGGATGCTGCAGAAGAGCAACGTAAGGAGGCGTTTACCAAGTACTTCCCTACCGTGAGCGGTACTGGGTTATGGTTCCATACTAATAATGGCATGGCAAAGATGGATATGAATTTGGGTGAAATGATGCCACAATCGTTGGGTATGGCATTGGCCCAGTCGATGCCTCCTGAAGCGTTGGCTGATCTGGCCAATCCCATGAGTATGACGATGATGAAGAAAGGTGTTATGGCCGGTGTTACTGCCATTCAGCCTGTGTTTGCCGGTGGTCAAATCATCAATGGCAATAAGCTGGCAAAGGTGGGTGAAGAGGCAAGCAAGTTGCAGATGCAGTTGTCTGAGAACGAGGTGACCAAAACTATTGAGACGTACTTCTGGCAAGGAGTTACCTTAGAGGAAAAGATGAAGACGGTGTTGGCATCGCAAGCTCTTTTGGCTGATATCTGCAAGGATGTGACGGTGGCTGTAGAGGCTGGTGTAGCGATGCGTAATGACCTATTGCAAGTTCAGTTGCGACAGAATGAGATAGAGAGCAGCAAGCTGAAGTTGGAGAATGCACTCAATTTGGTGAAGATGCTCATTGCCCAGTATTGCGGTTTAGAAAGTACAGACTTCCAGTTTGATTACGATACAGAAGTAACCTCTCCACTCTCACAGAAGCAAAACCATGAACTGGCTTTGCACAATACGGCAGAGTATCAGTTGTTGGAAAAGCAAGTGCAGGCTGCCAAACTGCAACAAAAGATGGAGGTGGGCAAGAACCTGCCTACGGTTGGCGTGGGCGCTGGCTACAACTACCACAATATGTTAGACAAAGGTCATTCTTTCGGTATGGTGTTCGCTACCGTCAGCATACCTATATCTGATTGGTGGGGTGGTTCTCATGCCATCAAACGTAAGAAAATAGAAACTGCCAAGGCGCAGGATCAGCTCAATGACAACTCCGAATTGCTGATTATCCGTATGCAGAAGGCATGGAATGATGTAGAAGAAAGTTACCAGCAGTTGGGTATCGCTGAGCGTAGTGTGGAACAGGCCGATGAGAACCTCCGTCTGAATCGCGACTACTATCAAGCAGGTATCTCAACCATGAGTGACCTCCTCGAGGCTCAACTATTGCAACAGCAGTCGTATGACAAATACACCGATGCTTATGCGGACTACCAAAACAAACTCTTGGCATATAAGCAGGCGATTGGTGAGTAAAACCGTTGAACGTTGAACGCTTTCTATCGCAGGAGGGAAAGCTTGCTATCATTCGGCGCAGTATCTACAACAACTCGTGGAAGGCAATCTACTTTCTACTCAAAGCCTTACGCAGCTTCTTGGGTAGCGCATGGCGGTTGAGGAAGATGTAAGTGGTGTTGAGAACCATATAGTCGCGTGACATGTACCAGATGCCATCGTAAGGACCGTACTTGCCCCAAGAATTCTTGACCTTGTAATAAGGCTTGCCCTGAGCATCGATTGCCTTGCCATAGATGAGCATTACGTGGTCATAGGTGAAGGTCCAGTTGTCCCATTGCTCCTGACGCAACTGCTGGTTAGGCTGCATACCGTCAGGCAAATCAGCTGTGCCATAAGCGGTAAAGCTACCTGATACGTCGCCACCCCAAGCCACCGTATAGCCAGCATCTAATGCCGCATCGATAACGTTCATCAACTGCTCGATGGGGATGTTGTAGCTGGGCTTCAATCGCCATTTATAGGGAGCCTCGATAACAAACCATTCATTGAACGGATGGTGCATATAGCTAGTCAAGCTCACATAGTCGTCGAGGTTCAGCCCCAAACTCTCAGCAAACGACTTTGGCGTATATGTCTTTCCTTCATACACAAATGTTTCGGGACAGCTGCCTACATATTTATCGATAACTGCCTGCACACTCTCCTGCCAATGAGGACGAGGTGAAGCGCCAATGGTGGTGGCAACCTTCTGAGCAGCAGCTACATCTGCAGCAATTGAGTCATCTGAGACGATGGCGTGACGTACTTCAGCCTCCAGTTCAGGGAAGAACACCGTGAAGTTAGCCAGCGAGTCGCCTGTAAGCGAACCAGGTGCCGGCATCGCCTCCTCAGGGCAGATACCATATTTGCGGATTACCTCCAATACATCATCGCATGAGCCACCCTCAGAAATCTGACTGAAGCCATGCATGCGGACATAGTGTGTAGCATTGTCCATGTAGCCCTTGTTGACTACAAACATCTCACACAGGTTATAGGTCTTGCCCCTCTGTCGCAATATCTCGCTCTCTAAAAAACCCAATGTACCAAATGCCCAGCAGGTGCCACTGCGATACTGGTTCTTGATACTGGTTATTGGAAACTCCTTCACCGTAGTGAACTTCTTTTCCACTTGCGAGGTCGTCATACCTCGTTGTAGATTCTCCTGAGCTACGGCATGCTGTCCCGTTGCCAATGCCGCTATCGCCAGCAAGGCTAGGGCTCTGCTCTTTATGTTGATACACGACATATTACCGTCCTGTGATTATTGTTTATTTATCGTTTAACGAAGAAACGAATTACAATTAGAATTCATAATCGCACCGCAATAAAGAGCAAAATCAATTACTCCTCCCGTCACTGCATCCAAGTCATCATCGCAGAGTTCTTCACGCATCACCACCTCCTGGTTACTATTCTTACCCTCAATGGTGAGCTTCCTAACATCGTCATCCAGCACAATGTTTAGAACTTTCTTGTTCTTGTTCGTTTCCATGTTTAATTCATTATTAAAAGAACCACCAAGATTTCATAGGTTTAGTTTCGACTTTATTGCGAATAGCTTCCATATCAAAACTACTGCAATTTGCTGGGTTAAAGGTAACTCCTCCTACTACAGCATCCAACTCATCATCGCTAAGTTCCTCACGCATTACTACTTCCTGGTCTCCATTCCTTCCCTCAATGGTGAGCTTCCTAACATCGTCATCCAGCACAATGTTGAGAATTTTCTTGTTCTTGTTCGTTTCCATGTTTATACTTTATTAATTATTAAAAGAACCCTTCCTTTGGTGCAGGTTTGACATTACTACGAAAAGCTTCTTGATCAAAGCTATTGCATTTTGACAAGTCAAAGGTAGCACCTCCTGCCACACTATCCAACTCATCATCGCTAAGCTCCTCACGCATTACTACTTCCTGGTTTCCATTCTTTCCCTCAATGGTGAGCTTCCTAACATCGTCATCCAACACAATGTTGAGGACTTTCTTGTTCTTGTTCGTTTCCATATCTTTTTAGTTTTATAATTGACTATTATCATTTTCTTCATCTATAGTGCCATATAATATAGGCAAAGTAGGAAAATGTGCCGTAAAGATACGAAAAACATTTGATATGACACAATAGGACGGTTCTTTTTATGCATCTTAACACAAAAAGAACCGTCCATACAGATTCTAACTACTATAACATTTTAAATCTTCTGCATCGCCTGCTCGAGATCCGCAATGATATCATTTACATTCTCAATACCAACAGATAGGCGGATAAGGTCGGGAGCTACACCTGCCTCGCGTAACTGCTCATCAGAGAGCTGGCGATGGGTATGGCTGGCAGGATGGAGCACACAGGTACGGGCATCTGCCACATGGGTCACGATGGCCACGAAGTCCAAGGCATCCATGAAGCGAACGGCATCTTCGCGAGTGCCTTTCAAGCCAAAAGCGATAACACCGCAAGAGCCATTGGGCAGGTACTTCTGTGCCAAGTCATAGTACTTGTTTCCTGGCAAACCACAATAATTTACCCAAGCCACCTTAGGGTTGTCATTCAACCACTCAGCCACCTTCTGCGCATTCTCACAATGGCGAGGCATGCGCAGATGCAGGGTCTCCAAGCCTAAATTAAGCAAGAAACAGTTCTGAGGACCAGGGATAGAGCCTAAGTCACGCATCAGTTGGCTCACTATCTTGGTGATATAAGCTTTCTTGCCAAAAGCTTTGGTATAGGTAAGTCCATGGTAACTCTCATCAGGAGTGGTCAAACCCGGGAACTTGTCAGCGTAAGCTTCCCAGTCGAAGTTGCCACTATCAATCACAGCACCACCCACCTGGGTAGCATGGCCATCCATATACTTGGTGGTACTATGCGTTACGATATCGCAACCCCACTCAAACGGACGGCAGTTGATAGGTGTGGCAAAGGTATTGTCAACTATCAGAGGTACTCCATGCTTGTGAGCCATCTTGGCAAAGCGCTCGATGTCAAATACATTACCACCAGGGTTAGAGATGGTTTCACCAAAGAAGCACTTGGTATTAGGTTGAAAAGCTTTCTCAATTTCCTCGTCGCTCCAGTCGGGATCAACGAAGGTGCACTCGATACCCAGTTTCTTCAACGTCACACCAAAGAGGTTGAACGTGCCGCCATAGATGGTGTTTGAAGTAATGAAATGGTCACCAGCCTGGCAGATGTTGAAGATAGCATAGAAGTTGGCAGCCTGGCCTGATGATGTCAACACACAGCCCACACCTCCTTCCAATTCATTAATCTTTGCAGCCACAGCATCGTTGGTAGGGTTAGCCAGACGAGTATAGAAATAACCCTCAGCTTTGAGGTCGAACAAGTCGGCCATTTCTTCCGTACTGCTATACTTGAACGTAGTGCTCTGATAAATAGGCAAAACACGTGGCTCTCCATTCTTGGGTTTCCATCCACCCTGCACACAAATTGTTTCTAAATTTTTCTTCATATTTCAATCGTTTATTTACTTTCATTACCAATTGAGTGCAAAGTTAACAAATAATTCACTATCTTTGCAAAAATATTGCGAAAATAGGCTTCATCTCAACATAATCAAGTCAAGTCTTGCTTCTGTATTCGATTTGCACTATTTTTGCACACAATTTAATAAAACAACAAAAAAGAAATGGAAAAAGTAGTAAGCGGAATACGTCCTACAGGCAATTTACACTTAGGCAATTATTTCGGAGCGGTAAAGAGTTTCGTGGCTATGCAAAGCCAGTATCAAAGCATGTTCTTCATTGCCGACTGGCATTCACTGACCACGCATCCTAAGCCTGAAAATATACAAAACAGTGCACGTACCATCTTGGCCGAATATCTGGCTTGTGGCATAGACCCACAGAAGGCACCCATTTATGTTCAGAGCGATGTGAAGGAAACACTGGAGTTGTATCTATATCTGAACATGAACACTTATTTAGGTGAACTGGAACGCGTGACCACCTTCAAGGAGAAGGCCCGCAAGCAACCCGACAATGTGAATGCCGGCTTGCTGACCTACCCCACCCTGATGGCTGCCGATGTGCTGCAACACAGGGCACACAAAGTGCCTGTGGGAAAGGACCAAGAACAAAACATGGAAATGATGCGCAAATGTGCCCGTCGCTTTAATAATATATATGGTATAGAGTTCTTCCCAGAACCACAGAACTTCTATTTCAATGCTACAGCACTGAAGGTGCCTGGGCTGGATGGCAGTGGTAAGATGGGTAAGAGCGAGGGCAACTGCATCTACTTGCGTGACGACGACAAGACCATTCGCAAGAAGGTGATGAAGGCAGTAACAGACAATGGTCCCCAGGAACCTAACAGTAAGCGTCCGGAGGTAATTGAGAATCTCTTTACCTTCCTGAAGATTGCCTCAACACCAGATACCTATCAGTATTTTGATGAGAAGTGGAACGATTGTACCTTGCGATATGGTGACCTAAAAAAGCAGATTGCAGAGGATTTAGTAAACATCGTGGCTCCTATCCGTGAGAAGATTGAGGAGTACAGTGCGAATACAGCATTGTTGGACAAGGTAGCTAAGGAAGGTGCCGACTATGCTCGCCAGAGTGCATCGGAAACACTGAATGAGGTACGCAAGATCATAGGTTTCAGAATTTATTGATATCCTAATGGGATCCTTGCAAATACGACACTCAGCAATGGAAGACTTGCCTGCCATCCTCTCACTCATAGAGGATGGTAGACGTATTATGCGAAGCGATGGAAACATACATCAATGGGACGGTAATAGTCCGTCGGCAAGCCTGATTGTCAGGGATATTGAGCAAGGCTTCAGTTACCTTTGCTTAGAAGATGGAAGAGCTGTGGGTACGTTTGCATTCATTCCTGGTCCTGACCCTACGTATCTGAAGATATATGAGGGGGCTTGGGTGGAAACAGAGAGCCCGTATTATGTGATTCATCGCATGGCAAGTACACCGGAAAGTCATGGCATCTTTGCTGCTACGATGGATTATTGCTTTCAGGTAACGAATAACATTCGCATTGATACTCATCGCGATAACCACATTATGCAGCATAATTTGCTGAAGCATGGCTTCAAGTATTGTGGAATCATCTATCTTTTCAATGGAGATGAGAGATTGGCATATCAAAGAGTTGACAATTAAACAATAATGGCTGCATTTCTGCAGCCATTATTGTTTAACACTCTAAAGATCAAATACCGAGCGAAGCACGGACAGCCTCGATCTTCTTTGCAGCTGCAGCGTCAGCATCAAGGTAATCAGCAGCACTCTTGAGAGTACCCTTCACCTCCATGTAGAACTTAATCTTTGGTTCGGTACCAGAAGGACGAACGCTCACCTTGGTATTGTCCTCTGTGTAGAACTGCAGCACATTAGATGTGTCAGGCATGTCCATATCAGACACATTGCCTTCGCCATCCGTCTGCTTCAAGGTCTTGTAGTCTTTTACCAGCTTCACCTTTGAGCCAGCCAATTCTTTCGGACTGTTCTCACGAAGGTTCTTCATCATCTGTTGAATCTCCTCAGCACCACTCTTACCAGGCTTCACCACATTCACAGTGAACTCCTTAGAGAAGCCATATTCGAGGTAGATGTCCATCAGCACCTCATAAAGTGTCTTGCCATTGTCCTTTGCCCATGCGCAAATCTCAGCCAACAAAGCACAAGCAGAAACAGCATCCTTATCGCGAACAAAGTCTTCAGCCAAGAAGCCATAACTCTCCTCACCACCACCGATATACTGCTTAACACCTTCTGACAAACGGATTTCACGTGCAATCCACTTGAAACCAGTATAGCAGTCACGCATCTCAATATTGTTTTTCTCGGCAATCTGACGAATCACCTCGGTAGTCACGATGGTCTTCACCACGAATTCATTGCCCACCATCTTACCTAACTTCTTGCGGTTGGTGATGATGTAATATAAGAATAGCAAGCATGTTTGGTTACCATTGATAAGTACCCACTCGCCTTTGTCGTTCTTGCAAGCCATACCCACACGGTCAGCATCTGGGTCACTTGCCATCACGATATCGGCATCAATTTCCTTCGCCAACTTGATAGCCAAAGTCAAGGCCTCAGCATTCTCTGGATTAGGACTTACCACTGTTGGGAAATCGCCACTCTTTACCATCTGCTCCGGTACACAATGTACATTCTCAAAGCCCCACAGTTTGAGTGACTGAGGAATACCGTTCATACCTGTGCCGTGAAGCGGTGTATAAACGATGCTCAGATCCTTCTGACGCTTGATGACATCTGGATCAATGCAGATGGTATGTACCTGATCCCAATAAATCTTATCAATGTCGGCTCCGATAATTTGAATCAAATCAGGATTACCCTCGAACTTGATATCTTCTACCTTCACTTTGCCAACCTCGTCGATGATACCCTTGTCATGTGGAGCCAGCACCTGAGCGCCATCCTCCCAATAAGCCTTATAGCCATTGTATTCACGAGGGTTGTGAGACGCGGTAAGGTTAATACCTGCCTGGCAACCCAAATAACGGATAGCAAAGCTCATCTCAGGGGTTGGGCGCATATCGTCGAACAGATAAACCTTAATGCCGTTAGCAGAGAAAATGTCAGCACTTTTCTTTGCGAACAGGTCGCTGTTGTTACGGCAATCATAACCAATGGCAACAGAAATCTGGTCTCTATCCTTAAAGTTCTTCTTAAGGTAGTTAGCAAATCCCTGTGTAGCAGCACCAACAACGTAAATGTTCATACGGTTTGTTCCTGCACCCATGATACCGCGAAGACCACCCGTACCAAACTCGAGGTCACGATAGAAGCACTCTATCAACTCAGTCTTGTCAGGGTTGTCCAGCATGCGTTTCACTTCAGCCTGAGTTTCGGCATCGTAAGCCGGGGTAAGCCACTGCTGGGCTCTCTCAGTCACCTGCTTGATTAATTCCTGGTTTTCCATGATAAATAATATTTGTTAATTACTTTTTGGCATCTTATAGCGATCGCCCGTCTGACGTGCAATTTCCTCTTGCAATCCCTTAGGGATGCCCGGGCGCTCTAACCTACGTTCAATCTGCTTGGTATTCTTACCTATGTAAGTAGTGGTTGGCATGCGCTTAACCACGCCATCGTTGTATTTCACTACTAAATACTCACCGAGTTTCTTCCAAGTGTCGATGGTATTCATCGCCATCATGTTGGTGTAGTTGGTGAGGTAAGCCTTTGCCTTGACTGGGTCTTGTTTGTAAAGCTCCAAAGCGGTAGCCTCAACAGCATCCTGTGCCTGGAAGAAGGTGTTTTCCAAGTCGTTCTGGATGGCTTTCACATCATCAATCATCAGGTCATAACGAGGATAAACCATATTAGCTACCCAGTTCATTACCCAGAAAGCAGATTGGAAAGAGAAAGTAACATCATTGGCGCCATCAATACCATCCTTATAACAAGCTGGTACTACATCAGTACAACAATAAACAGGTGTATAAACAGTCATGTTGGCATCGTCGCAACCGAACCAGAACACACCACCAACGGGGTCAACTAAGTTAGAACGTAACTGAGATACAAATACCCAAGCCGACTGCTGAGTAGAAATAGGACGCTCGTTGAAGTATTGCTGTCCATCTACCTCAAATGACAGTGGAGAAAGACGGTAAGGGGTATGGAATGCACCTGCACCCACATCTTGCGTGATATCAAGGGCAGTACCCTCATAATGGTCACGCATCATATTCTGAACATCCTGCAAAGAGAGCTTCCTATTGGGCTTTACATATAGTGGCATAGGCTCAGAAGAAGTACCCTGGATATATGGAAGGAACTCAGCACCACGGTCTGTATAGCGATTGTAGAAGCTCCATACGCGAGCCTCGCAGTAACGCAAACCGCCAAAATCCAATGGGTTGTAGGCATTGGCAAAGTCGAAATCCTTATTCACACCATTGAAATAGCCTTTTTCACGTGCAAAAGAAATAACATCTGATGCATACATCACATTTTGTTTATCATCCATATTGAACTTATGGATGCGACTCTGATTGGCATGAGCAGCTATGCAGTCATCGGGAATCCTCACTGCCACCCACACAGCACCATGGTTGCCTGTGCCTTTGCCTATCATCTCCATAATCCATGCTTCGTTTGGATCGGCTATGGAGAACGACTCGCCACTGCTTGCATAACCATACTCTTGCACCAAGTCGGTCATCACACGAATGGCCTCGCGGGCTGTACGTGAACGCTGCAAAGCAATGTAAATCAGAGAGCCGTAGTCGAGGATGCCATTCTTATCAACGAGTTCATTCCGACCCCCAAAGGTGGTTTCACCAATCGACACTTGAAATTCGTTCATGTTACCTATCACGTTATAGGTCTGTGCCACCTGGGCAATCTGTCCGTGATAAGTGCCATCATCCCAGTCATATATATCAATCATTTCACCTTTCTCATGCATACCAGCAGGAGAGTGGTAGAGATATCCGAACATGCCGTAGGAATCGGCTGAATAAGAAATCATAACAGATCCGTCGGTAGAAGCATTCTTTCCGACAATCAGGTTTGTACACGCCAAGGCGTTGATGGTTGCTGCCACGATGGCAAGCATTGTGATTGAAAGTCTTTTCATATTTACCATGTAAAATTATAAATTTCCGTTACTGTATTCCCACATTCATCTGTGGCGGTAAACACCAATTCATGCTTGCCACCCTTCTGCACATGGTCAGGGTCGAGGTAGCAAACAATGTGGTTGTTGACCGAGTTATATTTGCCAAACAAGGCATACTGTCCGTCTATTGTACCACGATAGGTACTGATGCCCGTATGCTCATCTTTCACCTGCAAGGTTACAGTACCACTTCTGCCCCACTGTTGAGGATTCAGAGGGGTCACCACAGGCGGGATAGTGTCAATGCCTACGGTAAAGGTACCTATCTCACGTACCTTGGCTTTCATATAGCCATCCTCGAACCTGCCACCCAAACTATAGCGCTTGCCTTTACTGTCAACACCTGCCACATAGAACTTCGACATATCCTCTATTGGCACCTGCGTCAAACCAATGCTCAGGTCAGCATAATCATGCAAAGACACAGTCTTTTTGCTCAACTGATAGGTAAACGCTACATCCTGTGCTCTTTTACTCACATAATAATCTAAGTAGAGGTCATCATACAACCTACCGCGAGGCACTACCAAATCGACGCCAGGCTGTTGCAAGATATTCACCTCATTCCAACGGAAGATCATCTTCTCATCAGTATCGTCAGCTGGAATTACCTGTTTCTTACCTATGATGGTAAACTCTGCTTTTGAGGTATTGCCCAGTCCGTCGGTCAAGGTATAGACCAAGTGATATGGCCTTTCCTCGTCAATGGTCAGCAAACCACGGTTACCATTGCTTGCTTTCAGCATCCTCAACTTATTTCCTGGTTCAATGAACTGCTTCATATACTGACCGTCAGTCCATGAGTTGATATAGCGATGCTCGCTTTCGGCAAAACGAGCTACCTCGCTGCGAAACACTTCCTCGCCATCCACCTCTAGCAGCAACAATTTCACACCATAGCGATTAGTCACACCCTCCATATGGTCGTATGCCTTCAAGCCCACTCCTATCTCACCCCAGGCATAGATGGGTTTCAAAGGGGCATTGGCATTGAGGTTGTATGTTTTCGCCTCAGTTTGTCCATCCACCACGCCCTTCCTTCGTTGGGGGAACACCATAAAGCCTTCTGCCTTAGGAGCCGTATGATCTTTTACAGCATGGCTGAAAAAAGGCAACGGATCTACAAACTCATCAGTCTTGACCTCCACGACATCCAAGTGCAGATGCGGGCCAAACGAATAGCCCGTATTGCCGCTATAAGCCAACAAGTCGCCTGCTTTCACAGGGTATTCATCAGCCTCCGGAATGATATCCACCTCCCATTGCTCATGCTCATATTGCCAATCCTTCACTCGCTTGTCTATCTCTTCGGTAAACTTCGTCAAGTGACGGTATATCAAGTAATAACCATTATCGTATGTCACATTCAACACATAACCAGAACCCGTGTTTACACGGATGCGGGAAATATAACCGTTTGCCTGTGCCCTAATGGGTTTACCCGTAGCTCCCTGCGTCTTGAAATCCAATCCGCCATGGAAATGGTTGGCACGAATCTCGCCAAAGTTGCCAGAGAAGACCAAAGGGAAATCAAACGGTGGCTGATATATGTCGTTGCTGTCTTGCGACCAAGCCATCATGCTCAGTGAAGCCAACATTATTGTCAAAAACAGTTTCTTCATGTTTCGTTTGTTGCAATTCAATTGACAAATATAAGCATTATCCGCTAATTTATGAAACGCAAAATGATTTTTCTTAAAAAAATGTCCAAAAACATAAGACTCCCTGTAACATCGTTTTCATATTTTCTGTATTTTTACACAAAACTTAGAACCTTAATGCTTAATACGTATGAAAATCGGAGTTCCAAAAGAGATTAAGAACAACGAGAACCGTGTGGGTATGACTCCCACGGGCGTTGCTGAGATGACTGCTCATGGTCATCATGTGTATGTACAGCACACAGCTGGCGAAGGTAGTGGATTTACCGACGAGGCCTATATCCAAGCTGGTGCCCAAATCCTACCAGACATTGGCGATGTATATGCCATAGCTGACATGATTGTAAAGGTAAAAGAGCCTATTGAACCTGAATATCCGCTAGTAAGGAAAGGGCAGGTGGTATTTACCTATTTCCATTTTGCTGCAGATCGTGAACTGACTGATGCAATGCTGGCTTCTGGGGCTGTATGTATTGCTTATGAGACTGTGCAGAAGACTGATCGCAGCTTACCATTGCTTATTCCTATGAGCGAGGTGGCCGGTCGTATGGCTGTGCAACAAGGCGCTCATTTCCTGGAGAAAACACATGGTGGACGAGGAGTCTTGCTAGGTGGCGTTCCAGGTGTATTGCCTGCTAAAGTGTTGATTTTAGGAGGTGGCAGGGTTGGTAGCAATGCTGCCCTAATGGCAGCAGGTTTAGGTGCTGAGGTAACGGTGGCCGACTGCTCTCTGGACTGTCTTCGTCACCTCTCACAAGTATTGCCTAAGAATGTGAAGACACTGTATGCCTCTGAACTGAACATCCGTCACGAACTGCCTACCACAGACTTGGTGATTGGTTCCGTACTGATACCAGGTGCCACGACACCTCACCTGATTACCCGTGAGATGCTGAAGCTGATGCGAACTGGTAGTGTACTGGTGGATGTGGCGATAGATCAGGGTGGTTGCTTTGAAACCTCGCATCCTACTACGCACAGTGATCCAGTGTATGTGCAGGATGGCATCATCCATTATTGTGTGGCAAATATCCCCGGAGCTGTGCCTTATACCTCTACCCTTGCACTGACAAATGCCACTTTGCCGTATGCAGTGGCTTTAGCCGACAAGGGGTGGCACAAAGCTTGCCAAGATGACCACGCCCTGGCCTTGGGCCTGAACGTGGTAAATGGCAAAATTACTTTCAAGGCTGTGGCAGATGCCTTCGGTTTGCCTTATACGCCTTGGGAATAAATACTCCTCAGTCTGCTTCGCAGCCACCTACCCTGTTTTAAGAGTGGAGCTAATTAAAAACTGAATGATGCACCTGCCATCAACCACCTGCCTGGCTGAGGCACATTGCCATAGTCGTAATAGGTCTTGTCAAACAGGTTGTTGGCTTCGAGGTAAAGTTGATAACGCTGGGCTTTCCACGACAAACGGGCATCTAGCAGCGAATAAGAACCGTATGGTTTCACCTCGCCACTGAGCAACTGGTAGTTACCCTTTCGTTCTTGATAACGATACGACAAGTTCAGGTACAGGCTGGCCATCAATTGAAAGTCAGCCTGTACTGTAAACTTATGCTTGAGATACTCCAAAGCATACTGTGACTGAATGTAGGCTTCGATGTCCTTATCTAGATCGATATAGCTATAAGTCATATTGAGTTGTTGCAAGAAATGCTGTGAGGGAATCAATGTCAGGAAATCCAAATATAGGCTGCTCTCCACTCCGATTGCATTAAGCTTGGTATGATTTACCGACTTCCACTCAGCATCCACCCCTTGACGGGTGTCCTTGATCCAGTCAATCATATTGGTACCATGATGGTGATACAGACTGACACTGCCTCTTACGCCGCCTGCCAGGTACTTCACACCCACCTCGTAGGCCTGCATCTCTTCAGGTTTGAGGTACTTATCAGCTTGATGCCCCCCCACAGAGTAATATAGCTCTGTAAAAGATGGCATGCGCAGGGAGGTATTGAATGAGGCGTATGCCTTAAGATGACGAGCCAACTGCCAACTGGCATCCACGCCCGGATAGAGACGGAATGGCATCTCATTCCATGTGTTCTTCACAGCTATCACTCCAGCACTCAGGGTAAACTTTTTTAGCAACACATTGTGTTCCAAGTGGAAGCTGAGGTTGCTACGATTCAATCCCACCACGTATTGCCTATCTGTACCATGAATGGACATAGGTTGATTCAAGGGTTCACCCAAGTTACCGCTCACAATATCTTCATTGCGGAACTCAGCACCAAAAGCAGTCTTACCCAGCGACCACTCCACATAGCTATTGAGGTTAACGCCAAACACATCAGTGCGATGATAATTGAATGGCACCTTCGCCTCACTACCACGGAAGAGTTCAAACCTGTCATGACTGCGGTTCCAATAGATGGATGGCTTGAAATGGAACTGACCCTTTGTTTCAGCCTGTACGGCAGTAAAGAGTTTCAGTGTATGCTCGAACTGGTCATCATACTTGGCACTATAGAACGTGTTGGAACCGAAGTTCTTATTACTTAGTCCTGCATGCCACGAAAGAGTAATATCATCATCGTTGTAGTGACCTTGATAGAATAGTTTCAACGTATTGAAGTCGCTATTAAGAAATCCTGCCTGATTGCGGGAATAACCATCGCTACGTTTATAAGATGCCGACAATTGGTTATTCAAGTTACCATGAATTACATTTGCCCTGCTTCCCCCAGATACATAGCCGAAGGAACCAGCCTCTATATGCACATCGGCACTGGTTTTCTCTGCTTTACGGGTTACGACGTTAATGGCTCCTACCAACGATGAAGTGCCATATACACGTCCCGCAGGTCCTTCAAGCACCTCGATACGTTCTATGTCAGCTATGTCAACTGGGAAATCGGCGGCATTATGCCCTGTCTGAGGGTCGTTGATGTTGATGCCGTTAAGTAGGATGGTAATTTGTTCGTTGGTCCCCCCACGAACACTGATGTCGGTTTGTGCCCCAATGGGTCCTCGCTGGCGCACATCCACGCCTGCAGCGAGTTTGAGTAGATCGTTAACACTTTGCGCAGGAGCGGCGGCTATCGCCTCACGATCCAGCACAGTTACCAATCGCGCCGACTGTCCAAGAGTCAGTGGCGCACGACTGCTTGTCACTTCCACTTCCTCCAGTTCATACAGCTTCTCCTGTCCCTGTGGGGTTGTAGCAACCTGAGCCGATGCCGTCTCTGGTGTGGCAAAAGACAGCGTTGTAAACGCCAGTACACCAATGGTGACCTCGACTTTCAGGCTACAGAAGGCAGCGTATGAGCTGTTCTGAAACTGGCGGAAACGCACAGTCTTCTTACCTGTCTGAAATAGTTTTTTGTTCATATATTAACAATAAAATTCTTTGCAATTCCCTTGAATCGCTCCACTTCCTCATCCACCCACGAGAGTGGCTTATGCATCTCCATAGCCATAACCTTCGCCACCTCAGGCGCCACACGAAGCGCCTCGCGGGCATCAATATAGAGCAGACGCACACGGCGAGCCAACACATCGTCAAGGGTTCGTGCCATCTCATGACGCACTGCCCACACCACTTCACCCAAAGTATAGTCATACTTGGGTGAAATTTTGTCTTTCAGCATGATGAATTCCTGCTCCAGCGCATGTACAGCAGACTCATCACTACCATATATATAATAATGGCTGGTCAAGTCGGGTTCGGGTCGCCAACCATGAATCTTCAGGTGCTTGGTGACGCACTTTCTATGCTCTACCAAATTCATGGCTATTGCCTTATCGATAGTATCTTCTGCCATCAATCGGTAACTTGTCCATTTGCCACCTGTTATGGTTATCAGATTGTTATCTGACACAATAATCTTATGACTACGGGATATTTCCTTGGCGCTCTTACCCTCCTTCTTGGGTGCCGCCAAAGGTCTTTGCCCAGCATACACTGCAACAATATCCTCTCTGGTAGGTGCAGGATCCATATAGAGACCTGCCGTCTGAAGGATGAAATTGATTTCTTCTTCCAATGCACGAGGCTCACTCTCAGGATGCTCGCGAAGTATGTCAGTAGTACCTACTACCACTCTATTATGCCAAGGCACAGCAAAGAGCACACGTCCGTCGCTGGTCTTAGGTACCATCAAGGCATCCTGACCTTGCAAAAACTTCATGTCGAGCACCAGATGCGCTCCCTGACTGGGTTTCACCATCGGCTTATGCCCGGGAGCATCAAGCCTCATCACCTCATCCACGAAAATGCCAGCTGCATTTATCACGGCCTTAGCTTGCAGCTCAAATGTCTCGCCTGTCAATTGGTCAATGGCTCGCACACCACATACCTTCCCATGCTCATTATGCAGGATGGCACTCACTTTCACATGATTCACAGCCACACCTCCCTGATCGATGCAAGTCTCTGCCAGATTGATAGCCAGACGGGAATCATCGAATTGCCCATCGTGATATACAATACCCCCCTTCAAGCCATCACGCTTGATAGCTGGCAAACGGCGCAGCACACTCTCCTTGCTGATAAACTTTGAACGGCCATAACCGTAACCAAATGAGAGCATGTCGTAGAAGGTAAGTCCACAGAAATACAAAAAATTATTCCAATAGGTGTAGTTAGCTATGACAAACGTTTGGTCTTTAACCAGATGTGGTGCATTGGCTTTCAAACGTCCCCGTTCACGCAAAGCCTCTAAAACCAGCATCACATCGCCTTTTTGCAGATAACGCACTCCTCCATGCACCAGTTTGGTACTACGGCTAGAGGTGCATTTGGCGAAATCGTCTTGCTCTAACATGGCTACCTGATATCCTCTGGATGCTGCATCAACGGCACAGCCCAAGCCTGTGGCTCCGCCGCCAATGACCACAAAGTCCCAGACTTTCTCAGCATTCCTAAGTCTTTCTATCTGCTCTTCCCGTTTCATAGCTATATGGTTTTAAAAAAAACAGTCACGATATCTATCTCGCAACTGTCTTTCCTTTTTATTTATCAACCTTAATCCATTCCTAGTCGGGGTACCAAGATTCGAACTTGGGACCCCCTGCTCCCAAAGCAGGTGCGCTAACCGGACTGCGCTACACCCCGAAGGCTTTCTTTCCAAAAGCGCTGCAAAGTTAAGACTATTTTTTTATCCCTGCAAATTTTCTTGCATTTTTTTTCAAAAAACTTGTAATTAATATCAGGAAAAATGTGTAACTTTACCCCACTTAAACTAAAATTTGGATACTATGAAACGCAGAGATTTCATCAAAAGCTCTACATTTTTAGCCATGGCAACAGGCATCGGTAATGTGGCCAATGCCTACGAACCATCAATAAACCAACCTGTTCCACATGATGGCAGACTCATTGCCTCTGCCCCCATGTTGCAAAACTATGCCGCTACTTCCATGGGCATCGCCTTTGCTGTGAGTGACTTGGCGAATGGTTATGCTTTGGTGGGTGAGAAACCTGACCTAAGCGATGCCCGCAAGGTGCTTTGCGGAGGTTTTCGCACCACAGACATTACGGACCGTGTGCAACAAATCCGACTAACAGGTCTAAAGCCTTCCACTACCTATTATTATAAAATAGGTGCAGACCGCATAGAATACAAAGGTGGCTATAGCATGAAGATTTTGGACAATGAGGAGGATAATCATGTGTATCACTTCACCACCGCCGGGGAGAACAGCAATGCCCATTTCTGCGTCATCAACGATACTCATGTGCGTTGGGAGCCTTTCGGACTTGCCATCAACAAGATAGCAGAGCTGTCTCCCTCATGTGTGATTTGGAATGGAGACGCCAGCAATGTGGAAGAAACAATTGAGGATCAGATGCGCATCTTCCTCAAGCCTGAGATTGAACGAGCCGATTATGCAAGCTCAATACCTTACTTGTTCTGCCCTGGCAACCACGACTCCCGAGGTATGGCGAACCGTCATTTGGAGAAGGTATGGATGTATCGCCAACCAGAAGAACGTCAGTCACGCGACTGGGACTTAGGTCGAAACTTTGCCGTACGCATGGGTGATATAGCGTTAATCGGATTGGATACTGCTGAAGATAAGCTTGATACAAACCCTTTGTTTGCTGGTCTATTCACTAGTGGCCCTTATCGCAAGGCACAGGTTCATTGGCTCAGCGATGCACTCGCAAGACCTGAAATAGCCAATGCACCTTTCTTAGTGGCTTTCTGTCACATTCCGTTGTACGATGATGACCCACGTGCCAATCCTGGTGATGTGGCTCCTGCCGATAAAGACCCACAGTTCAGCACTGATTATGCTGCTTGGCAACGCACTTGCGCCCAGTTATGGTCACCCCTGTTGGAACAGGCAGGCTGTCAGCTTGTCATCACTGCACACCAGCACCGTTATCGCTATTTTGCTCCATCCCCCTCTCGCTCTTGGGCTCAGATAGTAGGTGGTGGTCCTGAAATGGGATTCACTGGCAGCGGAGAGAATCGACGTGAAGCACCTCAACGTTTCCCCACCGTCATAGAGGGAAAAGTCGTAGATGGCAAGCTACAAGTCAACATCCATAACCTACTGACTGGCAAACTACAAGATACTTTTAGCTATGAGGCAAGATACTAATTGCTAAAACCTATCAATCTCTGCCTTCACTTTATTCACAAATGTGGAGGCAGGGGTTGCAGGCAATAGGGTCTCATCGAAAGTGCTGAGAACCTTATCCAAACGTTGCAAAGCCGATGGCTTCAGCTCCTTACGCAAAATCTTGATTTTCTCATAATCCTGAATACCAGACACCAAACGTTCGAAACGGATGCTGGTACGAGCCTCAGGATAAACCAGGTAGGTATCGCCGGCAGCCCATGTGATGTACCGGCTATCCAGCAGAGGCTCTGGCACCCAACTATTGTAAGCCCATCTCAGATATCCATCCAAATTGGCTTTCTCTGCATATAATGCCAACCACTCGGCTTCAGCAGGAGCGCTGAAAGTAAAGGTGTTAGGATAAGCCTCAGCGCAACAGGTATAGAACGTGGTGGTCTTGCCCTCCGCACGACGTTTCTTGATTATATCCTCTGCCCACTTCTGACTCATAGTGATGCAATAGTCGTTAAGCTCATCTACTAATTCGTCATACAAGTTGCCAGCCATGGATATCTTAAATTCAGGATCAGCCTTGCGAATTACTTTCAACGTCTTGAGCATCACATCAATCGAGCGTTCATCCATCGCAATATGGGTAATCTCAAACCAACCCTTCTCTTTCAGGTGCTTGGCAAAAGACTGCAGCATAGCAGTCCACATCTCATCGTATGCGGGCTCACCAGGCTCGATATGCACAAACTTCATGCTATTGCTGGCTTGGTCGAAATATTGGAATGACAATGCCCACGGCACCATCGAGTAACAGCCTATCTCCTTCTTGACACCCAGGTCCATCATAAACTGCACCCATTTGTCGAAAACGGCGAAATCGAATGCCCACGATCCATCCAACTTCTTGATCCAAGTCACCATCGACTCAAAATAATCAAATGTCTGACCATTCCAAGGCTTATGCATAATAGAGGCTGTTATCACCTTTCCACCAGCTTGTTGGTACATCTGCATAATGGGTTTCATAGCATCCATGTGCGCCTCGCTCCAAGGCTCCACCTGATAATAGCGAGCCACAGCATACGGGTTCTGCCACAAGTCCAAGTGATAAGCCCAGTTAGCTGGCTCTGGCAACACATGGTTCTTCACATTCACCTTCAGTTCCAGCTTGTCTATCAGCTCATTGCCATTCTTCACGGTCACGGTGCCTGTATAAACACCCGTCTTGGCATCTTGGGGCACCCACACCCGTATCCATCCCCCTTGTGTGTTATACGCCTTAACCTCCAGTTCTGTAGCCAAGTGGTCAATTACATCAGCCACCAACGTTGAGTCCCATTGTGTTGCGTCAGGACGCTTGCCGCATCCACTCTTACCATTCTTATTCAGCTCATCCGTCATCACATAGCGCACAAAACCTTTCAGGAGTCGATCCTGACGAATCACGTCCCCCTGCTTCGACTGTAAGTCTGACACTTCAAAGTTCAAACTGCGGATATATTCATTGCCATATACGGCAAACTGTGCATGCACACGCTCCCCTTTCCAGGCATTCACCTCTATTGACTTACCTTGCAGCATCTGTGGTGGCACCTCCTGACTATAGCGTTCATCTATCGAACCCCAAGCCACATGCTTACCCTCGATGCCACGCCACTTAGCCGC
This sequence comes from Bacteroidaceae bacterium, assembly GCA_017534535.1. Classification (GTDB taxonomy): domain Bacteria; phylum Bacteroidota; class Bacteroidia; order Bacteroidales; family Bacteroidaceae; genus Bacteroides. Next base: position 141,483 of record JAFXVZ010000033.1, on the reverse strand, counting down.
ATCCACTGCCACTGGGTTCTCTAACTCCTTATACTCCTTAAGGGGATACTGCACTTGTCCCGTATTCCTGCCCGTATGGGTAACACCCTGGTTCTGAGCTGAAACGGTGATAGAGGTAACAATCAAAACAACAATAAACAATAAATATTTTTTCATACCATCATTTACTTTAAGGTTATTGATACCCCAAAGGTAGTGCAAAGCAAGGAGATTTGCAAATAAGATAAACTACTTTTTAAGACAAAAACTAAGGGAGGGGAAATTCACATTCCCCCTCCCTCATTCACTACAACATCTAATTCAAAAACTTACAGAGAGATTAAATTTGTTTTGCCTGTTTATAATTCTGATGCAAAAATAAGCATGTTTTTCTAATAATCAAAATTATTTGAGAAAATTTTTATATTTATCATACATTTTTCACTTAATGATGTCTAATTCGCGGAAACATTTGGCCAAATGCTCCACTGCATAGTCAATCTGTTCGCGTGTATGGGTGGCCATCAACGCCACTCGTACCAGTGTGTCTTGAGGTGCACAAGCAGGCGGGATGACAGGATTGATAAAAATACCTTCATCAAATGCCAGCTTGGTAACTGCAAAAGTCTTATAAGTGTCACGCACATACAATGGAATAATAGGTGATTGCGTATCTCCTATCTCAAATCCAGCTTCACGGAACTCCTTTAAAGCATAATTTGTTATATCCCATAACCTTTCTTGACGCTCAGGTTCATTCTGGATAATATGCAAAGCTTCAATAGTGGCTGCAGTAGCCGCAGGAGTGCTGCTGGCCTGGAATATGTAGGAACGAGCACTATGGCGTAAAGCATTAATAACAGCAGACTCAGCAGCAACAAAACCACCCAAAGAGGCAAGCGACTTGCTGAATGTACCCATAATAACATCAACTTCATCTGTTACGCCAAAATGATCGCAGACTCCACGTCCTTGCTTGCCAAATACGCCTATGCCATGAGCCTCATCAACATACACACAAGCATTGTATTTTTTCTTTAAACGGATAATCTCCGGCATGTTTGCCAAATCACCCTCCATAGAGAATACCCCATCAACGACAATCAATTTTATAGCATCTGGCTCACATTTCTTGAGTTCCTTTTCCAATGCTTCCATATCGTTGTGCTTGTATTTCAGTTGGGTGGCAAAAGAAAGGCGACGGCCATCAACAATGGAAGCGTGATCCCGATCATCGCAAATGATATAATCTCCACGACCCACTAATTGAGGAATTACACCTTCATTTACAGTAAAGCCAGTAGAGAAACACATTGCTTCATCCTTTCCCAAAAAGGCAGCAAGTTCTTTCTCCAGTTGAACATGAATATCAAGTGTACCATTCAATAGACGAGATCCTGCACAACCGGTTCCATATTTCTTGGTTGCCTCAATAGAAGCATTAATTATTCTTTCGTCATAGGTAAGTCCTGTATAGGCATTTGATCCAAACATGAGGACCTTTCTGCCGCTCATCATGACTTCGGTGCCTTGATGGCTGTCAATCTCTCGGAAATAGGGGTAAACGCCCTTAGCCTTGTAAAATTGAGGCTCTTGGTATTTACCTAACTTCTCTGATAGTAAGCTCATTTTCAATAAATCTTTAAATTCTATATGTTATATTCTGCAAAGCAGACTGCAAAGTTAAGAAAAAATGTTTGTATCATTGCACACTTTTAACAAAAAAGTGAATATGAAACTCATTTTTTCTTCAAATCGGTATTGATAGCATCAATATAAGCCAACAATTCTTCCCTTCCATCACCATTCAGGGCAGAGGTGATAAAGTATGGTGGAAGCTCCTCCCAATGCTCCCTCAATTGTTCGAGATAGGCATTGACGTTAGCATGGGTGCGAAGCTTCGACTGCTTATCGGCTTTAGTGAAGACTATGGCAAAAGGAACCTGATTCTCACCTAACCAAGTCATGAAATTCATATCGATTTTCTGCGGTTCATGTCTGCTGTCAATAAGTACGAACAGGCAAGTCATCTCCATTCGCTGCTCTAAATATGAACCAATGACGCTTTGGATATCAGCCACCCCCTTCTTGCTACGGTTTGCATAACCATAGCCTGGCAAATCCACCAAATACCATTGTTTATTAATCAGAAAATGGTTAATGAGTAGTGTCTTGCCAGGAGTAGAAGAAGTCATAGCCAGTTTCTTATTGTTAGTGAGCATATTAATCAAGCTCGACTTCCCCACGTTGCTTCGTCCGATGAAGGCATATTCAGGCAGACCCGTCTGAGGGCACTTGTTCACATCGGAGTTGCTAATCACAAATTCAGCACTCGTTATCTTCATAAATTCATTTTTTTAATAATCCAACCAAAAAATCACCCAACAGTTGCTTTACCTCCTGCACCGTTACTTCGCGAAGCAACTCCTGCGACAGCGAGGTAACTCCTTTATCCACAAAACCACATGGATTGATGTAGCTGAAATAACGCAAATCGGTGCAGACATTCAGCGCCAATCCGTGCATGGTGACATAACGGCTACTCCTTACCCCGATGGCACAGATTTTGCGGGGAAGTGGCCCATGGGCATCTATCCACACCCCTGTGGCTTTCTCCAACCTACCAGCCTCGATGCCATAATAAGCACAGACACGGATAACAGCCTCCTCGATGAGATGAATATAATCCTTGAGACCTAAGCCATAATGTTCCAAATCGAGAATGGGATAACACACCAACTGGCCAGGACCGTGATAGGTAATATCGCCTCCCCTATCGATATGGAAGAACGAAGCACCTATGCGTCTGAGTTGCTCTTCAGAAATCAGCATATTGGCAGCCTTACCACTTCGTCCCAAGGTATAAACATGAGGATGCTCACACAAAATGATACGGTCAATCGCCTCAGCACCTCCTGTCGCCTTTTGTTGCAGCCTGAGGTTGAAAAGCGCCTCTTGCCGCTGCCATGCCTGAGCATAATCAATCAGTCCCCAATCCTCTATGAAAAGATTTCCCATGCGTTTTTTACGTTTCGATTGCAAAGATAAGAAAATTTATTCGTATCTTCGCTATCTGAAACAGCTTATCCAACAAAACAGAAACAGGTATGAAGTTACATATTGTAAGCACATGCAACATATTGCTTGTCATAGGTATTTTTTTCGGGGCCTGCAGACAAGAAAACAAGCTGACGGGCAACTTGAAGTTTGACAAAATCACACTTGAGGAAAGTCAGCATTTATTTGCAGATGAGAGTAAGCCCCAGGCAGAAGTGAAGGTTGATTTCTCTTTCGTCAACGAAGCAACAGATGAAAAGATGAAAGACAGCATTAATCACATGTTGCAGGCATTAGTATTGGGAGAGAACTTCTCTACCCAAACACCAGCAGATGCCGTTAGGGAGTTTACAAATCAATACTTCGCCACCTATCGCAAAGATTTGGAACCTATGTATCGCAGTGAGATGGCAGAATCAGGCAGTGAACCCGATAAAGTGTGGTATTCTTACACCCGCGAGGCAGAGACAAAAGTGGAGTACTACGACAAGCACCTACTGACCTACCGCTTTTATGTGGAAGAGTTCACAGGTGGTGCTCATCCTGTGTATTTTACCTATTTTCAGAATATCGACCTAAGGACACTGAAGCAAATTGAGCTAAACGATTTGTTAGTGGGTGAATATGACGAGGAATTGACGGAGATGCTAATAGCACAACTGATGGAAGATATGGGTGCAGAAACCAAGGATGAGTTAGAAGAGATGGGGTATGGCACAACAGCTGAGATCATACCCACCGAAAACTTCAAACTGACACCCGGAGGCATCTCATTCCTATATAATATCTATGAGATTGCGCCGTATGTTTTGGGACCTGTGGAGATTGACTTGAGTTTTGAACAGTTGGATCCGATTTTAAATACAGAATATATGATCGTAAAAGAACTGAAGGGACATTGACGATTAACTAATGATATATGAATATAATTGATAAATATTTTGATGAACTGACAGAAGAACAGCGTAGGCAGTTTGAGGCATTGGGTACCTTGTATGAGGATTGGAACGCTAAGATTAACGTGATATCCCGCAAAGACATAGGCAACTTGTATGAACATCATGTGCTTCACTCGCTGGGCATAGCCAAAGTTATCTGTTTCAAGCCTGGAACAGCCGTGATGGATCTAGGCACTGGCGGAGGATTTCCCGGCATACCGTTGGCAATCTATTTCCCTGAGGTAAAGTTTCATCTAATCGATAGCATCGGTAAGAAGATACGTGTGGCTACCGAGGTGGCACAAAGCATCGGACTGAAGAATGTGACTTTTGCTCACAAAAGAGCTGAAGAAGAGAAAGGTAAGTTCGATTACGTAGTGAGCCGTGCCGTGATGCCCTTAGATAATCTTGAGAAACTGGTGAGGAAGAATATCAGCAAAACACAAAAGAATGCCCTGCCTAATGGATTGATTTGCCTGAAAGGCGGAGAACTGGAACATGAAGCAGTGAAGTTAATGAAACGCTGCATTTTCTGGAACCTGCAAGATTATTTTGAAGAAACATATTTTGAAACTAAGAAAGTAGTATTTACAGCTATATGAAAATTAAGAGATTTGAATTTAACATGTTCCCAGTAAACAGCTATGTGCTGTGGGACGATACCCATGAGGCAGTACTGATTGACCCAGGCTGCTATTATGAGGAAGAAAAGATTGCGTTACAGGACTTTATCACCAATATGAGACTGACGGTAAAGCATCTGCTGAACACGCATCTGCACATAGACCATATCTGTGGCAATCCATTCTGCGAAAAGACCTTCGGCGTGAGAAGCGAAGCCCATGAGGCTGATTTGTTTTGGATAGAGGAAGCACCCAAGCAGAGCCGCATGTTTGGTGTCAGACTGGATCAGATGCCCACTCCACCTGCTGTGCATTTACATGAAGGAAACTTTGTAACTTTTGGTAATACCAAATTAGAAGTGATACACGTGCCAGGACACTCACCCGGTAGCATTGTGTTCTATTGCGCAACCGAAAACTGCATGTTTTCTGGTGATGTATTATTTCAAGGAAGCATAGGTCGTGCCGATTTGACCGGCGGTAACTTCGACACCTTGATAGATGGCATCAACTCCAAGTTGTTTGTTTTACCTGACGAGACCATTGTTTATCCTGGACATGGAGCTCCCACGACAATCGGCATAGAGAAGACTGAGAATCCTTTTTTTAGAATTTAACTATAAACTATAAGACTAACATGAAAACTGACCTTTTGGTAAACCGTCATGTCGGCATCAATGAAGCCGATGAACAGCTGATGCTTCAGAAGATAGGCGTAAAGACACTGGATGAGTTGATTGACAAGACCATCCCTGCCAACATTCGCCTACAACAGCCTTTAGACCTACCTACTCCTATGACCGAATATGAGTTTGCTCAACACATTGCCAACCTGGCTTCCATGAACAAGCTTTACACTACTTATATCGGTATGGGATGGTATAACACCATCACACCAGCTGTGATAGTGCGTAACGTATTAGAAAACCCTGTATGGTACACCTCATATACTCCTTATCAGTCTGAGGTGTCTCAAGGTCGTTTGGAGGCTTTGATGAATTTCCAGACTGCCATCACCGACCTGACTGGCATGCCCTTGGCCAACTGCTCATTGTTGGATGAAGCAACAGCAGCTGCCGAAGCAGTGACAATGATGTACAACCTGCGTTCACGTACTCAGCAGAAAGCAGGCGCAAACGTAGTATTTGTGGATGAGAGTATCTTTCCACAGACCTTGGCAGTGATGAAAACTCGTGCAGTTCCGCAGGGAATCGTATTAAAGACAGGTAGTTACAAGACTGCTACCCTGTCACCTGATACCTTCGCATGCATCATCCAGTATCCTAATGCGGATGGCAATGTGGAAGACTATCGTGCTTTTGTAGAGCAAGCGCATGCTGCCGACTGCAAGGTGGCTGTTGCAGCCGATATCTTAAGTTTGGCTCTGTTAACCCCTCCGGGCGAATGGAATGCCGACATCGTATTCGGTAGTTCACAACGCCTGGGCACACCGATGTATTATGGAGGTCCATCGGCTGCATTCTTCGCTACTCGTGATGAGTATAAGCGACAGATGCCTGGCCGTATCATCGGCTTGTCAAAAGACAAATATGGCAAACTATGCTTCCGCATGGCTTTGCAAACTCGTGAACAGCACATCAAGCGAGAGAAAGCAACTAGTAACATCTGTACTTCACAAGCCCTTCTTGCCAGTATGGCTGGTTTCTATGCAGTATATCATGGCCAAGAAGGCATCCGCTCCATTGCAGAACGTATCCACAGCATAGCCGTGCTTCTGGAGAAGAAACTGGTTTCTTATGGTTACAAACAATTCAATGAGCAATATTTCGATACCTTGCACATTGGTTTGCCAAAGGGCGTAACGATAGAGCAACTGAAGGCTGTGGCTTTGCAGCATGAGGTGAATCTACATTACTTCAGCAATGGACATGTAGGTTTGAGTATCGATGAAACTACCGATATTCCAGCTTTAAACGAGTTGTTGCGTATCTTTGCAGCTGCAGCCCAGCATGAAGTAGAGATTATTGATGACGTTCCCGTAGTTTCTAATATAAATAAGGTGTTGGCTCGAACTAGTTCATACCTCACCCACGAGGTTTTCAAGAAGTATCACACAGAGATGGAGATGATGCGCTATATCAAACGTTTGGATCGAAAGGACATCTCGCTGACACACTCGATGATATCATTGGGTTCCTGCACTATGAAAATGAATCCTGCCTCTGAGATGCTACCACTGAGTCGTCCTGAGTTTGCCAACCTGCATCCGCTGGTACCTGCAGATCAGGCAGCTGGCTACCGCAAGCTAATTGACAACCTAAGCGAGGAACTTCAAATCATTACAGGCTTCGATGGTGTAACTCTGCAACCCAACTCAGGAGCCGCAGGAGAATATACTGGCTTACGAATCATACGTGCCTATTTGGAGAGCATCGGTCAGTCACAACGTAACATAGTACTGATTCCCGCCTCTGCTCACGGTACAAATCCAGCCTCAGCTGTCCAAGCTGGTTTCACCACTGTTACAGTAGCTTGTGATGAAAAGGGTAATGTGGATTTGAACGACCTTCGCGATAAAGCTGAAATTAACAAAGATATTCTAGCTGCATTGATGATTACCTATCCTTCCACCCATGGCATATTCGAAGTAGAAATAAAAGAAATCTGCGACATCATACATGCTTGTGGTGCACAAGTTTATATGGATGGTGCGAACATGAATGCACAGGTAGGCATTACCAACCCCGGTACCATCGGTGCCGATGTGTGTCACCTAAATCTGCATAAGACATTCTCTTCTCCTCACGGTGGTGGTGGCCCTGGCGTGGGTCCTGTATGTGTAAAGCAACACTTGGTGCCCTTCCTGCCAGGTCATCCATTGTTTGGCAATGCTTCTAACGAGGTTTCTGCAGCTCCATTTGGTAGCGCAGGCATTTTGCCTATCGCTTATGGATATATCCGCATGATGGGAACAGAAGGCCTGACTCGAGCCACCAAGATTGCCATCCTGAGTGCAAACTATATGGTAGCATGTTTACAAGACACTTATGGCATCGTCTATCGTGGTGCCAATGGTTTCGTTGGGCATGAAATGATTCTGGATTGCAGGAAATTGCATGAGGAAGTTGGGATAAGCGAAGCTGATATTGCCAAGCGACTGATGGACTACGGTTATCACGCCCCTACTCTTTCATTCCCAGTTCATGGCACTTTGATGGTTGAACCGACTGAGAGTGAAAGTTTGGCTGAATTGGACAACTTCATCGAGGTAATGAATACCATCTGGCATGAGATAGAGGAAATTAGAAATGGCGATGCAGACAAGACTGACAATGTCTTAGTGAATGCGCCTCATCCAGAATATGAGGTTGTTTCAAGCGAGTGGAATCATAGCTATAGTCGCGAGAAAGCCGCTTATCCTATTGAGAGCGTGAAAGATAATAAGTTCTGGATCAATGTGGCGCGTGTGAATGATACACTGGGAGATAGAAAATTGTTAGCAACTCGTTATCAAAAGTTTGAAGACTAATCCTTGAAATGAAGGGTTTCAACTTTTGAAAGACGATTATACAAAACATCGTATTGCGATTTCCTAATCCGCAAAGTCATGCGGCAATCATTATCAAAGTCCTGAGAAATAATCTCAGGACTTTCTTCTTTTACAATGCGCATCACATCATTTAGGAAAGGATACTCGAAGTTGCAGGATATATCTGCATCCACTGTCTTCTCGATAATAACTGCAGAACTTAGGGCTTCTTGTGCAGCTGCCTTGTAAGCTACAATCAGTCCACTGGTACCCAATTTGATGCCGCCAAAGTAACGCACCACTACAATTAAAATATCTGTTAAGCCAAAAGAATTGATCTGTCCCAAGATAGGACGCCCTGCTGTACCACTGGGCTCACCATTATCGTTGGCACGAAAGTCGTTACGTTCATGCCCAAGCATATAAGCATAGCAAACGTGTCGGGCATCGTAGTATTTCTTTTCATAAAACTTCAGCTGTTCTTTAATCTCATCATGAGTTCTGACAGGTATAGCAAAGGCAAGGAACTTACTCCTTTTCTCGGTGTAAGTTCCTTCTGCCTGTTTTGATATCGTTTTATAGGTATCGTCCATTATTTGTTCACCTGGAACTTGGTGATTCCATCACGCAGGAAGCCAACAATCTGCTTGGCAGCAGCGATACCTGCATTGATGTTTGCCTCAGCCGTTTGGGCACCCATCTTCTTAGGTGTAGCAAAATATCTACCTGGGAATTTGGCGGCAAAATCTTCAGCAGAAGCAGGAGCAATGTCAGACACATATTTCAAGTCATCACGCTCCTCCATCAGCTTCATCAAACCCGCCTCATCAATTACCTCCTTACGAGCAGTATTGATCAGGACACCACCCTTCGGCAAACGATTTACCAAGTCGTAGTTGATATAATTCTTAGTTTCAGGAGTAGCAGGGATATGTAATGAAACGATGTCGCAAGCATCAAACAAATCTTCTGTTGAGTCAACAGCATGAACGCCCGCTGCTTCAATTGCTTCTTTTGGGCAAAAAGCATCATAAGCATAAATCTCCATACCAAAGCCTGCGGCAATACGAGCCACATTTCGACCCACATTACCAAATGCCAAGATACCCAATTTCTTACCCTTCAGTTCCGTTCCTGCCTTGCCATTGTAGAAATTACGAACAGCAAACACCAACAAACCAAACACCAGTTCAGCCACAGCATTAGAATTCTGACCAGGTGTATTCATTACTACTACTTTGTGAGCAGTAGATGCGGCTAAGTCCACATTATCGTAACCAACACCGGCACGGACTACAATCTTCAGCTGCTTGGCTGCATCAAGCACCTCATTATCAATAATATCACTGCGAATGATAAGTGCATCTACATCCTTGACAGCATCCAGCAACTGAGCCTTTTCCGTGTATTTCTCAAGCAATGCCAGTTCGTAACCAGCAGCTTCTATCTCCTGACGAATGCCGTCAACAGCCACTTTGGCGAACGGCTTTTCTGTAGCAACTAATACTTTCATAACAATCAATTAATGTTTTGCTTCAAACAATTGCATACAAGCCACCAGTGCCTTCACGCCTTCAAGAGGTTGGGCGTTGTAGCAGGAAGTACGGAAGCCACCCACATCACGATGGCCTTTTACACCTACCATACCGTTCGCTACTGCAAAGTCCAGGAAGTCCTTTTCCAATTCCTTGTACTCGTCCGCCATCACGAAGCAGAGATTCATCAGTGAACGGTCCTCCGGAACAACGGTTCCACGGAACATCTTATTGCGGTCAATCTCATTATATAGCATCTCGGCACGTTCCTTTGCACGGCGATCCATCTCCTCTACACCACCTGACCTCTTAATCCAACGCAAGGTTTCCAAAGCAGAATAAATTGGCACCACAGGAGGAGTATTGAACATAGAACCCTTAGAAACGTGAGTACGGTAATCAAGCATGGTAGGTATATAACGGCTCACCTTGCCCAACTCTTCGTCCTTTACAATCACCAATGTAACACCCGCCATAGCCAAGTTCTTCTGGGCACCCGCATAGATGCACTTGTACTTCTTCACGTCGATTGGACGACTGAAAATGTCAGAAGACATATCGGCAATCATAGGAACAGGAACATCCAGATCCTTGCGAATCTCCGTACCATAGATGGTATTATTGGTGGTGATATGAAGATAGTCAACATCTGCGGGGCAAGTCCATCCCTTTGGAATATAAGTAAAGTTCTTGTCAGCAGAAGAAGCCACTTCCACTACCTCACCAAAAGCCTTTGCTTCCTTCAGCGCTTTCTTTGCCCATACACCTGTGTTCAGGTAAGCAGCCTTCTTCTCCAAAAAGTTATAAGGAACCATGCAGAACTCAAGGCTGGCGCCACCTCCAAGGAATATCACGGAATAACCCTCTGGTATGTCTAGAATCTCTTTAATCAGCGATACCGCCTCATCTACCACTGGCTGGAAATCTTTCGCACGATGGCTGATTTCCATCAGAGACAGACCAGAGCCATTGAAATCAAGAATCTGTTGAGCAGTAGCCTCAATCACTTCCCGAGGAAGTATTGAAGGACCTGCATTGAAATTATACTTCTTCATAAAGCATTTGTTTATTAAATTAAACAATTAAATTGCACAATTCTGTCATTTGACGGTGCGAAGTTAGCAATTTATTTCCGTATGACCAAGAAACACGAGCATTTTTACTTCGCCTCTTCAATAATGGTACGCATACCTTTGATCTTTTCTCCTGCCACCAACTTCAGCAACTGATTGACTTTAGCTCGTTTGACAGCCACAAAAGCATAGTGATCCTTCACATCCACCTGTCCAATATCATTTCTATCCAGTTGGCCCTTCTTATAGAAAAAGCCCACCACATCCACCTTATTCAGCTTATCCTTCTTGCCCCTACCAATGTAAATAGTGCTCCATTCCTGCTTGGGTGGCTTGGGAGTATCTTCAGGCAACTCATAGGCTGGAGCCTCAGCATTCACATAACTGGGCAGATGCTCTTCAGGACCTAGTATCATATAAGCCTGTCCAGTAGCATCCCAGCGAGCAGTTCGTCCATTGCGGTGAGTAAACGCTTCTTCATTAACGGGCAAGTGATAATGTATTACGTTGTCAATGCCTGGGATATCGAGACCACGTGAAGCCAAGTCGGTAGAAATCAGTACTGGACAAGTGCCATTACGGAACTTATACAATGAACGTTCTCTGTCATCCTGCTCCATACCTCCGTGAAACATATCACAAGGGAATCGTTTAGCTTGCAGGTAACCCGTCACTCGCTCCACACTCTCGCGATAATTCACAAACACCAATGAGGTCTGAGTGCCCAACTGACATAATAATCTATACAATGTTTCCAACTTGTCTTTCTGGGGAGATGCCACCATTTGTAAGGCAAGTCTGGGTGAACCTTCCTCAGAAGCAGAGAAATCCAATTTGATAACTTTGTTTTTCAACAACTTACCATTCTCTGTTGTAGCTACACCCGTGAATTGGGGTATCTCTTCGGCATCAGTGGCAGATAACAACACTCGCTTCTTCAGTGAAGGCAACTGCCCTATCACCTCTGCCATCTCATCTTGGAAACCAAACTCCAGACATTTGTCGAACTCGTCAATCACCAATGTATGCACCGTCTTGGCATTGAAGTTTCTCTTCTGCAAATGGTCGTTCATTCGACCTGGCGTACCCACAATCACCTGTGGATGGATGCCGTTCATACTGCGATGTTCATCCATCGTTGGGCGACCTCCATAACAACTCATTACCCTCAAGGGTGTACCCATCTGCTTGAACACTGTCTCAATCTGTAATGCCAGTTCACGTGAGGGTACCAGCACCACCGCCTGCACCTCATCGCTTTGGGCATCCAAACGTTGCACCAACGGTAAAAGAAAAGCCAATGTCTTGCCCGAACCTGTGGGCGAGAGCAACACTAGGTTCTTATCCACCCCATATGCTTCAAGTGCAGCCAACTGCATGGGGTTCAATTCCTCAATCTTAAGGTTATTTAGTATCTCATTCAGTTCCATCTTCCACTATCTGAGCATCTTCAATATCTATATCGTTTTTGTTTAACTGGGTAGCATCCTGATTTCCCGTTATTTTAGGGCGAATGCGGGCAAACTTAAACCAATTGACAAGTTCAAACACCGCATACACAATACATGTGATGCCTATGATGACGAAAGCAGTATTACGGGTCCCGTTAGGGTTTACCAAAGCATATATACCAGCCAACAATATCAACGAGGGAACAATGAAATAACCCAGAGAAACCTGAGACCAATGGCGTGCAGCAATCAACATGGAAAGTTGTTGTATGCCACCTATCAACAGAAAGAATCCCAATACAAAGGTCAAGAAATTGGCAAAGAAGCCTGGCATCAACATCAAAAGCAAGCCAAACAACACACCTCCCACTGAATCAATAGGAAAGAAGGAGGGTAACTCGTTACGATGAACATAATAAGTGATCAAACCAAACAAGGAAGGCAACAAGAACAGGGCACCTATGGTGATGACGAAGTAGTTGCCAGCTTCGTTGGGAAACAACACCAGTACCAATCCAGCTATCAGTGCACAAATTGCACGCACGAATGCATAATTAATCTTCTTCATAATCATTCCTTGGTTATTTTTGGCAAATATAATGTTTATTCAGAAGATAAACAAATAAGGAGAGTTTATTTTGTTATGGTAAGTTGCAGAAGTTGCTCCAATGAGCCATTGAAGACATCCAAATCCACTTGTTCCTGGATACCGGGTACCGTACCAGCATCAGTATGCTGCCAGAAGTCCCAACGACCTTTATACTGCACAGAATCCACATAGTAATGGGCAATCCAATACGGGTAGCGATTGAAGATTGTATCGTTGAGGTATTTCTCCTTAAATTTATAGCTGGCGTAAAGGATGGGTTTCACACCATAGTATGCCTCCACCACATCGAGCCAAGTTTTTACGTTTTGTGTGAACTGTTGCTGGGTCTTGCGTTTGGGCGACACCTCTACATCCAACACTGGAGGAAGATCGCCAGGCAGGAGCTTTACCTGATTGATAAAGAACTGAGCCTGTTTGCGGGCATCAGTGTTAGGTATGAAATAATGATAGGCCCCACGCACAAAGCCCCAGTCTTTAGCACATTGGAAATTCTCCTGGAAGGTATCATCCATTAAATCACCACCTTCCGTAGCTTTTAAGAATACGAAGCGGAGCGGAAACTCAGGATCGTTTTGCGAGGACGACAAGGCTTGCCAATTTACCTTGCCCTGATAATGCGAAATGTCAATACCATGAACAGTATATGAACAAGGCAAACACACACCATAGCCTTTGAATCCATAACAGGGTTTCCAGCGGAAACTATAAGGATTAACAAAAAAGAAATAGAACACAGCACCAAGGGCACACACGATGCCGATGGCGAAGAGGTTTCGTTTCCATACGGGTGTTTCACCCGATTTCTTCTTGCGTTTCCTCTTTGTGGGCTTCTTAGTAATCTTAGTTGTTTTCATTTGTAAAGAGAGACTTTCCGCGAAAAGCAGAAAGTCTCTCTGGTCACGCTCTATTAATTATATAAGGTGTATCACGCTTTCTCAAGCTGCAAGGTCTTGGTAGGCTGATCGCAAACCTCTGAAGGACCAAAGTACTGGATAGGACCAGGATAAACAAATGCTGTTTCCTTAGCCCACTTAGCACGGTTAGCAGCCAAAGCCTTGAAAGGTGCACCATTCAGGTCAACCAATGCCTTGCGAATCACAGGCTTCATCTCACCATTACGACGCTCCATGTTGAACATCATAGTGATTGGAATACCACCAGCAATCCACTGCTCAGCAGGAGCTGTCAGGTTCTTAACGGAAGCCATGTAACCAGTCTTGCCATTAGCAATCAGCACAGAAGCAGTGAAACCTAATGAGTAGCAATAGTCAGCATCGAAGTTAGATGGAGCTGCGCAACGGCCTTCATAACCGAAGAAGTGATGCAGAGCAGAGAATTTGCCTACATACTTGCCTTCCTTCTTCCATGCAGCCAACTTGTTGCCTACCATCTCACTCAGCAACTTCTCAGTTTCAATCAAAGATACCTGAACGTTTCCGTGTGGGTCACGTTCCAGTGACAACTGACGAGCTACGCCCTCTGGCAGAGAAGCATAGATCTCAGCATTCACCTTTGACAGGTTATCAATGATATACTGACGCTGCTTGTTAGCAGGAATCTCAGCAAACTCAGCACCCTTAGCAGCGAGCAGGTCATTCAGCTCAGCAATCAGACGCTTCATAGCAGGGATGAACTCAATCAGACCTTCAGGAATCAGTACGGTACCGAAGTTATTGCCATCAGCAGCACGGTCAGCTACTGTCTTAGCGATATCAGTAACGATGTCATCCAGAGACAGATCCTTAGCCTCTACTTCCTCAGAGATGATGGTATAGTTAGGCTGTACCTGCAAAGCGCACTCCAGTGCGATGTGAGATGCAGAGCGACCCATCAGTTTGATGAAGTGCCAGTACTTGCGGGCAGAGTTGCAGTCACGTTCGATGTTACCGATTACTTCTGAATAAGTCTTGCAAGCGGTATCGAAACCAAATGAAGTCTCAATCTGGTCGTTCTTCAAGTCACCGTCAATAGTCTTTGGGCAACCAATCACCTGAATGCCATAGTTCTTAGCAGCATAATACTCAGCCAGCACACAAGCGTTAGTGTTAGAGTCATCACCACCAATAATAACCACAGCCTTGATGTTCAGCTCCTTCAGGATTTCCAAACCCTTTTCAAACTGATCCACCTTTTCCAACTTGGTACGACCAGAACCAATGATGTCGAAACCACCAGTGTTACGATACTCGTCAATAATCTCAGCAGTCAGTTCGATGTACTTATGGTCCACCAAACCACCAGGACCCATCAGGAAACCATACAGACGATTAGCTGGGTTCAGTTTCTTCAGTCCGTCAAACAGACCTGACATCACGTTGTGACCGCCAGGAGCCTGACCTCCTGACAAGATTACACCCACGTTCATAGGAGCGAAGTTAGCTGCCTCAGCAGCGTTCTCAAACTTGATCAGAGGCATTCCGTAAGTGTTGGGGAACAACTTCTTAATCTCTTCCTGGTCTGCAACAGACTGAGTAGGTTCACCTGCAACGGTCTTAACATTACCTCTCAGCGCCTTTGGCAGTTTGGGCTGATACGCAGCCCTCGCGATTTGCAATGCACTTTTTGTCATTTTTTTCTATTTAAATTAAGTTTACACATTATTTGAGCTGCAAATATCGCAATTTTTTAGCAGATATGCAAATTATTATTTCATTGTTGCATGGAGATTTAGAAATATTTTACTATCTTTACACCATGAATCCAAATAATCAATTTACAGGAGGGAAAAATTATGGCTAAAAGAAAAGACCTAAAGCAGTTCGTGAACGAGGTATCAAGTGCATTATTTGCAGAGTGCTTGGCAGCTAAGTTGTACATTAAAGGAGTAAACCCACACATGGCAGATGAGGTTTTGGCTGATATATTAAACACTCAGGATGACTTTTTGAGCCGCATCAGTCACACCCAACCAGGGAATGTAAAAGGTTTCTACAAGCAGTTTCATGAAGAATTCGACCAGAAAGTCACTGAAATCATTGACGCAATCGACAAATTAACATTAGCAGATAAATGATCAAGAAAAAACTTTTCGGATTTATCTATTTCAAATTACTGGGATGGGAAAATAACTTTACTGTCCCCATCGAAGACAAATGTGTGATATGTGTAGCACCGCACACTTCTAATTGGGATTTGTTTGTAGGCAAGCTCATGTGGGGTGCTTTGGGAAGAGATGCTAGTTTCCTGATGAAGAAGGACTGGTTTTTCTTCCCTTTGGGTATCATTTTTCGTTGGATGGGGGGAATTCCTGTGGATCGAAGCAAGAAAAATGCACTGACAGAGCAGCTAGCGATGCTGTTTAAGGAGCGAAAACAATTATGTCTGGCGGTGACACCTGAGGGTACCCGCAAGGCCAATCCCCATTGGAAAAAGGGCTTCTATTATATTGCCTTGAATGCTGGGGTACCTATCATGTTTTTTGGTTTAGACTACAGCCGAAAAGTTATCGAGTGTACTAAAACGATGATTCCTTCAGGCGATTACGACAAGGACATTGTTGAAATCAAGCAGTATTTTAAAGACTATAAGGGGAAGTATCCTGAGAACTTTGAAATCTGATTGACAAGTCGCAAGAAACCTTGACAATTAACATCTCGCTTTGCGAGATTATCAATTAACAGATGAGTATTAAAAACTACATACTGACAGGACTACTATTGATGAGTTGCATACTTTGCTCATCAGCTCAGACTCCACAGGAAGACCTGTTGGAGAAATTGAACTATTACCTCGGCGGTTACGTGGACCCAGACGTAAAGGTGGAGAAAATAGCAGTGGATAGCATCAAGATTGACGATAATACAAAAAAACTAGATGTATTTGTCAATCTGCGTCTTGCTTACATCCCACTTCGAACAGAGAATGTGCAGCAATTCTACCACGATTTCAATCAACTAATTCCTCAAGAGCTGAAAAACTATAAACTTACAATCCTCAGTGGCGAGCGTGCCATTGAGCAACTGATACCCAACTATTACAATCCAGATAAAGACGCCAAACGTTTGTTTGGTCGTTTGGAATACAAGGGAAATCCTTGGACCAAGAACCTTTCGCACCCATTCACTCCCACCAAGGGCATGAGCAATCGCCATATTGCCCTCTGGCAAAGTCACGGCATCTACTACGATATCAAACGCAAGGAGTGGCGATGGCAACGCCCACGCCTGTATGGCACCACCGAAGACCAGTTTACGCAAAGCATCGTCCTGCCTTTCGTTATTCCGATGTTGGAGAATGCAGGAGCTGTGGTTTATACTCCCCGTGAGAGGGACATCCAGAGGCACGAAGTGGTGGTTGATAATGATGGTATGCAGTTCTCACGCTCAGAATACAAGGAAATAGAGAGCAATAAATCCAGTTGGATGCAATGCGACAGTGCGGGCTTTGCCTATTGGAAACGCAACTATGATTATGGAGAGAACCCCTTCAAGTCAGGTACTGCCCGATATACTTTCACAGAGAAAGAAGGTGATGCTCGCATCCAATGGATACCTGATATTCCCGAGTCAGGCGAATATGCAGTATATGTAAGTTACCAAACCACGCCCCGAAGTGTGTCTGACGCCCATTATCATATCTATCATGGAGGCAATGTCACCGAGGTACAGGTGAACCAGCAGATGGGTGGAGGCACCTGGGTCTATCTGGGCACTTTCTTTTTCCAGAAAGGCCGTACCCCTGCCAATATGGTGACACTCAGCAACGAGAGCAAGGAAACAGGCATTGTTACTGCTGATGCCGTACGATTTGGCGGAGGCATGGGCAACATGCTGAGAGGTGGTTCAACAAGTGGTATGCCCCGTTATCTGGAAGGTGCATGCTATTGGGCACAATGGGCAGGCATGCACGACAGCATTTACTCCACCTACGAAGGTAAGAACGACTATAACGACGATATCAATGTACGTTCCAAGACAGTGAACTACCTCTCTGGAGGTTCTATCTTCAACCCTGATGAGGTAGGCATGAAGGTGCCGTTCGAGACAGTGTTCTCCATCCATAGCGATGCCGGTATTGCCAAGGAAGACAGTATCTTCGGTTCGCTTGCCATCTATACAACAGATTTCAATGAGGGCTTGTTGGCTTCCGGTGTTGACCGTTATGCTTCACGCGACTTGGCCGACTTGCTGCACACACAGGTCATCAACGACATCCGAGCCACCTACCCCAAGTACTGGCGCCGTCGTGCCATGTGGAACCGCAACTATTCCGAGACACGCCTGCCCGCCATGCCATCGGCCATCTTGGAGACATTGAGTCACCAGAATTTTGAGGATATGCGTTACGGCCACGACCCCAATTTCAAGTTCACCTTGGGACGTGCCATCTACAAGGCCGTACTGCGATTCGTCACCACGCAACATGGCGACGACTATGTGGTGCAACCCCTGCCTGTTACCCATTTTACCACCCAGTTCAGTAGCGACAACACCCTGCAGATCAGCTGGCAACCTACAGAAGACCCGTTGGAGCCTACTGCCAAACCCGAAGCTTACCTTATATATACCCGCATGGGCAATGGCGACTTCGACAATGGTATCCGCGTCAACGACACCTCGTTGAATTTCGAGCTTCAACCCGACGTGCTCTACTCGTTCAAAGTCACCGCCATCAACAAGGGAGGTGAGAGCATGCCGAGTGAAATCCTCAGTGCCTACAAATCCTCACAGGAAACGGCAAAGGTGCTTATCGTCAACGGCTTCGACCGTATTGCACCACCTGCTGTTATCAATACCGACGAGGAGGCTGGTTTCGACTTTGATGCTGACCCGGGTGTGGCCTATCATTACGACATCTCTACGGGTGGCAGACAGAGCAATTTCAGTCGCACGGCACGCGAGAGTCTGCGTGGCGACAGTGGCAGAGAATGGGAAGGACTCACGTTCGGTGGCAACATGTTCGACTATCCCTTTGTGCACGGACAAGCCATCGCTAATGCTGTACTCTACAGCTTTGCCTCCTCCAGTGACGAAGCATTGGAAGCAGGCTATGTCTCCACAGAAGGTTTTGGAGCCATTGACTATATCCTGGGCATGGAGCGTGATGACCCTAATGCCCACCCTCTGTTCGGTCAGCGTTACAAGACTTTCTCTCCCGAGATGCAGAACATTCTCCAAGCCTACACCTCCGCAGGAGGCAACGTCTTCGTCAGTGGCAGCTATATCGGCAGTGATATGCAAAGCACCTCCGAAGCCGACTTCACCCAGAACATCCTGAAGTACCAGTTTGCTGCTCCCCATCGCAAATTAGGTGGCATCCTGGGAGCTTACGGCATGAACCGCACGGTGAAGATGCCTGCCTCACTGAATGCCCAGAGCTATGCCGTCAGTTCCGCCGACATCCTCTCTGCCGTAGGCGATGCCTTCACGGCAATGGTCTATACCGACACCAACGAGAGTGCCGCTGTTGCCTACAAGGGCAATGACTATCATACGTTCTCTATGGGTTTCCCCTTCGAGGCCATCAACGATGCCGTTGAGCGTGAGCACATCATGGCATCCATCCTGCGATTCCTTATCAACAGAGATTAAATCGTTTTTGTTTGCGAATAAACTTGTAAAGTTGTAATTTTGCAGGCAAAATTTACGAAACAATGAGTATGAAGAAAATTTTCGGGGGCAACAAATATACCCCCAACGGCTATAGCAAGGAAGTGGAAGAGAAGGTGCAGGACTGCATCCGTCGTGGTTACCACATGCCTAAGCGCACCTTGCTCCGTACCAAAGAACAGATAGAGGGCATCCGTGCCGCAGGCAAGATCAACCAAGCATTACTTGACTTCATCACCCCATTGGTGAAAGAAGGCGTTACCACTGCTGAGCTCGACCACGCCGTATATGCCTTCACCACCGACCACGACGCCATCCCTGCCCCCTTCCAGTATGAGGGCTTCCCCAAGAGTTCATGCATCAGCATCAACGATGTGGTGTGTCATGGTATCCCCAGCATACACGAGGTCATCAAGGACGGCGACATCGTGAATGTTGACCTGACCACCATCTACAAAGGATACTATGCCGATGCCAGTCGTATGTTCATGATTGGCAATGTGAGCGAAGAGAACCAGAAGTTGGTGCGTGTGGCCAAGGAGTGCCGTGATATTGGTGTGGAGATAGCTAAGCCTTGGGCTCGCTTGGGCGACATAGGCGAAGCCATCCAGCAACATGCCGAGAGCAACGGCTTCAGTGTGGTACGCGACTTGTGCGGACACGGTTGTGGTGTGAAGTTCCACGAAGAACCCAATGTCAACCACTTCGGTAAGGCAGGCACAGGCATGGTACTGGTGCCGGGCATGACCTTCACCATCGAGCCGATGATCAACATGGGCAAGTACCAGGTGTTCATCGACGAGGATGACGGTTGGACGGTTTGCACCGAAGACGGCCTGCCATCAGCACAATGGGAGAGCCACATTTTGATTACAGAAACAGGTAACGAGATTATTTGCGAATGAAAAATATCCGAAACTTCTGCATCATCGCCCATATCGATCATGGCAAGAGCACCCTGGCAGACCGTCTGCTGGAGTTCACCCACACCATACAGATTACCGAGGGACAGATGCTCGACGACATGGAGCTGGAGAAAGAGCGAGGCATCACCATCAAGAGCCACGCCATCCAGATGGAGTACCAGTACAAGGGTGAGAACTACATCCTCAACCTCATTGACACTCCGGGACACGTGGACTTCAGCTATGAGGTGAGCCGTAGCATCGCCGCCTGCGAAGGAGCCCTGTTGGTGGTCGATGCCAGTCAGGGAGTGCAGGCACAAACCATCTCCAACCTCTATATGGCGTTGGAGCACGACCTCGAAATCATCCCCATCATCAACAAGTGCGACATGCCTAACGCCATGCCCGACGAGGTGGAGGACGAGATTGTCGAGCTGTTGGGTTGTGACCGCAAAGACATCATCCGTGCCAGTGCCCGTACAGGCTTGGGTGTAGAAGAGATACTGAATGCCATCGTCGAGCGTGTGCCTCATCCCGAAGGCGACGAGGACGCTCCGTTGCAGGCACTCATCTTCGACTCCGTCTTCAACTCCTTCCGAGGCATCATCGCCTATTTCAAGGTGGTGAACGGTGTCATCCATAAGGGCGACAAGGTGAAGTTCTTCAATACTGGCAAGGAATACGATGCCGACGAGGTGGGTGTGCTCAAGATGGACATGATACCCCGCAACGAGTTGCGTACAGGCGACGTAGGCTATATCATCAGTGGCATCAAGACCTCCACCGAGGTACGCGTGGGCGATACCATCACCCACATAGCCCGTCCGTGCGACAAAGCCATCTCAGGCTTCGAAGAGGTGAAGCCCATGGTGTTTGCAGGCGTCTATCCCATCTCTCCCGAAGACTACGAGAACCTGCGTGCCAGCTTGGAGAAGTTGCAGCTCAACGATGCGGCCCTCACCTTCCAGGCAGAGTCATCCGTTGCCCTCGGCTTCGGTTTCCGTTGTGGCTTCCTCGGATTGCTCCACATGGAGATTGTGCAGGAGCGTCTGGACCGAGAGTTCGACATGGATGTCATTACCACCGTGCCTAACGTAAGCTACAACATCTACGACAAGCATGGTGTGATGACCGAGGTACACAACCCGGGATCCATGCCCGACCCCACCACCATCGACCATATCGACGAGCCCTATATACGTGCCAGCATCATCACCGCCACCGACTATATCGGTCCTATCATGACGCTCTGCTTAGGCAAGCGTGGCGAACTGGTGAAGCAGGAGTATGTCAGTGGTAACCGTGTAGAGATCTATTACGACATTCCGTTGGGAGAGATTGTGATTGACTTCTACGACAAGCTCAAGAGCATCTCCAAGGGTTATGCCTCCTTCGACTACCACCCCAACGGTTTCCGTCCTTCCAAGCTCATCAAGCTCGACATCCTGCTCAATGGCGAGCCTGTCGATGCCCTCTCCACCCTCACCCACGAGAGCAACGCCTACGACCTGGGACGCCGTATGTGTGAGAAGCTGAAGGAGCTCATCCCCCGCCAGCAGTTCGATATTGCCGTACAGGCAGCCATCGGTGCCAAGATCATTGCCCGTGAGACCATCAAGCAGGTGCGCAAGGACGTTACCGCCAAGTGTTACGGAGGTGATGTTAGCCGTAAGCGCAAGCTGTTGGAGAAGCAGAAGCGAGGCAAGAAGCGCATGAAGCAGATTGGCAATGTGGAAGTGCCACAGAAGGCCTTCCTCGCTGTGCTGAAGCTGGATTAATCAGGAAAACCGCAAAAAAAAGCACCCATTACAGATTAATGGGTGCGCACTTTTTATAAATATGACTTATGGGGTTACGCCAGAAGATGTACAGTTTATGGTGGCTTCTTTTGTAAATACCTTCATTTTGTCTTTTGTTATACCATGTTGTATCACTGTTTCAGATTTAGGCTTCAAGGTGCCAAATTCCTTTCCCTTAGAATTAACGGCTACACCCGTCATCTTGTAGATATACTCTATGTCGTACTTATCGCCAGTCAAGTTCTCTTTAGGCGTAGCAGTAATAATTAATGTTGCGCTGCAAGGCACGCCTTTAATAGTAACATCCTTTGAGAACTTATCGGTAATGACTTCTGATTTAGACTTACCGTCTGCATCGGTATATTCTACCTTTATAGTATAGCCCTCATTAGTAATTGCACCTACTTGTATTGAATAGGATACATTCATACCAACAGCTGCATCAGCGCCACCGCCACCACCGCCGCCAGTTGATGAACTGTCGCTGTCCTTACTACATGAACTCAATACTGTTGCTGTAAGACCGCAGAAAAGGATGGCGGTCAACATCCACATTAAATTCTTTCTCATATACCTATTATAAAAAATTTGTTACTTGCACTTGATATCTTTGAACTGCCAAACGGAAGAGGGTTCTATTAGGTCAAAATCCGAGGCATCAACGGGCAGGGCTTCAAAAATCAGGGCAAAGCGTAGTTTTTGGTAGGGCCATGGAATGACTGTATTGGCAGGATACATTGTAATATTCTGAACACCAATCAAATCAAGTTTACCCCCCTTGTTACCTTTAATATAAGTTGAGCCCTTGATGTTTAGACCTGCGTTACTACTGCCGGCTTCGTACTCCATCTCAACACGAGTTTCCGTGCTTGAGCAAGCCACTCGCAATATCTTAATATTCTGTGCCTTTTTCTTATTCACGTAAATGGGATTCTCACGCATATAACGGTAAGAGGAATAGTCTGCAAGCGTCACATCGTCATTGTGCAAGATGCTGGGTCCGTCATCCTCACGACCACCTTTTACATAGAGGCTGGAAATCTTCCTGGACAATGTGTGCTGATCGGAGTAGCCGTACTTGCAGTTCAACTTGGCAGCTTCCTCATATTTCTCAAGGGCTTCCTCCCACTCCTCGTCGGCCTCATAAGCTTTGGCCTCTGTCAAAGCGTCCTGATAACTCTGCTCAAACTCAACCTTCTGGCGAGCAAGAATCTCCATCTCCTTTTTACGTTCCGCCGACTGTATAGCGGCATTAGCTGTGCCGAATACGCCACTGATAACCCTCTGGGTGTCCCAGCTGCTCCACTGTGCACTTGCTGGCAAAGTCATTGTCAACCCCACGACAAATGCTAATACATTTCTTAATTTCATGTTTATTAATTATTATAATTTATATTTCTTCTTGCTAAGTATTTACATATCATTCTCCTGCAGCCAGCGGATGAGCACTTGGCAATACTCCTCATGAGCATCGATGAAGCAGGTGTGACGGGCATGCCGGAACAGATGCCATCGACTGTGAGGTATATGCTCATAGAGTGATGCTGCAACTACAGGGGTGCAGATGTCGCTCGTGCCACTGCAGATGAGTGTTGGCTGAACAATCTGGTTTAGCCTGTCAGTGTACTCAAAGTCTTTCAAGTTGCCAAGAGGTTGATACTCATTGGGACCCCAACCATAGAGGTAGGCTTCAGTACCAGAGCGCTTGGGGCGCTTGATGCACTCGGGCGAGTGTTCATCGACACTGATGACAAACTGCTTAAAGTAATGCTCGTTGGCACACAGGTAGGCGGGGTCGTCCCAATTGCCTGTAGCTTCTGCACGACTTATCGCTTCCTGGTCTTCTGCTGACAGATATTTGATGAGGCGGTGCTGTTCACTTGCCCACAAACTGCTGGAGGCATGACCAGATGAAAGTATCAGTGACTTGACTCCCTGAGGCTGGTGGTCTATCACATAGGCAATTGCCTGCATGGCTCCCCACGACTGTCCAAGTATATGGACTGTGTCCAGATGCAGGTATTCACGGATGGCAATGAGTTCGTCTATCCATGTTTTTTGCGTCCACAGTTCTGGATGGCCGTCGAGATAGGAGTTACCACAACCTATTTGGTCGTAAGAAATGACTTGTCGCCCTGTATCAGCAATGCTGTCAAGTACCTCGAAATAGTTATGCGTGCTGCCAGGGCCACCATGGAGCAACAGTAGGGGTGTTTTCCCCGATGCTTCACCCACTATACGATAGTAGGTTTGGTACTCCATAAATGGCATGTAGCCTTCAGTGACTCTTGGGCTCATAAATAGTGTTGCTTCATTTTTCTTTACAAAGATACTGCTATCAAATGAAATAATAGGAAAACAGCAAAAAAAGTAGTCAGAGTTGTTGCGCAGGATTATCAATTATGCGCAGAATTGTTGATTTTTTATACCCTTTTGGTTCTTGACAATCTAGAAAATGTTGTACCTTTGCTTTAGATTATAATAAGAAATGGTATGGAGAATAAAGAACAGAATAAGTGTACCACTGAGATGGCGGAGAGTATTGAAAGTAAGTACGACGTGGATCACGTGGAGAGTGGATTGCCTCGCTGGCTGATAGAACTGGCATTTGTGTGTTACCTTATACAAGCTGCTTGCAACTGGACGCCATTGATGCATTGGATGGAAAATCATGCTTCAACAGCCTTGGCATTCATCCAGACATTAGGTGCTATGGTAATGTACATTGGACTTCTGCGAGGCATGAAGTCGCTGTATCGACCTTTAAAAAATGGTGGTGGTTAGTTATAGCACTTAACTTGGCAGGCTTTTTCACTATTTTGATTCCCGCTATCATGTATTCCATAGGATTGCCCATTAGTATTTCGCTGATGCTGGTCTATCTGCCGTTGGGCAGTCTGATAGCCATCAGTTATCGCGGTCGGTTGCGTCAGGTCGGTATTTGGATGGCACTTTACATTCTTATTTCCAGCATTGTGCCTGTTTTGTCTTTCTTGATCTTCGGTCCAGAATCAGGTTTGGCCAATTTGCCGTTGGAGATTCCCACCATCGTTATCATCATTATCTATGCCTGGGTACAAAGAAGGGTTTTGGTAAAATAATCAACTATTAGCACCACTGACACTTTCCATACCTTGACGGTACTGAAGTGGTGTGATACCAAGACGTCGCTTCACCTCAGTTTGGAATGTACGACGACCGCCGAAACCCGCTTCTGCACCAATAGCTTCAATCGTCCAATTTGGCTCTTCGCGCAATAAATGGCATGCATAGAGAAAACGCTTCTCGTTGAGGTATTCACCAAGACTTCCATATTTAGGATGGTTCTTAAACAGTGATGCAAGACGCTTTTGCGTAATGCCCAAAGCATTTGCCATCGACTTCAGTGTCAGACTTGAATCCGTGAAAAGATGCGTTTCTTCCATCTTACTATCTATCCATACCATCAACTGTTCATCAGTCATATCAGCAGCCTTCTCTATATTTTCCCGATGTTCGCGCATTTTCACACGCAAAAGGGTCATCTCATCTGCTACACCTTGCTTCAGTTGCTCTGCCAATTCATCATGTTGGCGTTTAAGTATTTCAATTTTCTCTTTCTGCTCCTCTAGTTCACTCATACGTCTCTCTAGTTCACTACCCAGAATCTTGTATTGTTCAAGAAGAGTATTTTGGTTCTCCACCAGTTTAGTATTAGTGGCTATAATCTTTTTCGTATTAACATAAAGTACCAGTACCGTGATAATAAAAGATATCACGAAGACAATAATAATAGCTACTATAAGTAGATTTGTTCCTGTCATGCAAATATTAAGTATTTTATATTTTTGCAAAAATACGATTTTTTTTATCAAAAACACCACTAACCTGCCCACGAATACACGAAATACCATGCGCAAAAACTTATATTTCGCGCAAGAATGCCATTTTTTAAGCTTAAAAACATACAAAACATGGAGAAACGAAAGATTGATAACATGAGTACAACACTGCTTTCGTGACGAATTATAATTATACATTCTTTTTCAAAATATTATTTTATTATCTTTGTGGCGAGATTATTTAATAGAATGTCAATATTTATAAAAATGAAAAAAATACTGAAGCCCCTGTTTGGACTGATATGTGGTGCAGCCATTGGCTATATTGGCATCATGCTGGTGATGTGGCTGGTGGGCGACGACCAGCAAGCTGTTGAAAGCAGTTCGGAAACCATTAACTACGGCAGACTCGTCTTCGGCATCATAACGACATTGACATTCCTTGTGCTTAGCATCTTCCTCCATATCATTCTGCACGAAATAGGACATCTCATCACAGGACTTCTCACAGGCTACAAGTTCATATCATTTCGTGCGTTCCATCTCACCTTGATTAATACCGAGAAAGGCCTCAAGTGGAAACGTTTCTTCATTCAAGGCACCGCAGGACAGTGCCTTCTTGACCTGCCCGAAGACCAAGACATGAAGAAAGTTCCTTGGTTTTGGTACAACGCTGGCGGCGTACTGATAAACTTGCTACTCACAGTCATAAGCATCGTAGTACTTCACATCTTCAATCTCAGCGTTTTACCTCAGACATTTTTCATTATGTTTGCCTTCGTGGGCATCGCAATGGCCCTATTGAACGGCATTCCCATGGTGGCAGGAGGCGTCAGCAACGATGGCAATAATATCCTGGTGCTATGGCGTCATCCTGAGTTACGTGTCATCATGGCTCGTTCCCTCCAAATTGTGGGTATGCTCAGTCGTGGAAAAAGACCGAAGGAGTTACCAAAGGAATGGTTTGCCTGCAATCCCGTAAATGATAAATGCAATTACATAGAATTCACCGCCCGCATCAACTATATGGCTTGGTTGGAAGACCAGGGCAAGCTCGATGAGGCACGACAGGTAGCAGAAGAAATCATGGCTGTGGGCAAACAACTACCTCAACTATTATTTAACGAGGTATGTGGCGAACGTGTCATGTTGGAACTGCTTACCTTGAATCGTCCAGAGGTAGTACAGCAGTTGTGGACAAAATCCATAGCCCAATATACTGAAACAAATGGCAAATACTCAGCCATGAAAAAGGCTGTTCTTTTTACCTATGAGTTGCTGTATAAACAAAACGCCAAGCAAGCCAACACATACAAGCAATATCTCTTACAACATCAGCAAGATTACACTATGCCGGGTGAGGTTCTCACAGCCCTCTACCTGATTGGATTGGCAGAAGATAAAATGCCACAAATAGAGTCTAAATAGTTTAAGGATTCGTTAATGTTCTTGGGGATATGGCCTGGATGATTGGATTACCATCATCATGATGCTATGCTTATTTACCATCCTGCTGTTCACCTGGCTTCGTTACGATTTGGTGTCCCTAGGTGCCATCGGTGTACTCTAACTTCATCATTGGTGCGAATCAATGTAAACATCATTGCTTTGTGAATGATGTTATGTAATTAGTTGATATTCAACATTGCTTGAGTCAGCTCGAGTCTAATAGCATCGGACTAGCAGTCAGATATATACTGACTGTTGGTCTGATATGTACTGACTACTGGTCAGACACCAACAGACTCTCGGTCTTATGCCGTCAGACCAACAAGCATTCAAGTCATGAATCGTCATTTTACCACCCACGCCTTGAACTCTGCCGCACGGTTTTTGCTTACATAGATGCGTTCAGGCACTTCCACGCAAACGTTTATCAACAATCTACTATCAAACCAAATGGTAATGTTTGTAATAGCTGAGCGAGCAACAATAAACTGCTTGTTGGCACGTATAAATTCATTTGGATTCAGCTGCGACATCAATTGATCAAGCGAAGTATTGCATGAGTAACGATGTCCGTTCCTAGCATACACTTCCGTATTTTTATTGGTTGAATAGATGCAAAGGATGTCTTTCACCTCAACTAGCAAAAGCTTATCGCGATAAGGGATGAGTAGTCGTGACTTATATTCTTGCTCAGCAGTCAGTTGCTTAAGCAGTTGAAGATAATGGTCAGTATCTTGCTGACCCAGTTTACTGAATTTCAATAATGCCTGTCGAAGTTCCTGTTCCTTGATGGGCTTAAGCAGGTAGTCAATGCTGTTCACCTTGAAGGCATCGATGGCATATTGGTCATATGCAGTTGTAAAGATAATAGGTGTTTCAACCTCCATCTGTTTGAAGATGGCAAATGAAGAGCCGTCGCTAAGGTGTATGTCCATAAATATCAGATCGGGCATGTCGTTTGCTGTAGCCAACGTATGGTTTGTTGCACACTCTCAGTATTGCCCAGCACCTCGATGGTGGGGTCTATTTCATGCAGCATCTCTTGCAGATTATCAGCAGCTGCGGTTTCGTCTTCTACAATCAGAACCTTCATTTCTTTAATGAATAATGAATAATAGAGAATTAGCCTAAAGGTAAGCTAACTACGTATGTGACTCCATTATTACTCGTCTTAATCTGTTTCCCCAGCATCATCTCAAAGCGAGAGGCAAGGTTACGCAAGCCTGTGCCATTGGTAACAGGAGGTGTAAGCTTGGGATACACAGGATTGCTCACCTTCAGTACATTGTCTCCATTCAAACTAATCATGATATTCATGATATGCTCACTGTCTATTATATTGTGCGTCACTGCATTCTCTAACAGAGGGAGTAATGACAATACGGGCAATTGTAGCTCACGTTTGTCATTCGGCACATCTACTTGGATGTGTAGCTTCTCTCCATAGCGTACCTGCATAACATGGCCAAAGGCCTCAACGAACTTCAGCTCGTCATCCAACTTCACCAGGCTGCGTCCTTCGCTCTGCAGGATGTAGCGGAAGATGTCAGACAATTCGCTGATGTAATTCAGGGTGTTCTCATCGTTCTTCTTCCTCACCAGCGACGAAATGCCGTTGAGTGAGTTGAAGAAGAAGTGAGGATTTATCTGGTTTGTGAGTGCGTTGCAACGGCTTTCCAGATTCTCGATCTGAAGCCTTTCTATCTCTTTTTCTTTTTTGAGTTGATATTCAAACAGCACGTTGATGTAACTGATTAGTGCAGTGACAAGCCAGATCACGATAAACTGGAAGAACAAGATGCTGATGAAATGGTCGAAACTGACCGTCAGATGGGTAACAATAAAATAGATGCCAAATCCAACAAGCGTGAGCAGCAGGTTAATGCCTGCATGACGAATGAAATGGATGCTAGTGATGTGCTTGAAATCATAAATGAGGATAAGCCACATCAGCAACCAGAAATAGGCCAAACGGCAGAAGAAGAAAATGAAGAATGGCACAAGCTCGTCTGGCTTCACGAACATGTCAAGGTCACACAACAACCAGGCGTTATTAGGATAGGCCACAAAGAACGCACTGATGAGTGCCACCAGCCAAGGTTTCTTCCTCACTAAAGAAATTTCTTTTTCAAATGTTCCCATTACTGAATCAATTTATTATCTTGATGCAAAGTAACTAAAAAATAATTAACCATCCATGAGAACTCCACCTAAAAACGAAAAACAGATAATAAAGACGAATTTGATGATAAGTTTTTGTAGTCTTAGGGATTTGTTGTATGTTTGCAATACTAAACTTAGAAGGATGAAAGACTACCTCTATTATCTGTTTGATTTCGACTTGACACTTGCTGACTCGTCGAAAGGTATCGTGATGTGCTTCACCAATGTGCTGCACCGTCACGGATATGAACAGGTAACAGAGATGGAAATCAAGAGAACGATAGGCAAAACACTAGAGGATTCGTTTGCCATCCTAACAGGAGTGAATAATCCTGAGCAATTGGCAGCTTGGAAATTGGAATATACCCGTGAGGCAGACAAATACATGAACGACAACACTGTTCTTTTTCCCGAGACGGTAGAAGTGCTGACCAAACTGAAGGTGTTGGGCTGCAAGATTGCCATCATTTCAACCAAATATCGTTACCGGATTGAGGGGGTAATGGAACGTTATTTCCCCAAAGGTTTTATAGACGTTATCATTGGTGGTGAGGATGTGAAGCATGCCAAGCCTCATCCACAAGGAGTAAAGGCAGCACTGAAGAAATTAAAAGCTAAAAAAGAGTTGGCACTTTATATTGGGGACAGCACAGTGGATGCCGAAACGGCTCGAAATACCGGCATAGACTTTTGTGGAGTACTGAATGGATTGACCACACGTGAAGAGTTAGCTGCCTATCCACACAGACAGATACTGAATGACTTAACACTTTTGCCTTTGCTGCAAAAGAAAGGGAAGCACAAAAAGACTTGGTTGCCAAAACGATGGGAGGCTAAACGCAGAGCGTACTTCATTAGGCAAATCAGGGGCTTACAGGAAAAACCCTTGGAAAACAAGCAAGCGCATATTTGCCAAAACTGCGGTGACAGGTATGCAGGTGATTACTGCCCGAGTTGCGGGCAAGCAGCCAAGACTGGACGCATTACACTGAAGAGTGCTTTCTGTAATTTGTTTTCATCGTTTTTCAGTATTGAAAGTGGTTTTTTGGGCACTTGCTATGAGCTGATCTATCGTCCAGGTTACATGGTGAAGGACTTTATCCAAGGTAAACGGAGCCGTTACTACAAGCCTTTTTCGCTATTACTAGTGATGGCGGCACTTTACCTTATAGCTGGGCATCTGCTGGTACCTTCATCGCTGGGCAATAGTAAAGAAGTTAAAGACAATTTAGAAAACAGACTGGACTCAGTTTTTAGTGAAATCGTCGTTGTCCAAGAGGACTCTTTAGAGATAAAAGAAGATATGGTAGTAACCAATGAACCTAAGGTGCCATCTCTGATGGACAAAATGGAGGATTGGTATAATGAGCAGATGCACGAGGGCACTTTTCTTTATGCTCTTAAAGACTTGTTGACGGGATGGGTTGCAGACAATCAGGCCTTTTTGTTTATCGCCATCATGCCATTTTACATCTTTGCTACGAAAAAAGTGTTCCGTCAAACACGCACAAACCAACTATTGAATGTGTCGGAATATGTATTTATCTATGGATACTTTGGGAGTCAGATCATTATGAAAGACATTGTTTTATTACCTTTCACGGGGATAGTGGAGGCCAAAAGTATATCTTCCAATATTCCGTTTCTTGGCAGTACAACTATTGAGTTTTTGTTGATGATGCGCAACTTCAAACAGTTGTTTAACCTGGGATGGTGGAAAGCATTTAAGAGTACACTGAAAACTTTTATTTGTTTAACACTGCTTTTCATTGGGCTAGTGGCTATAATCGCACTGGTGATTGCGACCTTAATAGTAGCTTTTACATAAAAACATTAGAAAGAGTGGATTATGAAAGATTACCTGTATTACCTGTTTGATGAGAAACTAAGTAGCACCGAGTTATCGGAGGTGAAGGAGAAGTTGTGTAAGTTGGGGGCAAAAGTAATTGACCTCACACCATCTAAGAAAACCATCAACAAACGCCTGAAGGAGTTGAAGGGGCCGAAGAAATATGCTTTAATGATTGGCAACAATGTGGAGGCGCAGCAGGCTGCCAAAGAGGCAAGCGTCCATTTTTGCGGATGGTTAGATGGTAGTACTAATGCTACAGTTTTTAAATCATTGCCCTACCGACAACTTTTGAAAGACATCAGACTACTGCCTTTGCTGAGTCAGCCATACCCCTATCATAACTATGGATGGTTGGGTAACACCTTGAAAAAATATACCCGATGGGTACATTTTAAGCAAATCAAGGGCTTGTCACACAAACCAAAGCATAGCTCGGAGGAACATGTTTGCCTGAACTGCGGGGAGACCTATGAAGGCAACTTCTGCCCTACTTGCGGACAGACACACAAGACTCCACGCTTCGACATCAAAGATTTGTTCAAGAACATTCTGTCGGAAGCCATTAACATCGAACATGGCTTTATGCGTAACTTTCTGGAGCTATTCTGGAGACCTGGCTATATGGTGCGAGACTACCTGAGCGGCAAAAGGAAAGACTATCATAAGCCTTTCCAAACCATCTTCGTGCTTGCCACCATCTATCTGGTTGCAGCTCATCTGCTTGACCCCAAATCGTTTGCGAAAGAGGAGGTAATTAAATTAGAGGATATCCCTGCTATCAGCCAGAAGTTGGTTGCAGACTCGGTAAATACCAATATCGTACCCCAGCTGTTTGAAATTAACAAGTTGGCAAACGAGGCGTTAGCCATCAAGCGTGAGCAAAATTCGGCAAGAGCGCTGGAAATGGCGGACAGCATCATGAGAATGCAAGGAGCAACCCGATTTATGAGTAAGGAGGACAGCATCCTGGTGATGCGCCAAATCATGTCGGCTATGACGAAAGGCGATAGCGTGAGATTGTCGGAGGCATTAATGGAGAATGTTAAAGATGTAGAAGGCATTTTAGGATGGGGCGCTCGCCTTGCTGCAAATAACGCGGCAGTAGTTGAAAAGTTTGAGGAGAAATACTACCACGAAGGAACGTGGCTCTATGCGATTGTAGATATGATTAAAAACTTCTTTAACATGAACAAGGCAGTGACCATTATTCTGTTAATTCCAGCTTTAGTATTCTGTGCGCGAAGGAGCTTCCGCACCACTCGTGTGAACATGAAAACCAACCTTGCAGAATATATACTGTTGTTCACGTTCATTGGTTCGCAACTCTTATGGCTACAACTCATTTCACTTTTGTGTACACAAACGCCAGACTTTAGCCACTCATTCGACACAGGAGCAGGTTTTATGTTCCTCACCTGGGATTTAAAACAGTTTTTCAACCTCACTTGGAAGAACGCCTTCAAGCGTACCTTATTATATATGGGAGCCTATGCTCTGTTGCTTGCCATGCTCTTGGTACCCTTCATGTCGGTTGTCGGCAGTGCCCTCATGTGGGTGCTCTATCAAATTACCTGATAAAAAAATATAGAGAAAAGCTTGGTGGTTCGGAATAATTGTTGTAATTTTGCAGCCGATTATTCCGCATCGGGTTCGATTAAGCGATTGGCTGAGGTGGCCGACCACCCGACGGAGCTAACTTTTACAATTAAAAATAAATGTACGCAATTGTAGAAATCAAAGGTCTGCAGTATAGAGTAGAAGCAGGCAAGAAGATGTTCGTTAATCTGCTGCACGATGTTGAAAATGGTGATGCAGTAGAATTTGACAGAGTATTATTAGTTGACAACGAAGGTGCAATCACCGTGGGTACTCCAGTGGTAGAAGGCGCAAAGGTTGTGGCTGAGGTAAAATCAAAGATGGTAAAGGGCGACAAGGTGCTGGTCTTCCATAAGAAGAGAAGAAAAGGGTTGCGCAAATTAAACGGTCACCGCGAGCAATTTACCGAGATCGTGATTAAGGAAATTATTGCATAAACATTAAAAAGTAGAAAAGATATGGCACATAAAAAAGGTGTTAGTAGTTCTAAGAACGGACGCGAATCACATAGCAAACGATTAGGCGTTAAGTTGTTCGGTGGCCAGGCATGCAAGGCTGGTAACATCATTGTTCGTCAGAGAGGTACTCAGTTCCATCCTGGTAAGAATATCGGTATGGGTAGCGACCACACTCTGTACGCATTAGTTGACGGAACAGTTCAGTTCCAGGTTAAGCGTGAAGACAAGCGCTTCGTAAACGTTATCCCAGCTGAAGTAGTAGCAGAGGCATAACAACGAAGCGGTTTATGAATAAACGAAAGGGATGCGATTGGAAAAGTTGCATCCCTTTCTATTAAAAATAATTGATAATAAACAAGTATAGGATATGCTTACCATCAAACAAATCACCGATAATACTGAGAAGATTATCAAAGGCTTGGAGAAGAAGCATTTCAATAATGCAAAGGAAACAATTGAGCAGGTACTGGCTTTCAACGACAAGCGTCGCAGCACACAGACGGTGCTTGACAATAACCTTGCAGAGGCAAACCGCCTGTCGAAAAGCATTGGCATGCTGATGAAGGAGGGCAAAAAAGAGGAGGCTGAGACCGCTAAGGCTCGTGTGGCAGAACTGAAGGAAACGAACAAGTCTTTGCAGGCTGAAATGGACAAAGCAGCCGAAGACTTGAAGCTGTTGCTGTACACCATTCCTAACGTGCCTTACGACGAGGTACCTGAGGGTGCTGTTGCTGAGGATAACCTGGTGGTGAAGAGCAACTTGAAAGATTGTACTGACAGTGACACAGTTGGCAACTGGAACGTGAACCCGTCATTGGGAATCAGCAACCCATTGCCTCACTGGGAGTTGGCTAAAAAATATGACCTCATTGACTTCGACCTGGGTGTGAAAATCACTGGTGCTGGTTTCCCAGTATATAAAGGTAAGGGCGCTCGCCTGCAGCGTGCGCTGATTAATTTCTTCCTGGATGAAGCCGGCAAGAGTGGCTATCGCGAGATTCAGCCCCCTACTGTGGTTAATGAGGATTCTGGTTATGGCACAGGTCAGTTGCCAGACAAGGAAGGTCAGATGTATCACTGCCAGGTGGATAACTTCTACCTGATTCCTACTGCTGAGGTGCCCGTGACCAATATCTATCGAGATGTGATTCTGGACGAGAAGGAGTTGCCTATCAAGAATTGCGCTTATACTGAGTGTTTCCGCCGCGAGGCTGGTTCATATGGTAAGGATGTGCGTGGTCTGAATCGTCTGCATGAATTTTCTAAGGTTGAGTTGGTACGCATCGACAAGCCTGAACACTCAAGACAGAGTCATCAAGAAATGCTGGAACACGTGGAGGGCTTGTTGCAGAAGTTGGAGTTGCCATACAGAATTTTGCGGTTGTGTGGTGGCGACATGAGTTTTACTGCTGCCATCTGTTATGACTTCGAGGTATATTCTGAGGCTCAGCAGCGTTGGTTGGAAGTTAGTTCAGTATCCAACTTTGACACTTATCAAGCCAACCGCTTGAAATGCCGGTATCGTAATGCAGACAAGAAGGTTGAGCTTTGCCATACACTGAATGGCTCAGCTTTGGCTTTACCTCGCATCGTGGCAGCTTTGTTAGAGAACAATCAGACGGAGAAGGGTATCCGTATGCCGAAGGCTCTGATTCCATACACCGGGTTTGAGTATATTGATTGACAATCGACTACTTCCTATTTATCGAAACTCGGCATAGCTCAAGCATGCTTGGCTTTGCGCTAATAGCTCCAATAAATGACAATTGACGATTATAAAAGCTGCGAAATCGCAGCTTTTATTTTTGGGAAACATAAAAAATAATCGGTTTTCTTTTACTATGTCAGAAATTAGCTGTAAATTTGCAGCGTCTTTCAAAAAGAAAGAAAACGGCAATTATGATAACCAATTTATTAAAGAAATGAACAAAATAGTTAGCAAGGAGCAATACTCCGACAAGGTATTTAAGATTGTTGTTGAAGCACCCCTCATCGCCCAGTCACGCAAGGCTGGCAATTTTGTGATTATCCGCATTGGAGAAAAGGGTGAACGTATTCCACTGACCATTGCTGAAGCAGACACCAAGCAGGGAACCATTACACTGGTGGTGCAGAAGGTAGGACTCTCTTCCACCAAACTCTGCAACCTGAACGAGGGTGATTACATCACCGACATTGTAGGTCCGCTGGGGCAACCCACTCACATCGAGAACTTCGGTACCGTAGTTTGTGCTGGTGGTGGTGTAGGTGTAGCTCCTATGCTACCTATCGTTCAGGCTCTGAAAGCTGCCGGTAATCGAGTAATTACAGTATTGGCTGGTCGTAGCAAAGAACTCATCATCATGGAGAATGAGATGAGAGCTAGCTCAGACGAGGTAATCATTATGACCGACGACGGTTCCTACGGCAATAAGGGTTTGGTAACTGAAGGTATCGAGAGCGTTATCAAGCGTGAGAAAGTGGATAAGTGCTTTGCCATTGGTCCTGCCATCATGATGAAATTCGTGTGCTTGCTAACCAAAAAGTATGAGATTCCTACTGATGTTTCCCTGAATACAATTATGGTGGATGGCACTGGTATGTGTGGTGCCTGCCGTGTTACCATTGATGGACAGACTAAGTTCGTATGCGTTGATGGTCCTGAGTTCGATGGCCACAAAGTGGACTTCGACGAGATGATGAAGCGTATGGGTGCATACAAACCAGAAGAGCGTGCTGAATTAGAGAAATATGAAGCCAATTGCCAGCAAAAGTCTGAAGCCGATGAGAAGAGTCGTGATGCCGCTTGGCGTGTAGAGCTGAGAGCCAGCATGAAACCAAAGGAGCGTATGGCGATTCCTCGCGTGAAGATGAACGAGCTAGATCCTGCCTATCGTGCTCACTCAAGAAAAGAGGAGGTGAACCAGGGCTTGACCAAAGAGCAGGCATTGGTAGAGGCCAAGCGTTGCTTGGACTGCCCGAATCCTGGTTGTGTAGAAGGCTGTCCGGTAAACATCAACATTCCTCGTTTTGTAAAGAACATCGAGCGTGGCAACTTCTTGGAAGCTGCCAAGACTTTGCGTGAGACCAGTGCTCTGCCAGCTGTTTGTGGACGTGTTTGTCCACAGGAGAAGCAATGCGAGTCTCACTGTATTCACCTTAAGACTAAGGGTGAGGCTGTAGCAATTGGTTATCTGGAGCGCTTTGCTGCTGACTATGAGCGTGAGAGTGGACAGTTGGCTACTCCTGAGATAGCAGAAAAGAACGGAATTAAGATTGCAGTAGTAGGTTCTGGTCCTTCAGGACTCTCATTTGCTGGGGATATGGCAAAATTGGGGTATGATGTAACCGTATTCGAAGCACTGCATGAGATTGGTGGCGTATTGAAATATGGTATTCCTGAGTTCCGTCTGCCTAACAAAATTGTAGATGTGGAAATTGAGAACTTGAGCAAGATGGGTGTAAAGTTCGTGAAGGACTGCATCATCGGTAAGACAATCAGCACCAAGCAGTTGGAAGTTGATGGCTTCCAGGGTATCTATGTAGCCAGCGGTGCCGGTTTGCCTAACTTTATGCACATCCCTGGTGAGAACCTCATCAACGTATTGTCATCTAACGAGTTCTTGACTCGTGTGAACTTGATGGATGCAGCCAGTGAAGATACAGACACTCCAGTTCCATTCGGCAAGCACGTTGTGGTTGTGGGTGGTGGTAACACTGCTATGGACTCTGTCCGTACGGCTCTCCGTCTAGGTGCCGAAAGTGCCACTATCGTTTATCGTCGTTCAGAGAACGAGATGCCAGCCCGCAAGGAAGAGGTGAAACATGCGAAAGAAGAAGGTGTTCAGTTCTTGACGCTCCACAACCCTTTGGAATACTTGGCTGATGAGCAGGGTAAGGTGAAGCAGGTGGTATTGCAGAAGATGCAGTTGGGTGAGCCTGATGCATCGGGCAGAAGAAGTCCTGAGCCTATTCCTGGGGCTACAGAAACACTCGACGCAGATTTGGTAATCGTAGCAGTGGGTGTATCACCTAATCCTATTGTTCCTCGTTCTGTAGAAGGACTGGAGTTGGGAAGGAAAGGTACCATTGTGGTGAACGATGACATGCAGTCGTCTATCCCTACCCTCTTTGCTGGTGGCGATATCGTTCGCGGTGGTGCTACCGTAATCTTAGCTATGGGTGACGGCAGACGTGCTGCAGCAGCTATGCACAAGAATTTTCAAAAGTAGAAAAACTTAAAGCATATTAAAAAGAGTTATAAAATGGCACACAAGGAGCTCTTGTGTGCCATTTTTTGTAAAAAAAAGCCCGAATGTCATTATTTTTTTGTACCTTTGTATTCTGAAAGAAGTAGAACTGTAATTTTATGGCTAAAACAGATAGAGTCTTATTCATCACACAAGAGATCAATCCGTATGTTCCTGTGTCAAAGATGGCGGAAATTGGCCGCAATCTTCCACAGACTGTTCAAGAGAATGGTCGTGAAATTAGGGTATTCATGCCTAAATGGGGAACCGTAAACGAGCGCCGAAATCAGCTTCACGAAGTTATCAGGCTCTCGGGCATGAACATTATTATTGATGACACCGATCATCCACTTATCATTAAGGTGGCTTCTATTCAGTCGGCCCGCATTCAAGTATATTTCATCGACAATGATGACTATTTCCAAAATAGATTGCAACTGAAGGATGCTGATGGTAACGAGTATGATGACAACGATGAGCGTACCATTTTCTACAGTCGCGGTGTGTTGGAGACAGTAAAGAAACTGCGTTGGAAGCCAGACATCATCCATTGTCACGGATGTATCACTTCATTGATTCCTCTCTACTTGAAGAAAACCTATTGCGATGAACCCTCCTATATGGAAGCTTCCATTGTGTATTCATTATATGATAAGGAGTTTGAGCAGGCTTTCCATGATGATTTCAAGGAGAAGATGATGCTCAAGGGCGTTTCTAAGGAAGACCTTGACATCATGTCTAATCCTGTGGATTTCATTCAAGTAAGCAAACTAGCCATCGATCATGCAGATGCCATTGTGCAGCAAACAGCTGGTGTTGATCCTGAACTGATTGAGTATGCCAAGCAATCAGGTAAGCCTTTCCTGCCCTATCAGGAGAATGATATGTTGCAGGCGACCAGCGATTTTTATGACATCATCAGAGACCAACTAGTCAAGGAGAGATAAAAGACAAACATTAAGAAACGAGAGATATGAGATTGAAATTTACAGGTTTTGCGTTACTGACGCTCCTGATACTTTTTAGTTGCGACGATACGACAGACAAGATTGGATGGGAAATCATGCCCGCTGAAGATATGGTGGCTACCTATACCACCACTTTTGACGTAATGTCGGAGACGGTGAAGGCGGATTCCGTTTATGCTCGTACGCAGACAGCTTATCTAGGTAGATACTCCGACCCTGAATTTGGTTATTATGATGCCAGCTTTATCACAGAAATGACTACAGCGGAAAATTACAAATTTCCGGCAGTATATCATTATGACGCATCAACCCGTACCGCAAGCGGCAAGATGGTGAAAGATGAATGTACAGAGATGTTCCTGCGTATTTCCTATAACAAGAATACAGATGACGTGAAGGGTTTTTTTGGCGACTCTGTCACGGCTTGTCGTGTTAGTGCTTATGAGTTAAACGGTCAATGGCTTGCCGACAGAAAGTCGAATGGAAGGTTCTATCGTTATACTAACATCAATGTTGACAAGTATTACGACAAGGAGGGTTTGGTGGGCTCAACAGCCTATACAGCACACGATTATTCGAAAGGTATCACACAGGGGACGGAGTATTACATCGATATCCCAATGGATCCACAACGCGGAACGCAAATTTTGAAACTCAATCGTGAACATCCTGAGTATTTTGCTGATGGAGAAACATTTACTAAGAAAGTCATGCCAGGTTTCTATCTGGAATCAGACTATGGCGATGGTACTATCATTTATGTCAATCGCGTAATTGTGTATATGGGATTCGAGTTTTATGCTACAGATTCATTGGGTGTTGCTTTGAAGAAAAAGGTGACGGACGAAAAAGGTAAAGCAGGCTCTGACTCCACCTATCATGCCAAGGAATATATATTCGCTTCTACACCAGAAGTAATTCAAGCCAATAAGTTCACGCATTCAGAGAAGTTGCAGGAGAAAATTCACGACCAGGACAACACCTATCTCAAATCCCCGGCCGGTGTATTCACTGCATTGACAATTCCATATGATGAAATCAACCAGAAGCTAGGCAAAGACACACTAAATTCCGTGAAGCTAACTTTGGCTAATTACCCTGACGAGAGCATCTATGAGATTGGTATGGAGAATCCATCTAAAGTGTTGCTGATTAGAAAGAAAGACCTAAAAGAGTTCTTTGAAACAAACTCTTTGCCTGACAGCAAAACTTCTTTTTACGTAGAACACAATGCTACAGAGAGTAACAAGTATATTTTCAACAACATTTCCAACCTGATTAAGATTACCATTAATGAAAAACTGAAAGCTAAAGCTTCTGGCACTTGGACATCTGAGCGTGAAGCAAAGTGGGTGGAAGATAATAAATTGTTAGTGGTTCCCGTTGTGGTAGATACATATACACAGTCTAATGGTTATAACTCAAGTACCACAATGGTGGTTGGTACCACACATGACCTAAAGCCCTGCTATGCCCGATTGGTTGGAGGCAAGGCAATGACAAATGGCAAACTGAATAATCCTATTAAGCTTGAAGTTACCTACACCAGATTTGGACAGCAGTAATATATAAAGATGATATAATGAGTAAGGGGGAGCTATGTTTGGCTCCCCCTTATTAATTTTATTAATTATCATAGTTACTCAACTTTCTTCTTAGTAACCTTCTTAGCAGCTGGTTTCTTCTCGGCCTTCTCTGTCTTCTTAGGAGTCTTTGTCTTCTTCTGTGACTTATCATCCTCCAGCTTCTCCTTTGCCTTCTGCAATTCCTTGTTCAGTTTAG
This sequence comes from Bacteroidaceae bacterium, assembly GCA_017534535.1. GTDB lineage: Bacteria > Bacteroidota > Bacteroidia > Bacteroidales > Bacteroidaceae > Bacteroides. The sequence goes on along the minus strand of JAFXVZ010000033.1, from coordinate 101,157 downwards.
CAATCTCGGTATCCTGATTCTTGATGGTGGTGAGCAATGCATTCAACTCCTCATTCTCAATGTCGGTAGGATACAGTGAATCAACACGTTTGCAGAAATCGCCCAATATGTTCATGTAGTTGGTAAAAGCATCATATGGAGAATCATAAATACCTCGATCGATACCCACACCACTGTTCTTGGTCGTCATATCGCGGAAGTTGGTGCTTGACTGCAGATAGTCGAAGTCCATCTTTATTCTGCGATCATTGCAGAGCAAAACACGGTCAGCCACCTCATATAGCTTATTGAAAGCCTCACGCTGCATCACATTACCCAGCCAACAGCTAGTATCACGCTCTTCATCAATCCATGTGATAGGATAAGGAACATCAACCTGAGACACACTCTTCAACTTCGTCATCACTTCCAATGGGGTTGAGAAAGTGATACCCTTCTCTTTTGCTTGAGCAGGCAAAGCCTTAATAAACTGAAGGATATTAGATGACAATGGCTGAGCGATACCCAAAGCGCCCAGTTCCATAAACAGATTGATTACCTGTTCCTCTTGTGGTAAGTCGTTTATCTTTTTGATGAAACTGTCTGCAAACAGAGGATACTCATTCCACTCCGTATTAGAGAAACGCAAAGAAATATCGTCAGACAATTTGAAGTCACGCAACAACAACTTAAGCTTCGGGTTAACATTGCAATGATAAAGGTAATGAGGACTCTTCCAACCCAGCACATGCTTGGCACCTTCTGTCAACATACCCTTGAAACCCATATCAGCAGCAATGGCACCAATCTCATCGCTATACAATAAATCGGTATTCACCAACACCTTAGGCGTAACGCCAAACAAAGCATTCATCTTTTCTACCTGGCGACCTATCTGGTTCTTGAACACCTTCTCATTGGCCAAAGCAGCCAGGCCATGAGAATAAGGTTCAGCCAGGAATTCACAACATCCCGTATCATTCAGTTTCTTCAGCAGTTCAATCACTGCAGGTGCATGTATCTCCAGCTGTTCGCAAGCGATACCAGAGATAGAGATAGCTACCTTAAATGCTCCCTTGTTCTCATTCACCATGTCAATTAAGGTGTTCAGGGCGGGAATATAAGACCTCTCAGCTACATCGCCAATATGAGTGGCGTTAGCATAATCATCGTAGTAGTAATGATTAATACCGATATCAAAGAAACGATAACGTTTCAAAAGTACCGGCTGATGTATTTCAAAAAAAAGACAGATTGTTCTCATATCTAACTTATTATTATCGTTTTATTTATTTCTAATCACATCGTCATAGATGCGGCGCACTTTAAGCCCCACATCCTCCCACGTGATACCATCAACTTCCACCTTGCCCTCGTCGTGCAGATACTGATACATAGCCGGATAGGTACAGATAGAATACATAGCATCAGCCAACGCATGTATATCCCAGTAGTCCACCTTGATACACTTATCCAGGATCTCGGCACAACCCGACTGCTTAGAAATGATAGTAGGTACACTGCATTGCATAGCCTCCAACGGAGAGATACCAAATGGCTCTGAGACTGAAGGCATCACATACACATCGCTGGCTTTTAAGCACTCATAAACCTGTTTGCCCTTCATAAAGCCAGGGAAGTGGAATCTGTCAGCAATACCACGCTGGGCCACCAATCGAATCATCTTCTCCATCATGTCACCATTACCTGCCATACAGAAGCGGATGTTCTTTGTACGCTGAAGCACTAGACTCGCAGCTTCCACAAAATACTCAGGCCCCTTCTGCATTGTCAGTCGACCTAAAAAAGTAACCACCTTCTCATTAGGTTTCTTCTCTGGGATGATGTCCAGGATTTCCTGAGCCAATGGTGTTACAGCATTGTGTACTGTGGATACCTTACGAGGATCCTGATGATACTTGTTGATGACAGTCTGTCGGGTAAGCTCACTTACACACATAATATGGTCAGCATGATCCATGCCATTCTTTTCGATGGCATACACCGTAGGGTTTACATTACCACGACTACGGTCAAAGTCAGTAGCATGAACATGAATCACCAATGGTTTACCAGAAACTTGCTTGGCATGAATGCCAGCCGGATAGGTTAACCAATCGTGGGAGTGAATAATTTCAAACTCCTGCTGGCGAGCCACCACACCTGCCACAATAGAGTAATTATTGATCTCCTCATGCAAGTTATCAGGATAGCGACCCGAAAACTCCATACAACCCAAGTCATTGGTATGCATGTAGTTAAAGTCGGCATAAATATGGTCACGCATGTCATAATATAGCTGTGGATCCATATAGCTTCCTACTCTATCTTTCACATAGTCCCATTTTACATCACGCCAAACGATAGGTACGCTGTTCATACCGATAATGCGCAGGAAGCTCTGGTCTTCATCACCCCAAGGCTTTGGTATGCAGAACGAAATCTCCAAGTCACGTTGCTTGGACATACCCTTGGTAAGTCCATAGCTGGCAGTACCCAAACCGCCCAAGATATGAGGAGGGAACTCCCAACCAAACATTAAAACTTTCATCTCGATTCCTCCTCTTATTACATGTTAAATTTATTCAATAGCTTCAAGATTCTCAGCATCTCTGCCACATTCATGGCAAATGATACAGCACCACGTCCCACGAAAGGTGGATTACCGTCATACAACTCAGACAATGAACTAATGCAATGCGTTTGCATTTCATCTTCCATACCAATGAGTTGACGTTCCACAAATGACACACCACTCATCCTGAAGATACGCAAGTAAGCCTCCATATAAAAGCCCATCAGCCAAGGCCATGCGGTACCCTGGTGATATGCGAAGTCGCGCTGAGTCTGTGGACCCACATAGTAAGGATTATAGCCACCACTCTTCGGGCTCAGTGTACGGATACCCTTAGCCGTCAGCAATTCCTTTGTACAGATGTCCAACACCTGCTTCTTCTGCTGTGAAGTAAGTGGTGAGTAGTCGAACGCAACAGTGAATATCATGTTCGGACGTACGCTCCAGTCCATCATATAACCATCAACATAGTCAAACAGGTAACCGTATTCGTTGCGGAATACCTCTACAAATGACTTGCCTGTTATTTCAGCCTGCGCATCAAGTTCATCTGCAAAAACAGTATTGCCACCTTCGCGTTCCATATCAGCTATAAAACGCAAGGCATTGTACCACAAAGCATTCACCTCAACAATGTATCCAGTACGAGGAATCACTGGCTTGCCATTAGATGATGAGTTCATCCAAGTAACTGCCTTCTCCGTGCCATTGGCAAACAACAAACCATTGTCATGCAGGAACAGATTATTGTGCTTACGCCCCAAGATAAATTTGATGATATCCACCAACAGAGCACCATATTTCTTGCGGCAATGTGCCTTTGAGGTTTCCTTAGCATACTGCTGCAAAGTCCATACTGCCCAAAGCAAAATATCAGGATGATCCATCTCATAGATTTTGTAAGTCACAGGCTCACCGTTAATGAACTGCCTCAAAGCCTTCTCGGCAGTCTTCATCACATCCTCGAATTGATTCTGCTCATTCACAGCCAAAGTCAAGCCTGGCAGTGAAATAAACAAGTCACGTGCACGGCACTTGAACCAAGGATAGCCAGCCAAGATATAATGTTCGTCACCTTGCACATTGTGGAACTGGTGGGCAGCATTCTTCAAACAGTGATAATAAGTGTCACGAGGAGTACGGTCATCCATCTCTGCTTGGAATACCCTCTTCAGTGTACGAGTATTCTTGAAAGCCGACGTACCTGCTGAGAATACTACACTCTCACCCTTCTTGATATCCACCTCGAAATAGCCAGGAACATAGAGGTCCTCGTTGAAGTCATAGCCACGTTCTTGCTCCTTCGGATATTCAATTCCTCGATACCAGTCAGGCTGGAAGTGAAACTCATTCTGTTTGTTAAGCTGCATGTACAATTCGGGATAGCCTGGATACATACATGTCTTGATTCCGTTCTCAATCTCCTGATAGTCACGATTCGCCTGATAATTCTCATGCGTGTATTCACGCACGCTGCGGAACGCCAGGAACGGACGGAAACGCAAAATAGTGGCCGAGTGTGCATCTACCAAGGTATAGCGCAATAACACACGGTCTTCGTGGTGTACGAATACAATTTCCTTACGCAGAATGACACCACCCACTCTAAAGGTCGTAGCAGGAATTTTATCACATTCAAACTCACGGATGTACTTATGTCCATTCGGGCTGAAATGATTTCCATTATACTTATGCAGTCCCAGATTGAACTCAGCACCATGCTGAACCACCGTTTCATCGAGTGAAGACAGCAAAACATGGTTTTCGTCATCCAGGTTAGGCACAGGTATAACCAATAATCCGTGATATTTGCGTGTATTGCATCCTACTATCGTCGTACAATGATACGAGCCCGAGCTGTTAGTCCTGAGGATTTCGCGTGGTAACGCTTCCTCGAGGTTGTTCATCAGGGCCTTATCAAAACGCAAATAGCTCATAGCATTACATTTAAAAGTTATCTAATAATCATAGTTACAAGAAGGCATGCAAAGGCACACCTTATTCGTTATCATCCCAAAGTTACGAATAATAAGCATCTTTACAAACAAATTCGCTAAAAAAATAGCACAAAGTGCCAAAAAACTTATAATATTGCTTAGAAAAGCTACTTAGAAAGCTGTTCTATCAACATAGAAAGGTTAGCAGTAAACATTCTCACAGCAATGGCGAGCAGAATGATACCAAAAAATTTACGGATGACATAGATGCCAGACTTGCCGAAAAACTTCTCTACTCTGTCTGCCATGTGCAACACTATATACACCCAAACCATATTCAGGACCAAGGCAATCAAGATGTTGATATCCCATGCTTCAGCCCTCAATGCCAACAGCGTAGTAAACGATGCAGAACCTGCCAACAAGGGAAATACTAGGGGCACTAGGGTAGCATCCTTGGTAGGACCGGTATTCTTGAAAATCTCAATATCAAGAATCATCTCCAGTGCCATAAAGAACAGAATGAAAGCACCAGCTACGGCGAACGACTGGATATCCACACTGAAAAGCTGTAATATCAAGTGACCCACGTAGAAGAACCCCAACATAAAGAGGGTAGCCAATACCGTAGCTTTCGTGGCATTCACTTTCATGCCCTTCGACTTTAAGTCGAGGATAATGGGTAAAGAACCAATGATATCAATCACAATCAATAGCGAAATCGTACATCTTACTACTTCCAAGATGTCGAATTTTGACAACATTTCCAGCATATCAATTCAGTATTAATTAAAGTTTAAGCGCGCAAATTTAGTGAATATTTATGAAATACACATAATTTCCATGGTAAAAGCGCACACTTTTCCACAATAATTATTAAATTTGCTCATCGAAAGTTATAATATGTAATATGAAATCAATGTTTAACACCATTCTGCTTTTACCGCTTTTCCAGGGCATCAGTACCCAGAAGCTCACAACCATCCTAGACAAGGCCGTGCTCCACTTCGAAAAGAAGGCTCCTGGAAAGGTGATAGTCGAGAGTGGCCAGGTATGCGATAGCTTAATTTTTATTTTGCAAGGCAATGTGGAAAAGGTCACTCAAAGCCATGGGAGTTCCACTTACAAAGTATCTGAGCATTTACCTGCCCCTTATCTTATAGAACCCAGCTCAATGTTTGGAATGGACACTGTTTATCGCTCGACCTATACCACCCTAACAACCGTGGACATTATGACCATTGGCAAGGATACCGTGAAGGACATCCTACTGAAAGACGATGTTTTTAGAATCAATTATCTAAACATCGTATGCTGGCACTCACAACAGATGGAGCAAAAAATATGGGATATGGCCAATTATTCCCACTCAATGGTCGAAGGTGGCTTGGAGGAGATGTCATAACATACTCGATTCACACCCTTCACCTTATTAATAATGTCATTAGACACCTTTGCCAAGAAGTCATAAGGTAGATGTGCCCAGTCGGCTGTCATGGCATCCATACTGGTCACGGCACGCAGTGCCACAGGGTTCTCATATGTACGTTCATCACCCATCACACCCACACTCTTAACAGGACTCAGCAATACGGTGCCTGCTTGCCAAACCTTATCATACAAGGTTTCGCCATCATCACATACATAGTTATGCAAAGCCTCAATATAAATATCATCAGCATCTTGCAGCACCCTAACCTTGTCAGGTGTTACCTCGCCTAATATTCTCACTGCCAATCCTGGTCCAGGGAATGGGTGTCGTTTTACCAAGCGTTCTGGCATACCCAACTGGCGCCCTACTCTGCGCACCTCGTCCTTGAACAGCCATTTCAAAGGCTCGCATAACTGTAGATGCATCTCTTCAGGCAGACCACCCACATTGTGATGACTCTTAATGACTTTGCCTGTAATGTTCAGACTTTCGATGCGGTCTGGATAAATAGTCCCTTGCGCTAGCCACTTGGCATCTTTTATCTTGCGTGCCTCTGCATCAAATACCTCTATAAAGTCACGGCCAATAATCTTGCGTTTGGTCTCGGGGTCGGTAGCTCCTTTCAAGTCAGCAAAGAATTTGGCACTGGCATCCACAGCTACCACATTCAATCCCAAACCCTTATATGCTTCCATTACTTTGGCAAATTCGTTCTTGCGGAGCATACCATGATCCACGAATATACAGGTTAGGTTCTTTCCTATGGCACGGTTTAGCAAAGTGGCACACACACTAGAGTCTACACCACCACTTAAACCCAATATCACTCGGTCATTGCCCAACTGCTCCTTCAATTCCATGACAGTAGTCTCCACAAACGATGCTGCACTCCATTGCTGTTTACTACCACAGATATCTACTACAAAGTTCTTAAGCAACTGAAATCCTTGCAAAGAGTGATGCACTTCGGGATGATACTGCACTGCCCAAATGCGCTTGTTGGGATTAGTATAGGCAGCATTCTTCACCTGCTCAGTAGATGCAATAGTATGAAAACCCTCAGGCAACTGAGTAATGGTATCGCCATGGCTCATCCACACTTGAGAATCTTTCACGAAACCCTTGAACAATGGATTATCAGCCTCATAGTATTTCAGATGAGCACGTCCGTACTCACGACTACCTGCTGGCTCCACCTTGCCTCCATAAGTATAAGCCATCAGTTGGGCACCATAACAGATACCCAGTACAGGGTATTTACCGATAAATTGTGAGAAGTCCACACGGAAGGCCTCTTCGTCATACACTGAGTAAGGCGATCCACTCAGGATTACACCTATTATATTATTATCATCAAGTGGAAATTTATTGTATGGCAGGATTTCGCAAAATGTATCCATCTCCCTCACCCTACGGCCTATCAACTGGGTGGTTTGCGAGCCAAAGTCAAGAATTACTATCTTTTGTTGCATCACTTAGTGGTATTTGATTAAAATTGCTGCAAATTTAATAATAAATCTCATACCACTTACACATTAGAAAAAAAAATAATTCCTCACGAAGGATAAATATTTCTCTCGTGAGGAATAAACGTTAAGCTCTCAATCATCAATCCGACGCATATTCATCAATGCTATCAATGGCATTGTTCAGCTTCTCCTGCCAAATCTGACTCTTCTTTGGCAAGAACATTTCAATTTGACTGATGACATCCTTCATCGCATTATAGCGCTTGAAGAAAACCGTTAAGCCAATGACCAGTCCCAGCACAACACCAAAGATCACGATGAACACAAATGTCTCGAAATCCATAGGGAAAGTCTGATTCTTGTAAGCCTCCCAAATCAGCAAGCCAGTCCACAGCACAGAGAAAGGCAGGGAGAAATAAAGTTGTTTCACATTGCGTTTCTTCAGACTCACCAACTGATTGCCTACTGCCAACAAGTTATCGTTAGGCCTAATCTGACGTTGCAATGACATATTCAAACAGACTTGAAAGATCACGGTAACCAACACATACAGAGCCGTAATCGCACAAAACATCCACGAGAATCCACATAGTTCCCTAAACACCCATAGTACCAGTGGTATCTCCAGTATGCCGAACATTACCACTCGCCATCCCACCTTATGGATAGTATCCACTTTTTCCTGTATCACACGGCGAATGATGTTGTCATTCACAATCTGCTGGTCGTCGAGTTTACCCTTCAAGAGGTTGATTTGCTGACGCATTTCTTCAAATTCGTTGTTGTTTTCCATCACGCAAAAGTATTAATCGTTAGACATTTTTTTCAGTTGTTCCTTGATGCGAAACAGACGTACGGAAACATTCTTCACCGTGATGCCCGTAATGGCAGCTATCTCGTCATAGCTCAGGTTCTCCAGCCACAGCAACACGATAGCCCTGTCAAAGAAACCAAGTTTGTTGATGCGATTGTAGAGCATCTTGATTTGACGGGTATCATCATCCCGCTCCTCATACAAGTTCACATCCATATCCAGCGGCAAAGTATCTCGTTTCTTTTTCCGCTCAAACGAGATGCAGGTATTAAGGCTAACGCGGTAGATCCATGTCTTGATGTCGCTCTCGCCCTTGAAATTCCCAATGCCTTTCCATAGGTTGATGAGCACCTCTTGAAACAGGTCGTTTACCTCGTCCTGGTCTTTAGAAAACATAAAGCACACCGTAAATATTGTGCTCTTATGCTCCCTCACCATTTCCGCAAATTTAGTTTCCAATGATTCCATACATCATTTCTCATTAAGTTCTTTTGTCCTTTAGACGCAAGGAACTAACAGAAAACTACAAGAAATTTGAAAAAAACACCTAAGGGATGATAGAAGTCAGGCAGGGGTATTCCCCCTGCCTGATTTCACACGTGCTTACGGCACTAATAGGTATAACTTTTCCACCCTTACGAACAAATTTACTTGTTCTTCAGCAAATCACGAATTTCAGTCAGTAACACCTCTTCCTTGCTTGGTGCAGGAGGTTCTGGTGCAGGAGCAGGAGCTTCTTCCTTCTTCTTGTTCATCTTGTTTACAGCCTTAATCATCAAGAAGATACAGATTGCTACAATCAGAAAATCCACAATATTTTGGATGAACTGACCGTAAGCCAATACAGAAGCACCGGCTTCCTTAGCTGCAGCAATAGTTTCATACTTCTCACTACCACTGAGGTTCACAAACAGGTTAGTAAAGTCCAAACCACCTGTACACAGGCTGATGATAGGCATCAGTACATCGTTTACCATAGAGGTAACAATCTTGCCAAAAGCACCGCCAATGATCACGCCGACAGCCATGTCCATCACGTTGCCTTTCATGGCAAATTCCTTAAACTCTTTAACAAATCCCATAATTTAAAGTTTTTTATTAATTAATAAGCTTCTAAGATGCAAATATATGAAAAGATTTTTGTAATTTTGCACCGCTAAAGGGAATATTTTTTTATTTGGCCTAAAAAATTAAGATGTAACAATATAATAAACCTTTTAAATTAACAAAAAAGATGACAAAAGTTGCAATTAACGGCTTTGGCCGTATCGGTCGCCTCGCTTTCCGTCAGATGTTCGAGGCTGAAGGTTATGAAGTAGTAGCTATCAATGACTTGACAAGTCCTAAGATGCTCGCTCACCTGTTGAAGTATGACACCGCTCAGGGTGGTTTCGCTGGCAAGTTTGGTGAGAACAAGCACACTGTAGAGGCTACTGACAACTCTATTATCGTTGACGGTAAAGAGATTACTATCTATGCTAAGCCTAATGCAGCTGAGCTGCCTTGGGGTGAGCTGGGTGTTGACGTAGTTCTGGAGTGCACTGGTTTCTACACTTCTAAGGAGAAGGCTTCTGCTCACTTGACAGCTGGTGCTAAGAAGGTTGTTATTTCTGCTCCTGCTGGCAATGACCTGCCTACTATCGTTTATAACGTTAACCACAAGACTCTGACTCCTGCTGACACAGTTATCTCTGCTGCATCTTGCACCACTAACTGCTTGGCTCCTATGGCTGACGCTCTGAACAAGTACGCTCCTATCGTAAGCGGTATCATGTCAACTATCCACGCTTACACTGGCGACCAGATGATTCTGGATGGCCCACAGCGCAAGGGTGACCTGCGTCGTAGCCGTGCTGGTGCTCAGAACATCGTTCCTAACTCAACTGGTGCTGCTAAGGCTATCGGTTTGGTTATTCCTGAGCTGAACGGTAAGCTGATCGGTTCTGCACAGCGTGTTCCTACTCCTACTGGTTCAACTACTATCTTGGTAGCTGTTGTTAAGGGTAAGGATGTTACTAAGGAAGGTATCAACGCTGCTATGAAGGCTGCTGGTACTGAGAGCTTCGGTTACACCGAGGATCAGATCGTTTCTTCAGACGTTATCGGTATGAAGTTCGGTTCACTGTTCGATGCAACTCAGACTATGGTTTCTAAGATCGACGACGATACCTATCAGGTACAGGTTGTTTCTTGGTACGACAATGAGAACTCTTACACTTCTCAGATGGTTCGCACTATCAAGTACTTGGCAGAGCTGAAATAATACCGCTCCAAAGTCTTGCAATTAAAACATTGAGCCGTTCAGCATTGCTGAGCGGCTCTTTCTTTTATTCCTTTCTCTGTCCCCTTATATATAAATAAGGTGTAGGCAAGGCTGCTCGGAGCAAGGTGTCGCTCAAGCCGGAGCTCAATGGCAACGAGAACGGGGCTCATTACCATTGAGGACGGAGCTGATATACCAATTAGCACATTGGAAAGCCTTGCCCCCTTGCTTTCTATCAAAAGGTGAAATTAGATAAATTGCTATGAACTGTTCATATCAATATGTAAGTGTGAAACTGTATCTAATACGAAGCCCCATCAATTGTAAAGATAGAAATAATAATTGAATAGTAAGCAATAACACTGTGCTATTTTCAACAACATAGTATTTTGTTGGCTGAGACATTGCTATGTTGATGCCCTACAATATACTTATGTGTAGGCAAAGAGATTAGTAATGTGCAGACCGATACATTAGTAATGTGCAGAGAATGGAAATGTGACTGCAAGTCTTCACTCATCAAAGACACCTCGTATTGCGTTATATATCTGCCACTTATCAATGTGAAGAATGAAGACTTGGTAACGAAATTCTCGTGATTATTACAGCAATCGCTTCAAGCAATAGGCTCAATTACTTCAAGCAATCAAGGCATTCGCTTCAAGCAAGTCAACAGGTACCGCTAAGCATGTCATTAAGCGACACCTGACGTATCATTTGCTTCCTCTTGTCCTACTTGCTGCTAAGTCATCACCAATAGGTAAACCGAGCTATTAGTAATAAGTCAGCGGTGCAATTAGTAATCGGTAGCATGAGCTATTAATAATAGGTTTGCAGGTCAAAACCTTATGACTTACGAGTGCTTAACCTATGAGTTAGGAGGCAAAAGTCTATGACTTTTTTATTGATATTTCTTGGTAATATAACACTTTTTCCATACCTTTGTGTAGCATTACTAACATAAACGAGTAATAGCAAAAACCATGAAACGAATTTTATTGACATTATTGTTAGCTCTTCCTACAAACTTGATTGCACAGGAAACTGAGAAAGAGAACCATGTGACAGCTGATATTCAGTTGCTAACGCATGGAGAGATTCGCAATGGCGGCTTGCCTAGAGATGATGACAACAAACAAGGTGACAAATCGAGTTTTCTGCTGAGCCGTTCCAGATTAGTATTGGGATATGACAGAACTCAGCTGCAAGCAAAGCTGAACATTCAGCACTCTGGTGTATGGGGACAGTCCGGCAAGGGCAGCATCAATGTTTATGAAGCTTGGGCACGTGTAGCTACCAAGAGCGGACTATTCATGCAAGTGGGTCGTCAGGTTTTGTCTTATGACGACGAACGTATCATTGGTCCTAACGATTGGGCTATGGCGGGCACGTCACATGATGTATTGAAGTTAGGTTATGAAGGACATGGGCACAAGCTGCATGCACTCTTGGGATATAACCAAAATGCAGAAAATATAGATGCCGGAACAAGCTACTACGAAAATGGCTCTGTGCCTTACAAGACTATGCTCACAGCGTGGTATCACTATGACGTGCCAAACATTCCATTGGGAGCCTCGCTTCTATTTATGAACATCGGCATGCAGGGAGGTCAGAAGGGAGTGGATGCCCATACTGAATGGCAACAACTTTGGGGTGGATATATAAAATACAGTCCGAAGCTATGGACCATTGAGGGCTCTTACTATCGTCAGACAGGCCATAATGAGAACGGAGGCAAGATCAAGGCTTGGATGGGCAGTGCAAAAGTAACGATGGACCCCTCTTCTATTTTTGGTTTGGAGGCAGGCTATGATTATCTAAGTGGTGATAAGTATTTTGCCATTCCGCCAAAGGGAGGTATTGGTCTGATCAGACACGAGGTAATCAGGGGCTTCAACCCTGTTTATGGCTCACATCATAAGTTCTATGGGGCGATGGATTTCTTCTATGTGACAACCTACGTGAATGGCTTCACACCAGGCTTGCAGAATCTCTATTTCGGTGGGCATGTACAGCCCTTGAAGGGATTGAAACTCAGTGCATCATATCATTATCTGGCCACAGCTGTCAGTCTGAATGATTTGAACAGGACATTGGGTCACGAGTTGGAGTTGGAGGCTTCTTATCGCATTATGAAAGATGTGAACCTGTCATTGGGTTTCTCCTACATGACGGGTACGGAAACGATGGAACGACTAAAACGAGCTTCAAATGATGGTAGCCTTAGGTGGGGATGGGTGTCATTGAATATCACACCCCGTATCTTCAACACAAAATGGTAATGTTTTCCCGCATTAATATTATTTACGACTTTATTTGTCACGAGTTTGCTAAAATATGTGTATATTTGCCGCTTAATAAAGCAAATGAATAATGAATCCATTTTTTAGTAAATATGACACACCACATGGCACAGTGCCATTCCACCTGATTAAGTTGGAGGACTATGAGCCAGCCATTGTGGAGGGTATGGCACGTCAAAAGGCTGAGATTGATGCTATTGTTAACAATCCTGAAATCCCTACATTTGCCAACACAATTGAGCCATACGAACTATCGGGCGAGATGCTGAATCGTGTATCAACAGTGTTTGGCAACCAACTGAGTGCCAATACCAATCCTAAGCTGCAGGACTTGGCTAATAAACTGATGCCTATGCTAAGCGAGCACGAGAACGACATCAGTTTGAATCCGCAATTGTTTGCACGTATCAAGGCAGTGTATGACAACAGGGCCAACGAACAGTTGAATAGAGAGCAACTAAAGCTTCTGGAGGACATTTACATAGGCTTTACTCGCAATGGAGCAAACTTAAGTGAAGAGCAAAAAGCTACCTTCCGTGAAATCACTATGCAACTGAGTTTGTTGTCATTGCAGTTCAGCAACAACCTGCTAAATGAGACGAACGTCTACCAGCTTCACCTCACAGATCCCAATCAGCTACAGGGATTGCCAGAAAGTGCCATTGAAGCAGCTAAAGAAGCAGCCCAACAGAAAGGATTGGAGGGCTGGATATTTACACTAAAAGCGCCATCTTTCTCTCCTTTTATGATGTATGCCGATCATCGCGAACTGCGCCAGGAGCTGTATATGGCTTACCATACACGATGCACCCACAACAATGAATATAACAACATTGAAGTGGTGAAACAACTGGTGAACCTTCGTCTCAAGGTGGCTCAGCTGCTGGGTTACAACACCTACGCCGACTATGTACTGGAAAGACGTATGGCACAAGATAAGCAACATGTATATCAGTTGGAGAACGACCTGCTGGCTGCTTACAAACAAACAGCTCTCCAGGAGCTGGAAGAGATGCAGTCTTTAGCTCGCGAACTGGAAGGGGATGACTTTGAGCTCATGCCTTGGGACTTGGGCTACTATGCACACAAGCTGAAGGAGCGTAAGTTTGACTTAGATAACGAGAAGTTACGTCCGTATTTCGAACTGGAGCATGTGAAGCAAGGCGTGTTTGGTTTGGCTACCCGCCTGTATGGCATTACCTTCAAGCCCAACAAGGACATTCCTGTGTATCATCCAGACGTGGAGGCATTTGAAGTATTTGACAAAGACGGTTCTTTCCTTGCCGTACTCTACACTGATTTCCATCCTCGTGATGGCAAACAGGGAGGTGCATGGATGACATCGTATAAAGAGCAGTGGATTGACAGAAAAACGGGTGAGAACTCCCGTCCACATGTATCATTGGTGATGAACTTCACCAAGCCCACCAAACAGAAGCCTGCCCTGCTAACTCACGGCGAGGTTAACACCTTCTTGCACGAGTTTGGACACAGTCTTCATGCCATGTTTGCCAATACCACCTATCAGAGCCTAAGCGGTACGAATGTATATTGGGACTTTGTGGAACTGCCCTCGCAGTTTATGGAGAACTATGCAGTGGAGAAAGAGTTCCTGCATACCTTTGCCAAGCATTACAAAACAGGAGAGCTGCTGCCAGACGAACTGGTGCAGCGCATCTTCGATGCCCAGAACTTCAACGTGGGCTATGCTTGCTTGAGGCAATTAAGCTTTGGTTTCCTGGATATGGCCTGGTACACACGTAAAGAGGTTTTTGAGGGAGATGTAATGGATTACGAACGAGAAGCTTGGCAACCTACACAGATAATGCCACAGGTAGATGGTACGTGTATGAGCGTACAATTTTCGCATATCTTCTCTGGTGGCTATGCAGCTGGCTATTATAGTTATAAATGGGCTGAGGTGTTGGATGCGGATGCCTTTGCGCTGTTCAAGGAACAAGGCATCTTTAATCAAACCACGGCTGCTTCATTCCGCGAAAACATTCTGTCGAAAGGTGGCACCGAACACCCCATGACGCTCTACAAACGTTTTAGAGGACAAGAGCCTACTATCGACGCATTATTAATCCGCAACGGTATTAAGCGATGAAAAGACACTTTACATATTTTAAAGCAGTTCTGCTTGCACTGCTAACACTGCCCATGTTGTGTGGTTGCAGTAACAATGACGATGACCTGAAGGTAATCTTCACAGGCAAGGTATGGAAGATGAGCTACATCTTCCGTGAGGGCAATCCTAAAGCTTATGTGAATTTCTGGTATGACGACCGTGATGCCGAAGCTGCCAGCATTGCCAAACAGAAAGAAGCTGGCCACTATGAGGTGGAGTTTGCTGGCGCAAACCTTGACGGAGTTTTCTCGGGTTCGTTCTCTGGCAGAGGCGTGGACGCATCTTTCACTGGCAATTGGAGGGCTGATGGAAAGAACAGAACAATGGGAACGTCAAATTTGAATTGGACTAGCGAAGAGAAAGATGTTCTGGCGAAGCAGTTCCAGAAAGGTATGACAAACGCATATAAGTATAGTGGCGATGCCAACGCGTTGTATATATATTATAAAGATGGTGAAGTGACAAATGTGATTGCATTATTACCAAAGAACAGATGATGAACGAAGCAGACAAGAAAAAAGTTGACCTGGATAAGAGGTACTTGCGTATGGCTCGTATCTGGTCGGAAAATTCCTACTGCAAACGCCGTCAGGTAGGAGCATTGATTGTAAAGGATAAGATGATTATCTCGGATGGATATAACGGTACTCCATCAGGGTTTGAGAATGTGTGCGAGGATGAAAACAATGTGACATATCCGTATGTGCTGCATGCAGAGGCAAATGCGATTACAAAGATTGCCCGCTCGAATAATAACAGCGAAGGAGCTACACTATATGTAACTGATGCTCCGTGTATTGAGTGCTCGAAGCTGATTATCCAGGCAGGCATCAAGAGAGTGGTATATGCACGCCAGTATCGTTTGGATGATGGCTTGCAGTTGTTAAAGAAAGCTGGAATTGAGGTGGAGTTCATTGAGGATTGAACACTGAACATTGACCATTGACAATTTATAATTAGATAATTAAGTAGAAAAATAAGATATGGCAAGTAATAAGACAAATAGATTTATACCATTCATCATCGCTATCAGCATAGTGGGAGGCATATTGATTGGTACATTCTATTCCAAGCATTATGGTGGTAACCGACTGGGTATCATCAACAGTTCTTCAAATAAAATCAATGCCTTAATGCGCATTGTGGAGGATCAGTATGTGGATACCATCGATATGACAAATGTGGTGGAGGGGGCTTTACCACAGATATTAGCACAACTTGACCCCCACTCTACGTATATTCCTGCTCAAGATGCTGAGGAAGTGAACTCTGAACTGGAAGGGAGCTTCAGTGGTATTGGCATTCAGTTTGTGATTCAAGAAGATACCATCCATATCAATAGTGTGATTGAAGGTGGTCCGTCGGAGAAGGTGGGCATTATGGCTGGTGACCGCATCGTAAAGGTAAACGATAGTCTGTTCGTAGGTAGCATCGTAACTGAACGTACGGCAAAAGAACGACTGAAAGGGCCTAAGGGCACAGAAGTCAAGATTTCCGTGAAGCGTTCTGGCGAGAAGGACTTACTGGATTTTATCGTAGTAAGAGGCGATATTCCACAGAACTCCATCAATGCAGCATATATGGTGACCAATGACTTCGGGTATATCAAAATCAACAAGTTTGCCCGTACCACCCACGTAGAGTTGCTGAATGCCATTGCCCAACTGACTCATTTGAACTGCAAGGGCTTGATTATCGACCTTCGTGACAATACGGGTGGTTATATGGATGCTGCCCTGCGTATGGTGAACGAGTTTTTGCCTGAAGGCAGACTGATGTTATTTGCTCAAGGCAGAAAGTATCCACGTATGGAGGAATATGCCAATGGTACAGGCAGTTGTCAGCGTATGCCATTAGTGGTTCTGGTGAACGAAAGCTCTGCTTCTGCCAGTGAGATTTTTGCTGGTGCCATCCAGGATAATGACCGTGGTACCATCATTGGCCGCCGTTCATTCGGTAAGGGCTTGGTGCAGCAACCAATAGAGTTCAGTGATGGCTCGTCTATCCGCCTGACCATTGCTAGGTATTACACACCATCTGGTCGTTGTATCCAACGTCCGTATGAAAATGGCAAGGATCAGGAATATGAGACCGACTGGATTAACCGTTACGAGCATGGTGAGTTCTTCTCTGCCGATAGTATCAAACTGAACACGGAGGATGAGTATTTTACCACGTTGGGGCGCCCTGTTTATGCCGGGGGCGGTATTATGCCCGATATCTTTGTGCCACAAGACACTATCGGCGTAACGTCTTACTTGATTGAAGTGAGCAATAAGGGTTTAATCTCCCGCTTTGGCTTCAACTACAGCGATAAGAAC
This sequence comes from Bacteroidaceae bacterium, assembly GCA_017534535.1. Taxonomy (GTDB): domain Bacteria; phylum Bacteroidota; class Bacteroidia; order Bacteroidales; family Bacteroidaceae; genus Bacteroides. Next base: position 83,930 of record JAFXVZ010000033.1, on the reverse strand, counting down.
CGTGAGAAGTTGGTAAAAATGGAAGACGAGGAAGCGTTGGCGAAGTACTTATCGAAACAAGACATTACGGGGCAATTTATTCGTTATTGCGACAGCCAGGGTGTTAAACGTCGCAATCTACTGATTAACAAGTCTCATAAATTACTGGAGAAGTACTTGTGTTCCAATATCATCAGCAATGTATTGGGTACAGAGCCCTACATCAAGTATTGGAACCGAGATGATAATACGGTACTGAAGGCTGTTGAGGTACTGGAGAAGGGCGAAGCGTTCCCTAAGGCACCTGAGAATGATTGAATTTCGAATAATGAATAATGGACAAGGCGAAACTACGGAAACAGATTAGGGCTTTAAAGGCAAAGTACAATGCTTCAGCGTGGACTGATTCTATGTTGATTATGCAAACGTTGGAGGCAGATGAGCATTTCCGATCTTCCAAGACTGTGCTGCTCTATCACTCACTCAGTGACGAAGTCAACACTCATACCTTTATTGACAAATGGTGTGGCCAGAAGTTAGTGCTATTGCCCAAGGTGGTAGATGATGATTTAGAGCTTCGCATCTACCACAACGCCAGCGAGCTACAAGTTGGTGCTTTTGGCATTTCAGAGCCTACAGGTAAGTTGTTCACAGATTACGCTCAAATTGATTTTGTAGCGGTGCCAGGTATAGCGTTTGATACGAAAGGCAATCGATTAGGTAGAGGAAAAGGTTATTATGACCGCCTACTCCCTAAACTCACGAATGCCTATAAAGCAGGCATCTGCTTCCCTTATCAATTGGTTGAAACTGTGCCAACAGAGCCAACAGATATAAAAATGGATGTTGTAATAACCCTAACTACCTAAAAATAATATTGGTAATGACTTGCGCCCCTACCTTTTGATTAAGCTTGACAACCAACTGTTGGCGCCCCATCATCAGCTGCTGACGCAGAGGTGCCGATGTAACCTCCACATATAGCACTTGATTCTTAATAAACAACGCTTTAGAGCGAGAAGCAATGGTGGTACCCAGAATCTCTGCCCACGCATCTATCAATCGCTTCTCGTTCAGAGGTGTCTCCAATCCCTCTTGCCGCAAGAACTTGCGTATAAGCGACCCAACTGACTCAGCATCACTCCTTTTCATAGCCCTCAGTATTTATGACACCTTCAACCACATGGAAAAGGCGATAATCCACTTGCGTCTTTTTCAAAATCTTATCCAAGTTCTCGCGATTGGTATCGGTGATAAAGATTTGACCGAAGCGGTCACTACCCACCAACTTCACAATCTGCTCCACACGACGGGCATCGAGCTTGTCGAAAATATCATCCAGTAACAACAAGGGCACCGTTCCCATCCGTCTCAAGAAATCAAACTGTGCTAATTTCAGTGCAATTAGATAGGTCTTGTTTTGTCCTTGCGACCCCTCTCGTTTCAACGGGAAGCCACCCAATATCATCTGCAAGTCGTCCTTATGAATACCATGTAATGAATGGCCCATAATGCGGTCTTTATCACGGCTTTGCATTAGCACCTCACGCAAGGAAGCCCCTCGGGCATGGCTCTCGTAAGTCAGTCCCACCGCCTCTTTGTCTTCCGATATAAATGAATAGAACTGCTGGAAGATAGGAATGAACTCCTGGATAAAAGCCTCACGCTTGCGGAATACCACCTCACCCTCTTGAGCCATCATCTCTTCCCAAATAGCGAGCATCTCATCCGTTGCCGTCTCCTCTTTTTTTAATAAGGTATTACGCTGGGACAAAGCCTTATTGTAGCGTATCAAAGCATCCAAATATACCTTATCATACTGAGAGATAACCACATCCATAAATTTACGGCGCTCTTCGCTGAGTCCGTTAATTAAAATAGAATCATCTGGCGATACCATCACCAGCGGAATAAGTCCGATGTGATCCGATAATCGCTGATATTCTTTTTTATTACGCTTGAACTGCTTCTTCTGCTTGCGTTTCATACCGCAGAATATTTCCTCTGGTTGTCCGTCATCAGTGGCATATTCGCCCTGTATCATAAAGAAATCAGCAGTATGCAACATATTTTGCGAATCGATGGGGTTGCTGGAACTCTTACAAAACGACAAAAAATAAATGGCATCAAGCAAATTGGTCTTACCCATGCCGTTTTTCCCAAAGAAGCAATTTAACTTAGGAGAAAAAGCCAAGTCGGTCTGCACAATATTCTTATAATTCAGTATGGAGATATGGTTCAATATCATGTTTTAGTCTATTTACAGGACAAAAGTAGCCAAAATTTTGCTCTTTTATCCATGTTTTGCAAAAAAAGATGCCTTGAAATTTCGCAGATAGGGCAAAAAGCAGTAATTTTGCGGGTCGAAAACGATTAAACCGTAAAAAATATAAAATTTTCAATAGATATGGCAGATCAGAAAAAAAAGGACGAAGCCCTAAATGTAGAAGAAGTCCTCTCATCGTCAGAGGCATTTATTTTAAAGAACAAGAAAACAATTGTAGGTGCTATCTTGGCACTGGTAGTAATCATCGCAGGCATTTTCGCCTACAACCATCTGTATAAGGCACCTCGTGAGAAGAAGGCCTATGCAGCATTGTTCAAGGGCGAACAGTACTTCGAGAACGAGCAGTACGACCTCGCCATCAGTGGCGACAGTATCGGCTATATTGGTTTCCTGAAGGTAGCTGATCAGTTCAGCGGCACAAAGGCTGCTAATTTGGCAAACGCCTACGCAGGTCTGAGCTATGCTCACCTGGGCTATAACGATGATGCAATGAAGTATCTCGACAAGTTCAGTGCTAATGACCAGATGATTTCTCCCGCCATCAAGGGTGCTATGGGTAACGTATATGTAGAGTTAGGCAATATCAGCAAGGCTATTTCTCTGTTGCAGGCTGCTGCTAAGGAAGCTGACAACAATACATTAAGCCCCATATTCTTGCAGCAAGCTGGCGAGCTGTTGGTAAAGGAAGGTAAGTACGACGAAGCTATCGCGGCATATCAGACCATCAAGGATAAGTACTTTGCTTCTTATCAGGCGATGGACATCGACCGCTATCTGGAAGCAGCTAAGTTGTTGAAGAACCAGTAATATATGGCAACTGCTTTTCACATCCTACACGATAACCACGAGGCAAGTGAGCTCAATGCGAAGGGCAAGAAGTTTGCCGTCGTGGTATCGGAATGGAACAGCAACATCACTGAAACTCTCTGCGAAGGGGCGGTGAGAACCCTGCTGCAACATGGAGCTGCTGAAAAGGACATTATCATAAAGATGGTACCTGGCAGTTTCGAACTTACTTTCGGAGCAGCAGCTTTTATGAAGCAGGGCAAGGTAGATGCAGTGATTGTGCTGGGCAGCGTTGTCAGAGGTGATACTCCTCATTTCGACTATGTTTGCCAGGGTGTGACACAAGGCATTGCTCAGTTAAACACTTTAGGTGATATTCCCGTGATTTTCGGCGTGTTAACTACTGATAACATGGAGCAAGCCGAGGAGAGAGCCGGTGGTAAGTTGGGCAATAAAGGCAGTGAATGTGCAGAAACTGCAATAAAAATGATAAATTTTGCTTGCAGTTTAGAAAAATAGTTGTAACTTTGCAACCGCAAACCTCTCAAAGAGGCGAGCAAACAAGGTTTGGGCAAATACCAGAGTGGCCAAATGGGGCAGACTGTAAATCTGCTGGCGTACGCCTTCGGTGGTTCGAATCCATCTTTGCCCACAGGAGAAAAGAAATTGCGGAAGTAGCTCAGTTGATAGAGCATTAGCCTTCCAAGCTGAGGGTCGCGGGTTTGAGCCCCGTCTTCCGCTCTAAGAACAAGCCTTTTACTTCTAATAAATTAGATGTTGAAGGCTTTCTTTTTTTACCTATTTCAAAACACCCCTTTTTTGGCATTATTAAGGGCTTCATGTAAACCAAGATGTAAACCAGAATTGTTTTATGAATGCCTTAGTATCAGTGGTTTGCTACAAATCAAAGACATTATCTAATGGTGAAAATCCATTAATGTTGCAAGTTACCAAGAATGATAAGCGTAATTATCAAAGTTTGGGAATATCTATTAACCCTAAATACTGGGATTTTTCTAAAAATAAGCCCAAACCCAAATGCCCAAATGGTGAATATATTCAGAAGATTATCCTTGACAAGGTGTCTGAACTTCATCAGCGTATGTTGGAACTGAACACAGAGAAAAAAGAATACACATCGGCTTCTCTTCTCAATTCAAAAGACAGTAGATACAAATCTAAGACAGTGAAGCAATTCTATGAAGAGCAAATAGATTCTTTAATTAAAGAAGGAAAGTGTGGTAACAAACTCATATATAGAAGCTCCTTTAACTCGCTATTAAAATTTACCAAAGGTAAGCTTGACATACCTTTCAGTGACATAGACCTTAATTTCTTATGTAAATACGAAAAATGGCAACGTGCAAAAGGAAATAAAGAGACTACCATAAGCATTATGTTCCGTACTTTACGCAGTGCATACAACATTGCCATACAGATGAAATGCGCTCATAAATCAGACTATCCTTTTGACGAATATAAGGTAAGCAAATTTGTTACTAAAACACAGAAAAGAGCTATCAGTAAGGATAAAGTGCTGAAATTTAGAGAAGAAAGCAAACCTATTGATAAGAATGAATACTATCAGTTAAGTAAGGACATCTTCATCTTTAGTTACTTGTGCGGTGGGATAAACTTTACTGATTTAGCACAGCTCACCAAATCAAATATTCAAAAAGGCAGGTTGCAGTACATTCGCCAAAAGACCCACAAGCCTATTAATATCGGAATGCCAGAAGAAGCATTGAAGATAATTGACAAATATGCTCCAGAAAGTAAAGGCTACCTGTTTCCAATATTGGATGAGAAAATCCACAAAACAGCATTACAAAAGCAGTACCGTATTCATAAGATACTCGCAAAAGTAAACAAGAACTTGAAAGCCATAGGAAAACAATTAGGCTTAGAAGATAAGATAACCACTTATGTTGCAAGGCACTCTTTTGCGACCGTTTTGAAAAAGTCTGGGGTAAGCATTGCATTGATTAGTGAAGCGTTAGGACATTCAGACTTAACCACTACCCAAATCTATCTTGACAGCTTTGACAATGAGCAGATAGATGAAGCGATGAAAAATCTGCTCTGATTAAAAAAGAACTCCACCAGTCACTTGCACAGGTGGTGCTTTCTTTTTATCTTCGCAAAAATTATGAATATGAGAATAAAGATTAGTACCTCAGATTTTAAGGCAATATTTCCGCTGTTGAATAATTGCTATGGCTTCACAGTCTCAGAAATAAATGGAGAACTGCTTAAGATAATAACACAAGTTGAAAATAACAGTTCAACACTCAATAGTAGTTTTTCCCACGATTCCAGTACAAAACAAGTTAGGAATATTTCCGACTATGCTTTAGGCATGGAAGATAGCATGATTTCTATTAATACAAGCAAAGGATTCTCTTCTACAATTAGAGAGATAAAAAAACTGTGTAGCAACTATTTTAAAACCGAACAAGACAAGGTTAAAACCGTTATGCAGATACTCGTTTTCATGGCAGCTATTTATGACCGAGACAAACATGGACTTGCAGATAGTGCCATAGAAGATTTTGAATGGATAACCAATAAATACAGTACTACTATCAGAGAGGAATTATTAAACCTTTATGTAGAGCGGCACAATGGGAAAAAAAAATATCATAATTCCTGTTTCATCCAATTTGGAGGGAATGGTGAAACATTAGAATTACAGACAAAACACCCTTGGTTTGAGAAAATGATTGATTATTTTCTTGACAACACGCTTGGAGTGCAAAGCGTTGAAGAAGCTAAACGTGAATTAGACGAAGTCTATGCCGTAAAGGCAGGGAAGAAATTGGATATAGAGACAAGCCGCTTCATACTGGGCACATATCAATTGCTCCAAACGACACCAGAAATGAAATCTTCAAAAGAAATGTCCGTCACTAATATGCAAAGTCTTTTTATTTGGGAATATCTGGGAATAATAGGACTGATAAGCACAGAAGAAATTGCAACTGAAGCAATAAGCGTCCGAACAAGATATTTGCTTAAGCGATACAACTCCGCCAAATTCCTTATTAACAATATGAAATACAAAAAGATACCAAGCCCAGAGTTTCTTAGCATCCTCTCTTGATGAAATACTATATATATAAATAAGGTGCATCCCAAATAAAGGGGTGCACTTTTTGTTTAGAAAGGAAATACCCCTCAAACTGCCCTATAAATGCTTTTGCGCAAATTTTCAAAAGCCTTTATATTTGCATAAGCTTTCAGCAATCAAAGTAAGTGTACATAGCTGTGAAAACTGAAAGCCCATAAGGATATTAATAGATAAATTAAATTTAAGTAGATTAAAATTTAAGAACGGAGCATTAGCTCCACAAAAAAAAAGAAAATGACTACATTTTTTACATCAGCGGTTACATCCGCAGCAGAGAGTGTTAACGAAGCACAAGATGCTTCAAGTGTAGAACTATTTAGCGGTGTGCCAAAGGACGCATCAACCAAGGGTAGCTTGCCTACCACAGTGAAAGCCATTATCAATGGAGAGGAAAAAGAAATTACAGTGGCTTTCACTGACTACAGTATGGAATTGCCAAAAAACATGGATGCACAGTTGAAAAGTGCAAATCCAGAACTTAGGCTTGATGTCAAATTTCATTTTGCTGAGCCAGAAGTGTTCTGGCAAAATTCAATAAACCTTTTTGATAGGAACGACAATTACATCGAGCCAAATACTGAAAATGTGTTAGTGTTGTGCCCAACAGCAGATACTTATTGGCGTGTTTATGAAGATAAAATTCTAAATGATGTACAAGTACATACGTTTAGCACCATCGAAGAATATGCCCAAACCATAACTAATACAATGTTGTTAAGCAGAGGTCTTAACAATGTTGAAAAAATGGGGTACGCTGCCCTGGCGACAGGTGACGAGGCAGCCAAAGCTGTTTTTGTTTTTGCTAAGAAAAACAACATGCCTGTTTCTACAGCGCAACTTTTCTTATACGTACAATACAAAACAGTCACCGTAAAAGCTATGATGCTCGGTAAGAAACCGAGTGTTACACCTGCTCTTGGGCGAGCAGAAGAAGAGGCGCAAGGCCTCTTTGAACAAATGCTTCTTACATTCGGTAAAGGAGCGGCAAGAAGTCGCTATGCGATTACTGCCGTTAATAAACTTATGAAAAGAGGCAAGTACTCTTATGATGAGATTATGGATTGTTTAAAGGCTATCCCATCATGCAAGATTAGCCAAGCACTTCTTATGGGCTGTGGTGAGAGAGCAGATTGTATTAAAGATGTTCTCAACGGATGGTTAATTGACTACAAACGGGCAAACGATAAGCCTGCTGCATAGTAGTCAAATAAGCCCATGTGACAGGTGGGCTTATAATTTCTAAGCACATGGTGGCGGGTTCTTGTTGCGCGCATTTAATAAATTTAGCAAGAATCCACCATGCCATACAGCTAAAAAGATAAATTTTAAGGACAAAAAAAAGTGTTATTATGCTTAATAAAAGGATTGGTAACATGTACAAATTTATAGATTATACATGGAACCCAATCAGAGGAGGATGCCTCCATGATTGCTCTTATTGCTATATGAAGCGGTACAACGAGGAAGTAGGTAAAATACTACTTGCCAGTTGGGAATTTAGGACAGGATTAGGCACAGGTAATTCTATTTTCATAGGTAGTTCTACAGATATGTTTGCAGATAACATACCATCAGGATGGATTAAGAAAGTTCTGGATTATTGCTATCAAACAAACGACCCTGTAAAGCCAAATACATTCCTGCTCCAATCAAAGAATTCCAAAAGGTTTTTGGAATTTCTAAATCATCCGTTTATGGAACGAGCCGTGCTATGCACGACAATAGAATCCAATCGCTTCTATCCAGATATAATGAATAACGCACCTCAAATTGAGGAAAGAGTAAAAGCGATGGAAGAAATAGCAGGAAAAGGATTCAAAACAATGGTCACTGCTGAGCCATTGATGGAGTTTGACCTTGATGAGATGGTGTCTATCATCAAACGCTGCAAACCCAGACTTGTTAATATTGGCAGGAATACTCGTGGGAATATTTCACTTCCAGAGCCACCAAGTGAAAAAGTCCAAAAGTTGATTGATGAACTAAAACAGTTCACCAAAGTCAATGTTAAGGACAATGCTAAGGTCTGGTCTGTAAAGTAATCCCCCTTATCCTGCCACCAGTTGGCAGTTGAATCTATTTAGGAGCCTGTTCACCTTTGTGGGCGGGCAGGTTCTGTTTTTGTCCAACCCATCCGCTTCCCAAAACACCACAAATGCCAACTTGCCAGAATCATGCCCAATATGCAACTTAATATAGCATATACTTTGTTCATACTCTCAACTGTCATCCTCTGCTCAAAGTTTCCTGTTTCTTCCAAAATCACCTGTTCAAGCTTGCCAAAAATAAACGAAAGCCAAGAAAATGGGTACAGGTACCTGCTATACAAACACCCCCTCCCCATACTGTCACCACTCCATTTATATATATGGTGTAGCCTCAACGGTGCAGAACCCCGTCAGTCCCCCGCCCAGTATTAGTATGAAAAATAGCATCTATGGAAAATAGCATTTATTATCAACTGTAGGTACTATAGTATTTATTAATCATTTAAACTAATTCAGTATGGAAAATTTAATGTTAATGCCTACCATTAGAAACGGTAGGAAGTTTGACTTCTCAGATGCTGAGATTGTCGAGCCAGTGAGGGAAGAAGTGAAAGAAACGAAGAAACAACTTCACTTCATTGAGGCTAACACGGAAGATGTAACAATGGAGCATCTTCTGAATGATTGTGTAACACCTGTTTTTGCAAAGGACAATGAGCTTACTATAAGCCATCCTTTGTTTATACAGGTTGTGGAAGAAGCTACTAAGGATTTCTTTAGGGGTGAGCAGGTGGATGAGCCAGAAATAAGATGCAGCCACATTATAAAGGGTCGCATTCCGTCTGCAATCCATAAGCCTGCTAACCAACTGTTGGAATCTGATAAAACCATCTATTACGAAAGGTGTGCTTTCTCTATTGATGTGCCAACTATATGGGAAGATGTAAATGGCAACCGTCTTTACTTGTCAGTTACAGGTGTTAGGGCATACAATCAGCAAAACCTGTTTTCAAAGAAAGTGCCAGAAGTCTTTCGTGTGGCTATAGGTTTCAAGAACACAGTTTGCTGTAATTTGTGCATCTTTACAGATGGTTACAAAGGTGAGTTGAAAGTTAGTAGTACAAGGGAGCTTTATTTGCGTGTTCTGGAGTTGTTCAACCAGTTCAACCCAGCAAAACAGCTACATTTAATGCAGCAGTTGGGCAACTCCTACCTATCAGAGCACCAGTTTTGCCAGATATTGGGTAAAATGAGGCTATTCCAATATCTGCCCATGAGGTTGCAAAGGAACTTACCACCTCTTTTGATAACTGATACACAGATAAACAATGTGGCAAAGTCATACATAGCAGATGAGAACTTTGGCAGCTATGGAAAGGACTTGAATATGTGGCAATTCTATAACCTGCTAACAGGTGCGAACAAAAGCAGCTACATAGATAGCTTCTTAGATAGGGCTGTGAATGCTACAGATGTGGCAATGGGGATAAACGGTGCTTTACATGGTGAAGAAACCTACCGTTGGTTTATTGATTAATACTAACTTGGGGAGCATTCCAGTAAATGGGGTGTTCCCCTTTAATTTTTACACAGTATGCAGACAATGAGTTTTAAGTGGGTCTCAAAAGGATGCTTTATTGAGGCTATAGAAGCTTTCCAAAATCCGTATTTCTACTTAATTGAAAGAGACCCGAAATCCAAGTGGGATGGATGGGAAACCCATAAGATTGAATACGGCTTGAAAGTGATTTATGTTACTATCAGAGCTACAGAAGTGGACTATGACAAAGAGCTAATCAAAACGGCAAAGTTCCCTTGGTATGCCTACAATTCCGTAAAATATGAGGTGAAGCCAAACAGTTACGGAATAGAGCAGATACTCTTTATTAGGGGTAAGGGTTGGTTTGTTGCAGGTGAACGCTTGGAGTTGTGGCGTGTCTATAGCTAACAAACTATATTTAAATAAAGGGTGTGTTCAGATAAATCTATGATGGCTTATCGGAATGCACCCTTTTTGTGTTTAACTAATACTTTGATTAAAATGGGAACAAAAGCAACCTCAATTATTTATGCCCGTGTTTCGTCTGTTGGTGACAGGCAGAACACTGAGAGGCAAATATCAGACTTAACCAGTTATGCAGAATATCAGAATCTACAGGTTTTGCAGATATTTGAGGAAAAGATTTCTGGAGCTAAGAAGAATGTAGAAAGACCTGTTTTGTTACAGGCTATAGACTATTGCAAGCAAAATAGCGTGTCTATCCTGTTGGTAAGTGAACTTAGCAGATTGGGAAGAAACGCCTTTGAAGTTCTTGCTACTGTAAAGGACTTGATAGATAACGGCATCAATCTTTACATGCAGAAAGAACAGCTAACCCTACTGGATGCAGAGGGAAAGCCAACCTTATTTGCCCCTGTCATGCTTGCAGTCCTATCTACTTGTGCAGAACTTGAAAGGGAAAACATCAAGTTCCGTTTGAACAGTGGAAGAAAGCTATATATTGAACGTGGTGGGAAACTGGGTAGAAAGGTGGGTAGCGTGAAAAGTTTGGAGCAGAAGAAAGAGCAATACAAGGATATTATCAGCTATCTAAAGCGTGGCTATTCCATCCGAAATGTAGCTAAACTTACTGGCAAAGGGATAAGCACAGTTCAAAGGATAAAAGCAGACTTTAGCCTCTGATAAGTGGAAAGTAGGGCATCTTAACTAAGGTGTCCTACTTCTTTTTTTGCTTTTCAGCATGGTTTTATTGAAAAATTTGTAGAATTGATGCAAAATATGACAAAAAACACCTATATTTGTAGCAATTTCAGTAGTCAGCATAGACTGTTGAAAGGACATATAGGTGTTATTGAGATTATCTTCTCTGTTCAAATCTCGCAAGTTTGACCGTAGTATGAAGATGATGGCAATAGCACCACATCGTAGATATATCTAAGCCTTATCAATGGCTCTTGATATAGTCTTTCGGTGTGGGCTATTGTTTTATCCATACTACAGGCAATGCGAGAGCCAGAACAGAGGATAAAGCAAATATAGTTCCCACACCTTTCTTTTTTATTAACCGCTGATTTCTGGGAATTGGTTAGCACAATAGATTATACAATGAAAAAGGCTATAACCATTATTGGTCTCTTATTAGGTTTATTTTCAGTCGTTTCTTGTAGTAAAGGAGATTCAAAAGACGATGACAGATTACTTGCTAATGCACAAGGGATTATGGTTGTTAACTATGGTAGTGGAGTTGATGTAGAAGATGTGTACCTGTGGATAAATAATAATGTCGTGAAGAATTATCAAGACTGGGACTTGGTAAACCCTGACATACTACGGCAATACGGAGAAAGCATTAGATACTATGAATTGACTATGGATAGGATTTATAAGATGCTTTCTGAAAATGGATATTATGGCTATCCAGTCATTGATGAAAAGACTGACTTAAATGAGTTAGAGCTGCAAAAATTTGTCTCTTATGTAAAATCCAACCTTTCAAAATACAAATATGTAGCTAAAGTCTATAATGATACATTCCTGTTGTTTAACAGGACTTCTGATACTAACTATTAAGCATACCAAAGATTAATACTAAATAAACTATTGACATGAAGTTACTTAATTACTTATTAGCAGCAATATTTACCATTATAATATCTATAGGCTTTACAGCTTGTGGAGGTGGTGATGATGAACTGGATAATTACAAGGTGCCAGAGAACAAAACAGTAAAGGTTGAGTCCGTTTCCATCTCAGCTACTACCGTTAATATTACAGAGGGTGGCTCACAAACTATTACGGTATCTGTTTCTCCTGCCAACGCTACCAACAAGAAGTACACCTTTTCTTCTTCTGACCCAAGTGTGGCAACAGTTGACGAGAACGGAAAGATAACCGCTCTGAAATCTGGAGAGGTAACAATAACCGTAACTACTGCTGATGGAAGCAAGACTGCTACCTGCAAGGTAACTGTCACTGTCAAGGAAGTTGCAGTGGAAAGTGTAGCATTAGATAAGACAGAGCTGACCATTGAGGAAGAACAGTCTGAAAAATTGATAGCTACAATAAATCCAGACGATGCAACCAATACAGATATGACATGGGCATCTTCTGATGAGAGCATCTTAACGGTAGATAAGGATGGCAAGATTTCTGCTCTGAAAGCAGGAGAAGCTACAGTAACGGTTACCACTGCTGATGGGCAGAAAACCGCTGTATGCAAAGTAACCGTAACTGCCAAAGTAATACCTGTTAATAGTGTGTCACTTAATAAGACAGAGCTTACAATTAAGGTAGATGAAACAGAAACTCTTAGTGCTATTATATCACCTAACAATGCTACCAATGCTGATGTAACTTGGAAATCTTCAGATACAAGCATTGCAACTGTTGATAAAGATGGTAAGATTACTGCAATCAGTAGAGGAACAGTCACAATCACGGTCACTACTTCTGATGGCAACAAGGTAGCAACATGTAAAGTGACTGTAAAGAACAAGGGAGAGATTACCACAATTAGGGAAGCACTTGAAGATTTCTACTACTCATTGGATGGTGATAACTGGACAAATAGAAGTGGGTGGCTTTCTGACCAACCTTACAGCACTTGGTACGGTCTTACTGCAAGTGGTGATAAGATTACAGCCATCAACTTGGAGGGGAACAATCTTAAAGGCTATATCCCAGAAAGCATAGGTCTGTTGGTAGATTTGTCTTACATAAACCTGCATGGTGACAATCATAATTTCGGATTTAACTATATTTCTGGAAGCATCCCAAGTTCAATTTGCAACCTAACCAAACTAAAGTACCTTGACTTGGGAGAGAATTTCACCATAACAGGTAAGATACCTGCAAATATTGGGAACTTATATAATCTGGAGTACATGAACTTGTGTTACAACGACATGGGAGGGGATATTCCTGCAAGCATTGGCAATTTGATTAAGCTATATAACCTGCAATTACAGTCAAACAACTTTACCTCTTTACCAGATGAGATTTTCAATCTTTCAAATCTGACTGCTCTCATACTCTATGATAATAGGATAATCTACACCATTACCAAAGAGCAGCAAGAAACTGACATGTGGAAGAACTTGGAACTTACCCATTTCAATGACCAACAGCCCGGCTATTATATAGAGATTGAGGGCGCAATGACATATATAGAGTTAAATGCTAAGTCTATAACAGTCAAGGTGGGTGAAACTTTTGACTTCTTTGTTAAGAATGTCTTACCTGCTGATGCTGATAAATCAAAAATAGAATGGCACGCTAAATCCGCTACAAAATTCCCAGATGGGAGCTACAGCACAACGGAAGATGGAAGCATCATAACCATAGACAAAGATGGAAAAATGACTGCCGTAGCAGCAGGAGAAGGCTGGGTAGAGGCATGGGCTACTGATAAGGGTGGAGCTACAGGTTTATGCACTGTTATTGTGACGGAAGAATAGAAAGTAATACTAATTAATAACTTAAAACAAAAAGATATATGAAGAATTTAAGATTTTTGGGGATAGCTTTAATGGCTACCATACTTAGCGTAGGAATTGCTTCTTGTGGCGGAAGCAATGATGACCCTACTAACAACGTGAAGCCAACGCCAAGTGATAATCCATCACCTGCTCCAACTCCTTCACCAAGTGGTGATAATAACTTGAGCAAAAAATTGAAGAAAATGTCTTCTTCTACCCAAAAAGATGGGAAAATTGCAGATATTCAATTCACCTATAATGTCAACGATGGAAAACTTGTGCAAGTAGATTACAATTATTTACTCGAAAAAGATCATTCCTATATTGACATAATCTATCAAGACAATAGCATAGGAATAAAAGGGTACCTTGACGGTAGCAACATACACACTTTTTCCCTTAGCAATGGTCTCTTAATAGAAGCTTATGAAGGCAAATATGGAGAATCTAAAAAATCTACCGTTAAATATGATAATGGCTATATCTCTTCAATTGGGGATAAAGTGAAGTTTACTTGGTCTAATGGCAACATGATAGAGGAAAACCATCTTGGATATGAAGATATAACCAAAATAGAATATACGGATTATCTGTACCCAAGTGGACTCATTTTCTATGATGATGTTTATACAATGCGATTTGAAGAATACTGGCTATATTTAGGAGCTGGTGGCTACTGGGGCAAACGACCAAAGAATCTCCCTAAAAGTTTTAAATGTGATGATAAAACGACTGAATTAAAGTGGACTGTTAGCAATAATTATCCAACAATGGTAGAAATACAATGTTACCGTAATGGGGAACTTAACTACAAATGTACTGTAACATTTGAATGGGAATAGTAAAGTCTATTCTCATATGATTTTCTCCAACAAGTGATTATACAATTTATTCAATTAAAACTGAGTTATGAAACTATTTAGAATTGCTTTGTTTGCTACCCTACTGAGCGTGGGAATTGCTTCTTGTGGCGGAAGCAATGATGACCCTATTAACAATGTAACGCCTACACCTACCCCATCTAATACTACTGTAAAGGTGGAATCTGTGGCGGTTAGTTCAGCAACGATTAGTCTAAAGGAGGGTGAATCACAGACTATCACTGTAACAATAACTCCTACTAACGCTACTGATAAGAAGTACACTTTCAGCTCTTCTGATAAAGACGTGGCTACAGTAGATGATACAGGTAAAATAACTGCACTGAAAGCAGGTGAAGCTACCATCACTGTGACAACTTCTGATGGTAATAAAACTGCTACTTGTAAAGTAACCGTTACTTCAAATGCTCCTGTTCTAAACAAAAAAATGGTCAGATGGTATCGATATAAAGATGGTAGTCAAGATAAAAAGGGAGGATTCTCTTATGATTCCGAAGGGAAGATTGTAAGAGATGAAAGATTTTACAGTAATCGTGAGGGTACAGGCGTATATACATTTAAATATGAAGAGGATAGAATCGTTATTAATTATAGTGATGAAGGTGGGGGGCAACAATTTCTGTACTATATCTCAGAAAATAGAATAACAAATGCTCCACTTGGTGATGCAAGTGATGCAAATTACCAACATTCATATAGTAATGATTACTTAGATAAATCAATATCAGATTATAGTTATTTCAATTATCATTGGACTGATGGCAACATGGTTAAAATTGAAAGAGGTGACATAGAAAATGGCATTGATAATATTCATGCAATTGAATATTCAAATGATTTATGGCCAGATGGTTTTATATGGATATATTTACCTTGTCCTAATGGAACTATCGATTTATGGCATGACTTAATTCCTGCGGGGTACTGGGGAAAACATAATAAGAATCTTCCATCTTCATTTAAAAACTTAAATAAGGATGGTAGCGTTTATGAAGAATATAGGTTTAAATGGACTATAGAGGATGGCTATCCTGTTAAAGTTGAACAATCCTATTACGAAAATAACATCTTAAAGCGGCAATTAACTTTTACTTATGACTGGGAATGATAATTAGAATGACAACTATTGTCTGTGGTAGAACTCTCAATTAATAGAAAAGCCAACCTATCCAATCGGGTAAGTTGGCTTTTTCCATTTACTACTATGTTACCTCACTCACTTCTACCTTTTGACTAACTAAGGCTTCTTGGTAGTAACTTGCATCTGAGCTATGCTACTGGTAGGCACAACTTTCAAACCTATCAGATTTCCGAAATAGTTTTTTAAATCCAAGTTGTTTGTCATAGCTATAACTAAATGTTTAAATGTTAAGTACTTAATTAATCTATTAAATGATTGTGAATTATATTGGAAGGCTTTTTGTTTCTCTTGTCATACATACAACTATATTCTTTATTTAAGAGAGTGCCAAATAAAAATAGCAGCCATCCCCTGTTTCGGACTTTATGAAGCGATTCCAAGCCTAATTGGGCGTTAACATTTTTTCACTTTGACACCAAGCCTGTAATAGATATTGTTGAGTAGTCAAGACAACAGAACACAATATATCAATCCTGTATGATAGAGGTGTAGAAATATGCCTCTTTCTTTTTCGGAAATGTAGAAACTTTTTTTTCAAGACCTCCCTATTATAACAGGAAAAATATTCTGTACTCATGTTGTCAGCAGCAGATAAATGCCAAATCAGTAGTGGCATTTTTATTTTGTACTCAGCAGAAACTTTTTTTTCAGAGGCTCCTTTTATAAGGTGAAAAAAGTTCTATACTGAAAAATCGCTACATAATTGTTAGATATTCCTCATTTGTTCAGATGCAGTAAAAATAACTTAAATTCATGCAGGAATGATAGACACAATCAATGGCGGAAATGCCAGATACCTTAGTGAGCTTCCCGAATTTCAAGATGACTTGCCTCATGGCATAGTCAACAAAACGAAAACAGATGTTGGTGGCACTTATGTTGCCGTAAATTGTAGATTTAGCTATATCATCGTTTGCCCGTTCCGTGACTTGGTGGATAGCATAGCAGCAGATAAGAATAACAAGTACGAGGTGTTCAAGTGCTATGGTGGTACAAGAGAAGCAGCATTTAAGAATTTCCTCAAAGAGCATAGCACATACAAGATTGCCGTTACTTATGACAGCTTAACCAAACTGTTGAAATGGATGAATGGCAAAACAGAGGGATGGAAACTCTTAATAGATGAATACCACTTGATTCTGGAAGATATGGACTTTAGAGAGAGTGCCATCATGGGAATGTGCAGGAATATTGAACGCTTCAACCATTACACGTTTCTAAGTGCTACACCCATAGAAGAAGAATATGAGATTGATTTCTTTAAAAACTTGCCACATTACAAAGTGGAATGGGACAATAGTTAGAAGAAACCCATAACGGTTAGAAAGATAAAGGCTACCAATCTCACCAAAGGGCTAACCAAGCTATTAAAGATATTCAACGATGAGGGTTTTGTGTTGCCAGACATCAACGGAGAAGAAAAAGAAGTGGAACAGCTTTTTATCTTTCTAAACTCAGTGACCACCATTAAACAGGTAGTTGAATCACTGGAATTGACACCAGATGAGGTAAAGATATGCTGTGCCTCAAAACACAGGAACAAACTCATTCTTGGTGAGCATAAGATAGAATCTGCTATTTCACCAAATAAACGCATTAACTTCTTTACCAAGAAATGCTTCCAAGGTTGCAACCTTTTTTCCAATAATGCACTTGTAATTGTTGCCAGTGATGCCTACAGGACACAAACTCTTGTAGATATATCAACGACAATGGAGCAAATCAGTGGTAGGCTTAGATGTAATGAAAAGTACCAGAATATCTTTAGAAATACGATGGTACACATCTATTCTACCAATGATAACATTCCATCAGATGAAGATTTCAAGTTAGAGATGAAGCATAAAGAGGAAGATGCCGTTACCTTGCTTTCGCTGTGGGGCAAAGCTGACAAAAAGGAGCGTGAAACATTGATAAGTAGGGTGAACGTAGAAACGGACTTATTATCAATTGAAGATGGCTGTTTGGTCTACAATGAGCTAAAGAAACAATCGTTTATCAAGAAGCACAAGATAAGACAGGCTTACAAAAGTGGAAAGAATCTCTGGACTTTCTATAACAAGTCTGAGAAGTTTGAACAGAGCAAGCAACTGTCTTTAGATAAAAAAGAGTTTGACAGGTTTGATGTTCAGCTTGCCAGAGCCATCATTATATCGTATGAGCAACTGCTGAAAGATTACTTAGAGCATCCATCAGAAGAATACTACGAAGAAAATCCAGAGTTTAAGGACTTTCGTCTATACCTTACTGAAAAAGAAATGAACAGTCTTAGGTGGAACAAAGAGAAGATGATGCAGGTAGTCTCAGACAAGAAGAAGCTGCAATAGGCATTCAAGGCTATCTATCATAAAGGCGAGTTTATCAGCAATGAGCAATTGAAGAAGAAGCTTGCCGAACAATTCAAGAGGCTTGGAATCTCAATCTGCCCCAAAGCCACACTGATTCAATCGTGCAGCATCTACAAGGTTGAAAAATGCAGTACATACATAGACGGTAAGAAGGTGAATGGCTATCGTTTTGGAGATACTATATTTGACTATAGACTATAAAATCAATGAAAGAGAGGCTAATTATCAGTCTCTCTTTTATTGTTTTAGGCAGTCTGGTACATTTATTGTGAGAAAAACTTGGATGATGTTTACTAATTAGTTATCTTTACCTACAAGAAAGGGCAATAATATGACAAGAGAAGAAATGAAACGATTGAACCTTACCTCAATAGAAGATTTGATTGAGGAAGATTTCGGAGCAGAGGGGACACCTACAAGAATGGCTTTCGATGCAGAAGTAGATGCCTTTATTCTTGGTGAGCGTCTGAAAGAGGAACGCCTAAAAGCAGGTCTCACTCAGGAACAGCTTGCTTCTAAAATCGGTACGAAGAAAAGCTATATCTCCCGTGTAGAGAATGGTCATGCAGACATACAGGTTTCTACCCTATTCAAGATATTTCAAGGATTAGGTAGGAGGGTTAGCTTGACTATCCTGTAGCAATGAATCTCACAAAGGTATAGACGAGTAATATCTTAATTTACTCAAAAAACTACATAGTCCTTATTTATAATAAAGACAAAATGTTTTGAGAATAAGGGTAAAATGCCTACCTTTGTAACGCTAATTTTTAGCAAAGAGTTATTATTTTATTGTTGAACTTTCTTGGCTTGCATGTAAACCAATATGTAAACCAGACCTTTTAGATAGTCAAAAGAGAAAGGCTTTTGAGATTGCTTAAAAGGAAGTAGCTCAGTCGTTTAACATGAAAAAGCGCAGCGTTTTCATGTTAGTAAGAGCATTAGCCTTCCAAGCTGAGGGTCGCGGGTTTGAGCCCCGTCTTCCGCTCTCAAGTGAAAAAAGAGGATGCGTCATCTAGACACATCCTCTTTTCTTTTATCAAATTTTAAGAAGATACCTGCTAAGATGGTGCCACTGATGCTATGCCAAGCACAGGAGATGGCGCAAGGCAGCACCGCCAACGGCTGAGCTGCGAAAAATGTACCAGCGAGTACCGTTGCCAAGCCCGCATTCTGCATACCTACCTCAATGGAGATGGTACGTTTCTTTGGCGTATTGAACTTCGCCAAAGTACCAGCCGTCCAGCCCAACAAATAGCCCAGTGAGTTGTGGCAGAACACAACAGCAAAGGTCCAGAGGAACAGCATCAAGCCACGAGCCACCAAATCATCGTGTACCGTCGATACTACCCCACCCACGATGCAAGCCAAACAAGTAACGCTAAGGCCAGGCATCAGCGACTGAATCTTGGGGAAAACCTCCCGCCTGGAGAAGGTATAGTTCAAGTAACAGCCTAAGCCCACAGGGATAATTGTGACTATCAATATATTGGTGAACATACCGATTGGATCAATTTCGATAATCTCTCCTGCTGTAAACTCCATCAACAGCGGAGTCATTACAGGCGCCAACAAGGTAGAGGCGCAGGTCATACCCACAGAAAATGCCACATCGCCATGACAGAGATAGGACATTATATTGCTGGAAACACCTCCCGGACAGCAGCCTACCAAGAGGATACCCAACGCTAAAGCAGGCTCCAATCCAAAGACATGTACCAATAGATATGCCACACAAGGCATGATGAAAAACTGGGCACAGGCACCTATCAGTATGTCAAATGGCCTTTGCGCCAAGATGCGGAAATCAGCAGTCGTCAAGGTAAGTCCCATCGTCAGCATGATGATACCCAAAATCACCGTCTGCGTATTCCCCCTTACCCAATCAAAGGCAGCAGGCACGAAGAATGTGAATATTGCCGCTGCGATTACCACCCACGAAGCATTGCCTGCCAACCACCTACTCAACTTCTGCATATAGTTCATAACCTATCACTTAGTCACATCAAAGCCCAAGCGGACATTGTCGTACTCCTTACTCACCTCGCCTATCACCTCCAGCGTCTGATTGCCACTGATGGCAGAAATGGTTTGCAGCACCTTCAACAACTGCTTTGCCTCAAACAGCACAGCGATGCCGTTGGTATTACGCTTGGCATAACCGTTGAAACTCAGCACGAAAGTCTTGTAGGTAATCTTGCCAGACGACTCGTCATAGCTAAAGCTGCCTTTCAGTGGAATTCCCATCAGATTAGCAGAGAAGCTATTGTCGTCATTATATGTAAAAGAGGTGTTCGAGCTCTTCAGTCCCAAGCCATCGTAAGTGGGTTGCAGTTTCTCTTTGATTCGAGCTGCTGTCACCTCACCACCAGCATTAGCCAATGCCTTCTCGGAGGTAAAAGCCACACCTGGGCCATAATATTTCCATGTTCCAAGCAATTGCTTTCGAGACACTTTATTGGTTCCTATCACACTAGAGATGACATTGCCAATCGTATTGGGGTTACTCAAGATATCCAAGATACCACCCAAGCCTCCTGAGCCACCATCTCCACCATTACTTGAACCTGTCATAGATCCCATTGAGCCGCAGCTCATCATCACTGCACCAATCAAAGCCATTGCTAAAATCTTTATCCTTTTCATAATTGTAAGAAATTACGGCTTATAAATCAACTTCTTAGTCTTGATGTCGCGAGAGAAGTGCTTGAAGTGATCCCACATCACCTCTGCTGCTGGCTGGAAATTCCAGTGTCCATAGTGCATCACAGCCACCAACTTCATCAATGGCACATCTCCCTTGTTGAGATAACCAATTTCCATCGTAATGCCTTCACCCTTGTTGGTCTTGATGGTCTGAGGATTACTAACCTTTTGACCAAATGCTTCGTTTTCAGTAAAATCATAATCCTCAACAACCTCCATACCATTCATGGTCTCGTAAATTTTCCAAGCATTGATTACACTGTTGCCCTTCCAATCGTTGAGCTTTGGGTAGCGGATTACGGCATCGTCAGTACCAAACACACCCACATAAGCCGTTTCAACAAATCCACGCTTCTGAACGGCCTCATTATAGATGCCATCTCCTCCGAATACCCCACCACCTGGGAACAAACCACCGCTCATGGCACCGATGGCTGCAAAGAGATGCGACTTCTTTATACCCAAGGCAGAAGAGGTCATTGCACCTGCCGACAAGCCTTCTGTATAGATGCGGGTCGGGTCAATCTGTGGGTACTTCTGCACCAACATCATCACGGTATTCTCAATGCCATCGTGACCCATCGCCGCATAGCCAGGCTTGCCCTGCCATTCCAACTCAGCAACGAAGATTTTCTCCTTGGCAGCCAACTGAATCCAGCCGGACGTATCTGCCTGTGTACGAGGATCATTGTTGTTACCATGCAGCAACAGCACCAAAGGAATGGAACCCTTCTCGGCACTCATCACACCTTCTGGGATATACTCATACCACAATGTCTTGTTCTGCCCCATCCTATCCTCATTCACCACAATGTTGCGCTTCACCTTCAGCTCGTCGAGGTTCAAGAATGGCTCCAGCTCAAAGACACCATACAAGCCATATTTCTGACCCTCATACCAAGTGTGACGATAGTTATTGAAACGGTAATTCTTCTTCAGCAAGGTGTTCCAAGCATCCTGGAAAATCTCACCCAGTGTCTGACTTGTAGTACTGCTCACCACAACTCGCTGCAAAGGCTCGTCGTCATTGGTATAGATTTGCATCTGATTCTCTTTGCCTGTAAGCTTCGCATGATTGATTGTGATATATGGCTTCGCCACATTAGCCGCATTCTTTCCCACGATGAAAGCAGGCACGGGTACAGCTCCGTCAGCCACCCTGCCAGGCTTTCCGTTGATGCTCACGATGCCAGCCACCTCGCCACCTTTGTTGGCAATGGTCTGATTCACAAATGTAGCACCATTACCGATGCCAATGATCTTAAGGTTGGCAAAAGTTCGCATACTGTCAAGCATGGCAGTATAAGCTTTAAAATCCACATCGTTATTATAGGTATCGCCCACAGGATTCACCACGCCAAAGCTGATGGAAAACTCCTTCAACTGCTGGTCGATGCCCAGTTCCCTAATCAGTTCCATCGACTGGTTCTCATCCAGTTTCTTGTCTGGATAAACCAGGTAGAAAGGCGTAAAGCCATTCAGATGACCCGTTTCGGAGGTCAAATCGTCTGACCCAACTGCTCTATACACATAGGCTTTCTGCTGTAAGCCCTTCATCTCCGTGAGCTTCAGTTCACCATTCTGCTGAGGTGCCTGCGCCTGTAACATGCCAGCCACCACCAATGCCAATCCCAGTAAAAGTGTCTTTTTCATAACCTTTATTTATATAATGGATTAATGGTGCAAAGATAGTGAATTTTTACACACTAAAATAATAAATACAAAAATAAGACGATTTTTAACCATCATTAGATACGAGGTATAGAAATTAAGGTTTAATATAATGAAAAAGTTGAATAAATGTATTCCTAGCTTGTTTGCTTCAAGCTGATGCCTCATTTGCTTCGGGTAATCTAGCCTTTTGCTTGAAGTAAGTCACAAGATCCTCGAGAGAATTATGAAGCCTGCTTGGAGCTAAAAGCTGATTAGGTCGGAGCTGAAGGATGGTCAGGTCGGAGCTGAAGGTCGATCTAGTCGGAGCTCATTGCGGACTTGATTCGCGATCTCTTTCCTATTATCTTTTGTATAAATCGATGAGATTGTGGGGCAAAGCCATCGAAACTATTGAATACAAGATATATGTTGGTTTGGATAGTTTACTAAACTATTTACTTATAAACTGTTTGAAAAGCATGTACTTTCTCGTCAGTAGTGGAAAGTTGGAATACTTTAGCAAAACTCGTCAGTTTTTAGCTGATGCCTCCATCTGGCGATAAACCTCAGCTGCATCTACGTTCTGTACAATGCCATGATGCTTGTCGATAGCTTGGCAAGCTGCTAAAGCGGCACTTTGACCTAAAACCATAAAGACAGGTTCCATGCGTATGGAGCCGTATGCGATGTGGGAAGCTGAGAGACAAACAGGTACGAGGAGGTTAGTACACTCTTCTTCTTTGGGAGTCAGCGAACGATAAGACACTCGGTAAGGTTCCTTGATGCCAACCTCCACATTGCCTTCATTCTTCACCATCCCATTTATCACATAGCGACCGCAATTGTGGGAATCCATCGTATAAGCTGCCCAACCCACATAATCATTCACTTGCGTGCGGCTCTCGCAATCCGCTTGTGTCATCACATAACGGCCAATCATGCGACGACTTTCTCGGATATAAAGCTGAGGAGTAAAGTGATTGCTGGTAAGGAACTCATCTTTCGGATAGCCCCAACGCAGCATCTCCGTCCTTACTTTCAGCGGAATACGCTCATCGTGTCCTAAGAAATAGAGCAAGCCTTTGGTATAATCCACATGCTTCTGCACAATCTTGGCACGCGTCTGATAATCTCCCTCTGGATAATCCCAATTCTCGCCTATCATATCCGTAGAGAAGCCTCCACGATTATTCACATCAGTCTTATGGTTAGGCATACGACTCCAGATAAAGATATCCTCAAGACCCCAATCAGAGAAAGGAGAACGCTCTTTAAGTCGAATCAGCAACTCATACTTCGAAGGGTCGTAATTGGCTGGTTCAGTGATGGGTATCAGATTTTCAGGGTCATCCGTCAAGGTAATGCGGAAATTATAAGCCTGGATATGTTTGTCGCCCTTACCAGGCAAAGAGGGTTCCTCATTCAGAATGCCATAGAGCAAGCCACTCTCTGGTTTGCCTGGTATCACATAAGGATCCACATAGTCGGGGAACTGATGATGCAGCGAATAAAATGCCCCATTCCATGTTTCACCATACTGCGCATTGTCCTCACGGCCAACGGTATAGCTAACGCCAGCCCTCGCCATTAAATCTCCCTCATAGGTACAATCGATGTATTCTTTAGCGATGATATCCAAAGATTTATGTGTAGAAGTATCTTCCACCACCATCCTGCGGATGGTATTTCCCTCTTTCTCCACGCTAAGCAATCGATGGTTATAAATCAGCAACACCTTCGTATCATCGATATATTGTTGATAAATACCCAGAGCCACCTTGGGTTCGAAGGCAAATTTCATTTCATTGGTACCATAATATTGTCCAATACTCCGATAGAAATTATAGGTATAACCCTTCATAATGTATGGATTACCGATGTCAGTAGCGCCCAATCCACCTGTGGTTAAGCCTCCAATCCGGTCGGTGGGTTCTATTAGAATCACTTTCTTACCAGCTTTGCTGGCAGTATATGCCGCCATTACTCCAGAAGACGTGCCACCATAGATGCAGATATCCGCAATTTCAGTTGCCTGCGCGAACCAGGTGGTTATCAATGCTGTAAGCAGTAGTACAATCCTTTTCATCGTATAAATATAGGTTAGTCAAACTTGCCATTCTTCCAAGTTAGCACCACTTGCGGAGTAATATATGGCTCCACCTGCTTTGCCGCCTCGGCTTCCATATAGTCGGGAGTAGTAAAGGTAAATGTCAGCGAATTGTCGGTGGGTGAAAGCTCCACCTTCATCAGCAACATATCTACTTGGCGATAAGCGTCTCGCAAAGCGTAAGAGGCATCCTCCGGCAAAGGCTTCAGGAAGCTATCCATTGTGGGTAGCTTTGGTAAATAGTCTTTGGTATTCAATGGTTGCCAGTCGATGGTATAGAAATTGATATGACTATCGCAAGCAGGTCCACATACGGTAGATACAGTGCATATCAATGGAGAATTATCGGATTTAGTAAGCACTTTCATTTGGAAAGAACTCTCTGAGCTCGATTGCACCTCGATGAAATCGTCCGTCAAACGGGTCATCTCTGTCTTGCCACCCAGACGATTGCCCACCTCGGCCTTCATATTGCTGTCGAGGAAATCGATAAAATCCTCACGATTGATTTTCGTCAGGAGTGCGCTCAGCGAGTCGGGCATATTGATATAGCTCTGCCTTACTTGCTGGGCTTGCATCTGGCAAGCTAGGCATATTACACCTATTATAATTATATAACGCTTCATATTCAAATCTTCTTCAAATCAATTGTATCATTTTACACCCAAAAAAATGACTATTTTTGAGCCAAAAAAGCCTTATGGGTGCAAATATAGTCATTTTTATCCACCTTTATGCAAAGAAAAGTGAGATATATTTTTTTTCTTCAAATAAAAACCGTACTTTAGCACCACTTTTTAGATCAATACTGAAAAACGAACCTTAAAAACGCATGACTATGGCTATATTTTCAGAAGATAAACGATTGTTATCGTATGAATCGATGAAGGCATTCCCAAATGTCACCTGTTTTACCACCACTCGCTTTGGAGGTGTCAGTGAAGGTAACTACAGCTCGCTGAACTGTGGCATTTACACAGATGATGACCCTGAGAAAATTAAACAGAACCTGGAAATCGTATGCAACGCTTTACCCAAGAGGCCTGCTGTTTTGGCCATCCCCCATTTAGCTCATGGCATCGACTATGCCCACCTGGGTAGGTCGTTTCTAAGGGCTTCCGAGGAAGAACGCAAGGAACGCGTGGAAGGTAAGGACATCTTGATGACCAGAGAAAAAGGTATCTGTGTGTGTGTTACTTCAGCCGATTGCTTGCCCATTGCCATTTATGATGCGGGCAACAACGCTGTCTGCATGGTTCATGCTGGTTGGAGAGGCACTGTTAAACATGTTACTCTGACGGCTTTACAGAAGATGCAACAGAAATTTGACACCAAACCTGAGGATGTGCATATCGTGGTGGGTCCTGGCATCTCATTGGCTGGCTTCGAGGTGGGCGACGAGGTGTATGAGGAGTTCAAGAACTCCAGTTATCCGATAGAGCATGTGGCTGAGTGGGTTCCTCGTTCGCATAAGTACCACATCAATTTGTGGGTAGCTAACCGTTTGGACATGATGGAGTTCGGTGTCCCTACATCCCAAATCGAAATGTCGGGCATCTGTACTTACCTGCGATACAGGGAATTTTTCTCAGTGCGTAGATTGTCAAGGGATTCTGGGCGATTGTTAACGGGTATTATGTTGAACAAGTGAACATAAGTGTTTCTAACGAACTGAAAAGCCTGTGTCCTGAGTTCAAGGGTGCTGCAGTTGAGGCATGGGTCACCAACACGCCTTATAACGAAGGACTTTGGCAGGAGATTAACTCGTTTACCGAGGAGTTGAGAGCCGAGAGCGATGTGGATGCCTGTAAGGAGCAATATGCCATTGCCGCCACAAGGATAGCCTATAGGCGATGCGGCAAGGACCCCAGTCGTTATCGCCCTTCAGCTGAGGCTTTAAGAAGAAGATTGCTGAGAGGTATGCAGCTCTATCAGATTGATACGCTGGTGGATATCATCAACCTAGTGTCACTTCGCTCTGGTTTCAGCATCGGGGGCTTTGATGCCGACAAGATACAAGGCAACCAACTGGTGCTGGGCATTGGACAGGAAGGCGAACCTTATGAGGGTATTGGTCGTGGGGTTTTGAACATCGAGGGATTGCCAGTGTATCGAGATGCCATCGGAGGTATCGGTACACCCACCAGTGACCACGAGCGCACAAAGATGGATTTGGGAACGATTCATCTGTTAGCTATTATCAATGGCTATAGTGGCGAACTGGGTTTACAGGAAGCAGCCAAGTTTACATTGGATTTGTTGCGTAAATATGCCAATATGACGGAAGGTACCGTGACTTACTTTGACTGATGAAAAAACTGATATACATATTGTTAAGTTTGTTCTCTCCATTATTTGTAATGGCACAGGACTACTATGATGTGGGAGTGAAGCACATCAAAATCAGTTCATCGACCCAACTGAACGACAAGGAGGAGCTAACGATTTGTCCCATGGACTTGATGGAAGAGGGCTTCTGCTTCCCCTTACCTGGGTGCAAGATATTATCCCCATATGGAGAGAGAGATGGCAGGATGCACTCGGGTTGGGACATCAAAACTTTCGCCAATGATACCATCCGGTGTGCCTTCAATGGTGAGGTAGTGCTGTCGGAATGGTATTCCGACTATGGTAACTGTGTGATTGTTCGCCATCACAACGGACTGGAAACATACTATAGCCACAATGTGAAGAATTTGGTGAAAAAAGGTGACAAGGTGAAGGCTGGACAACCACTTGCCTTAGAGGGGCGTACAGGCAGGGCAACAGGCGACCATCTGCACTTCGAAACGCGAGTAATCAACCAACATTTCGACCCAAATCTGCTTTTTGACTTCGAAAATCATCGTCTGAGGAAAGATTGTCTAAAAATCACGAAAAAAAAGAGTGGCATCAAGGTGAAAAAAATGAAATAAAATCACTATCTTTGCTACCTAATTTTTACAAAAAGTTTGAATGATAGAAAAGCTCATTGTACTGGAGGACGTTGATCCCATTATTTTCTATGGTGTGAACAACACTAACATGCAGCTCATCAAGGCACTATACCCCAAGCTGCGCATCATTGCCAGGGGCAATGTGATAAAGGTATTGGGCGATGAAGAGGAGTTGTGTGCCTTCGAAGAGCATATCATCAAACTACAGAAATACTGTGCCGAGTTCAACTCACTGAAAGAGGAGGTGATTATCGACATCATCAAGGGTAATGCACCCCAAGCAGAGAAGTCGGGCAACGTAATTGTCTTCAGTGTGGTGGGCAAGCCTATCATTCCTCGCAGTGAGAATCAGATGAAATTGGTGGAGGCATTCAATGAGAGTGACCTTACATTTGCCATTGGTCCTGCTGGTTCCGGTAAAACTTACACAGCTATTGCCTTGGCAGTGAGGGCACTGAAAAACAAAGAGATTAGGAAAATAATACTAAGCCGCCCTGCTGTAGAAGCTGGAGAGAAGTTGGGTTTCCTGCCTGGTGATATGAAGGAGAAGATTGACCCATACCTACAACCTTTGTACGACGCCTTGCAGGATATGATACCAGCAGCGAAATTACAGGAGTACATGGAAAGTAATGTGATTCAGATTGCCCCACTTGCTTTTATGCGAGGCAGAACACTCAGCGATGCAGTAGTTATTCTGGATGAAGCGCAGAACACCACCACCCAGCAAATCAAGATGTTCTTGACCCGTATGGGTATGAATACCAAGATGATTGTCACTGGGGATATTACACAGATTGACTTACCTCCCTCACAAACTTCTGGTTTGGTGCAGGCATTGCATATCCTCAAGGGAGTGAAGGGCATCTCAGTGGTGGAGATGAACAAGAAAGATATTGTACGTCATAGACTTGTAGAAAGGATTGTTGAAGCGTACGATAAGTTTGACAAAGAGAAAAAGAACGTAATTAAAGATAAGAACAATGAAAGCAATAACAAAGACTGACTTCAACTTTCCGGAGCAGAAGAGCGTGTATCATGGGAAAGTACGCGATGTGTATAACATCAACGATGAGAAACTGGTGATGGTGGCTACCGACCGCATCTCAGCTTTCGATGTCATCCTGCCAAAGGGTATTCCTTTTAAAGGTCAAGTGCTGAACCAGATTGCCTCTAAGTTCTTGGATGCCACTACAGACATCTGTCCAAACTGGAAACTCTCTTCACCCGACCCTATGGTAACAGTGGGTGTGATGTGTGAGGGATTTCCTGTGGAAATGATTGTGAGAGGCTACCTCTGCGGTAGTGCCTGGAGAGCATATAAAAGTGGTGTACGTGAGATTTGTGGGGTAAAGTTACCAGATGGTATGCGTGAGAACGAGAAGTTCCCTACCCCTATCATCACCCCTACGACCAAGGCTGAAATTGGTGAACACGATGCTGACATCTCTAAGGAAGAGATTTTGGCTCAGGGTCTTGCCACTCCGGAGGAATATGCGTTGTTGGAGAAATATACACTGGCTCTGTTCCAGCGTGGCACTGAGATTGCCGCTCAGCGAGGTTTGATTTTGGTAGATACGAAGTATGAGTTTGGCAAGCACGATGGTGTAATATACCTGATGGATGAGATTCACACTCCAGACTCCAGTCGTTATTTCTATGCCGATGGATATGCCGAGAAGTTTGCAAAAGGCGAACCTCAGAAGCAACTCTCTAAGGAGTTCGTACGCGAATGGCTGATGGAAAATGGTTTCCAAGGTAAGGCTGGGCAGCAGGTTCCAGAGATGACGGATGCCATTGTGACGTCAATCAGCGATCGCTACATTGAACTGTACGAAAACATTACTGGTGAGCAGTTCCAAAAAGAAGAGGCTACCGGCGATGTTTTGGATCGTATTGAGAAGAATGTTTTGAAAGAATTATAAGATGGATATTTATGGTTTGATAGGTTATCCGTTGGGCCATTCCTTTTCCAGAGGATATTTCAACGAGAAATTTGAAGCAGAGAGTATAGATGCTGAGTATGTGAACTTTGAGATACCCAGTATCAAGGAGTTCCGTGAGGTGGTCGAAAAGAATGAAAACCTCTGTGGACTGAATGTCACCATTCCTTACAAGGAACAGGTGATTCCTTATCTTGACGATTTGGATAAGGCAACAGCTAAACGTATAGGGGCAGTGAATGTCATCAAAATTATTCGTAATGGCAAGAAAACCAAGCTCGTAGGCTACAACTCTGACATTGTTGGCTTCACACAATCTATCGAGCCATTTGTTGAAGAGCACCATCAGAAAGCTTTGATTTTAGGTACGGGTGGCGCTTCGAAAGCTATTTGCTGTGGCTTACAAGACTTGGGTATCGAAAGTAAGTTTGTATCTCGTTCCAAAAAGAATGCCAAGACTATCACTTACGCAGACTTGACGCCGGAGATAATGGAAAGCCATCATATTATTGTGAATTGCACTCCTCTGGGCATGTATCCCAAAATCAACGAGTGTCCTGACATTCCGTATGAATTGCTCACCCCCAAGCACTTGTTGTATGACCTGCTCTACAACCCAGATGAAACGTTGTTTATGAAGAAAGGCAAGAAGCAAGGGGCTATGGTAAAGAATGGTTTGGAGATGTTGTTGCTTCAAGCGTTTGAGGCTTGGAATATTTGGAAAAGATGACAAAAAGAACGAAAAGAATTTTAGGCTTTCTGCTTGGCGTGTTGCTTGTTATCATTATCGCCTTTCCCTTGTTTGTTGCCAATATGGCAGTAAATATGGTGGTGAACCCCAATCGCGATACATCTCACAACCCAGAGAAAGCTTATGCCCAATTGTTCGAAGAACTCCCAGAAGCTCAGGCATGGGTGGAGGATATGCGTAGCAGAAACGTTTTACGTGATACCTTCATCATTGCCAACGATGGGCGTCGTCTGCATGCAGTCTATGCCCCTGCAGATGTACCAACCGACAAGACGGCTTTCATCATTCACGGGTGGACAGATAGTGCCATCCGCATGATGCGTTATGGTTATATGTTCCATCACGATTTGGGCTACAATATGTTCCTACCCGATTTAAATGGCCACGGACTCAGTGAGGGTAAATATGCTCAGATGGGGTGGCTCGACAGGTTGGATGTGATCGAATGGTTGGAAGTAGCGAACGACATTTTTGCCCCTACTGATAGTCTTGGCAACAAGATTGGCGACACCCAAATGGTGATTCATGGCACCTCCATGGGAGCAGCTACGGCGATGTGTGTGAGTGGCGAACCACAGAAATCTTTTGTCAAGGCATATATCGAAGATTGTGGATATACCAGTGTGTTCGATGAGGTATCAGGCGACCAGCACGAACAAAGTCTGATGCAGTTGGTTATCCCGCTGGCAAGTTGGTGGTGTGGTATCCTTCATGGGTGGACTTTTAAAGAAGCATCACCTTTGAATATGGTCAGAAAAAGCAATCAGCCAATGTTCTTTATTCATGGCGACAAAGATACTTTCGTGCCCACTTGGATGGTGCATCCTCTCTTTGAAGCCAAGCCTGAGCCAAAGGATATTTGGTTGGCTCCAAACTCAGAACACGCCCGTTCTTACTTCGATCACAAGGTAGAATACACACAAAGAGTGCAGAATTTTCTAAAAAAATACATTATGTAAAGATATTATTCGTAACTTTATGCCATCAAAATGAAAATGGCTATGAAAATACGGACACTCATTATATTATTTGCTGGGCTAATTTTTGCTCTGAACCTTAGTGCGCAGAAGGTTTTCACACCAGATAATTTGCCTAAAGTTCACCTGCAGGATCGCACCAAATATGTGTGCAATCCTTCTGGCATATTATCCCAAGCCGCTACAGACAGTATAGATGCTATGCTTTATCATTTGGAAGAGCAGACGGGCATCGAGACGGTTGTAGCAGCAGTACCTTCTATTGGTGAAGTGGAAGCATTCGACTTTTGCCACGAACTGCTAAATAGTTGGGGCGTAGGCAAGAAGGGCAAGGACAACGGACTAGTGGTACTGCTAGTAGTAGACCAACGCGCAATACAATTTTATACTGGCTATGGCTTGGAGGGTGAACTTCCCGATGCCATCTGCAAGCGCATTCAGGTGCAAGACATGATCCCTTATCTAAAAAATAACAACTGGGACGAAGGAATGTTAGCTGGTATGACGAAGGTGGTAGGCCGACTGGATGGTTCGATGGAGAAAGAGGAAGAACAACCCGGTGGTGGTTTTGGACTACTGATGTTCTTAGCTTTAACCCTTGGGTTCCCTGGCATCTTAATGTTCTTTGCTTGGCTTTCTGCCAGAAGGCAACGCAAATGTCCAAATTGTGGAGAATACACTCTGGTGCAGGATTCTACCAAACTGCTGTACAAAAGCACTGCTACTAGAACTTATGAAGTGACTTTTATCTGTAGCAAGTGCGGACATGAGGTAAAGCGTAAGCGTACCATTTATAACAGCACCTCACATGGAGGTAATGGTGGCCCTGTCATCATCAGTGGTGGCGGAGGTGGCTTCGGCGGAGGTATGGGAGGCAGCTTCGGCGGTGGTATGGGAGGTGGCGGTGGCGCCGGTTCAAGATTTTAATGAAAAAAACTATTAAAAACAAAAGCAATATGAAGAAATCAACAATCGGACTGATAGCAGTCATTGTAATCATTGGATTTTGGCTCATGAATGTCTATAATGGCATGGTTGGCTTGGATGAAGGAGTCAACACTGCATGGGCAAATGTAGAAACACAGTATCAGCGTCGTGCTGACTTGATTCCTAACTTGGTGAACACCGTAAAGGGGTATGCACAGCATGAGCAGGAAACCTTTGAGGCAGTGGTAAATGCACGTAGCAAGGCTACTTCAATCACCATCGACCCATCAAATGTTACTCCTGAGAAACTGCAGGAGTTCCAACAAGCTCAAGGCGAACTCGCATCTGCATTGGGCAGATTGATTGCCATTTCTGAAAGCTATCCTGACCTGAAGGCCAGTGAGCAATTCAAGGAGTTGCAGGCACAGTTGGAAGGTACAGAGAATCGCATCAACGTGGCTCGCACTAATTTCAACAAGGAGGCACAGAAGTACAATACCACCATTCGTACATTCCCTCGCAATTTGTTTGCTGGTATGTTGGGCTTCACCCAGCGTGCTTACTTTGAAGCTGACGCAGGTGCAAATCAGGCTCCTAAGGTGCAGTTCTAATATCATTCAATCATACGAAGTAAGAAATAAGTCATGAGAAAGTTATTTGTATTGGTGCTGCTGTTGAGTGTACAATGTGCACTCTACGCAGCATCTACTGCTATCATTAAGGGTAAAGTTGTGGATGCTGGCACAGGACAAGCCATTGATTATGCAGACGTCATCGTTACCGATCTCAATGACAAAATTGTTGCTTCGGCCATCGTGACAGATGGCAGTTTCTCAGTAGAGAAGGTGCCTAATGGCGAGGTGTTGGTGATGGTACGCATGATGGGCTATGACCCTTATGTGAGTGATAAACTCACTATACGTGATGGACAGACCGTTGACTTGGGTACCATTCCCCTACAGGAACTAGCCACTGGTTTGTCGGAGGTAACTGTTGTGGGCGAGAAGAACCAGATTGTCTATAAGCTAGATCGCCAACGCATCAGCGGTTCATCATCTGTCACAGCCTCTGGTGGTACAGCAGTGGATATCCTCGCCAATACCCCATCCGTGCAAGTGGATGTGGATGGAGGGCTTACCTTCCGTGGAAGTAGTAACTTTCTCGTGTATGTGGATGGCAAACTGAGTCCACTGACTGGCACACAAGCTTTGCAACAAATACCTGCGGCTTCCATCGAGGACATCGAACTAATTACTACCCCATCCGCTCGTTATCGCGCTGAGGGTGATGTGGGTATCATTAATATCACCACCAAGCGTACCAATGGAAGTGGGTGGAGTGGCATGTTCAATGCTTCAGGAGGAACTTTAGGTACTTGGACAGGCGATGCCTTGCTAAACTATCGTACAGGCAAACATACGTTCTACGTGGGTGGTACTGCTACCAATATTATGGGTAAAAGTAACTTCCAACAAAAGAAGAAGACCATTGTAGACGATTTCATCACCACCTCCGAATCCGATGGTACTCGTTTCAGCGAAAACCGTTCATTCATAGGCAAGACTGGTTGGCAATACAATGATGGTAAACACCACAACCTTTCTTTGGATTTGCAAAGTGGACAGACCAAGTTCACCCGTGGTGGTGATATGCGTTATGGTGAATTGCGTCTGCTAGGAACTGATATTCTAAATGACGCCACCTACAATAGTCACGACAGATACCAACTGAAAAAAAACCTCTTCCAAGCATCTCTGTCATGGAATTGGAAAATCAATGAAAAGAGTGATCTTTCCACGGTTAACCGCTTCAGATACGACTGGTACTCGTTGGAGTATACTGAGAGTAACATGTTCGACCTCAGTGGCAAACGCTATGAAGGAACGCGTGGTTATGAGGAAGAGCATCATTGGGATTGCGATTTCACCCTTACCTATCGCAATCGCTACAGTCCAACTGGTAATTTCGAGAGTGGATATTTCTATTCCACATACAGTGAACATGGCGAATACAACATCAAGTATTGGGATCGTGGTAAAGAACAGTTTGAATGGCAAGACGACCTCCATGCACCTTTCTACTATCGCCGTCAGATCCATGCGCTCTATGCAATGATGAACGACAAGTTCGGTAAGTTCGAGTTCGATGCTGGTTTACGTGCAGAACGAGTAATAGATTTGGTAGAAATCACCGTGCCTGGTGGCAACCTTGACCGTAAGCGTCTAGACCTGTTCCCTTCTGCTCACCTTTCTTATAATATGGGCAAGGGAGGTATCTTCACTTTGGGTTATTCACGTCGCACTAACCGACCTGGCATTTGGCAGACTGAGCCCTACATTACATACGAAGATTATTATACCCGCAAGATAGGTAGCACAGACATCCGTCCAGAGTTCATTAACTCTGTAGAGCTCAACTACCGCAACACATTCGACGGAGGACACAGCATCTCCTTTGGAGGATTCTATCGCCATCGCAAGGATGTAGTGGATTGGGTTCGTGAAGCTTATGAGCCAGGCGTAACCCTCGACCGTAATGTCAACGCAGGTCGTCAGATTGAGCGAGGCCTAGAGTTTAGTGGTGTAGTAAAGGCTACCCGCTGGTGGACCACCACCCTGAATGGCAGTATGTATCAGTACGATTTTAAGGCTAAGCATGTGGGCACTACCGATGCCGATGGTATGTCATTTCAGATTGGATGGATTAATGCCTTGTCATTGGCCAAAGATACCAAAGTACAGTTCGATGGTCATTTCATTGGTCCGAAGAGTCTGACTCAGGGTAAGGAGCATGGCTATGCCTATTTCAATCTGGCTTTCCGCCAGCAATTCCTCAAGGGTAAGTTGGCTTTCGCTGCTGTAGCAAATGATGTGTTCCACACAGCGAAATACTATAACCGTCGCAGTACTGTGGGCTTGAGTTCAGAAACATGGGTGCGTCCTAAATATCCCAATGTGGTGTTCTCGTTGAGCTACATCTTCAACGCTGGTGGTAAGCACAGTTCATCCACAGGTGGAGGCTCATTATTCGAGGGTAGAGATTT
Organism: Bacteroidaceae bacterium; assembly: GCA_017534535.1. Lineage (GTDB taxonomy): Bacteria > Bacteroidota > Bacteroidia > Bacteroidales > Bacteroidaceae > Bacteroides. The sequence continues at coordinate 48,869 of JAFXVZ010000033.1, read as the reverse complement.
CTAATACTCCAAACTTATTCTATCCAAAGCTCTTCCTCTTTAATAGAGGGGGAGCTTTGGCTTTTTAACGCACTCTTATTGTTTTTATTCATTGGTTTTTTTATATCTGACAAATTAATACTATCTTTGCAGACAAAATAAAATAAACAACCCTTTATGGACAAACAGAGATATATGATGAGGGGCGTTAGTGCTGCCAAAGAGGATGTGCACAATGCTATCAAGAACATTGACAAGGGCATCTACCCAAAGGCTTTCTGTAAGATTATTCCCGACATCTTGGGTGGTGACCCTGAATATTGCAACATCATGCATGCCGATGGTGCAGGCACGAAATCCAGCCTCGCCTACATGTATTGGAAAGAGACAGGCGATCTCACCGTATGGAAAGGCATCGCACAGGATGCGTTGATTATGAACATCGACGACCTCTTGTGTGTAGGTGCTACGGATAATATTTTAGTTTCATCTACCATTGGCCGCAACAAATTGTTAGTGCCAGGCGAGGTGATATCTGCTATCATAAATGGTACCGATGAATTGTTGGCCGAACTGCGTGAAATGGGTATAGGTGCTTATGCCACTGGTGGCGAGACAGCTGATGTGGGTGATTTGGTTCGCACCATCATTGTGGATTCTACTGTGACTTGCCGCATGAAACGCAGTAATGTGATAGACAATGGCAACCTCCGTCCGGGTGATGTGATTGTGGGTTTGTCTTCTTCAGGCCAGGCCACTTATGAGCACGAATATAATGGTGGTATGGGTAGCAATGGTTTGACATCTGCACGCCATGATGTTTTTGCCAAGTACCTGGCTGAAAAATATCCAGAGAGTTATGATAAGTCTGTACCTGAGGAACTGGTGTATTGCGGAGGTTTGAAGTTGACTGATAAAGTTGAGAACAGCCCAGTAAATGCCGGCAAACTGGTACTCTCGCCTACGCGTACTTATGCTCCAGTAGTAAAGAAGTTGCTGGATGCCCTACGTCCTAATATTCATGGTATGGTACATTGTTCAGGTGGGGCCCAAACTAAGGTATTACACTTCGTGGGCGATAACTGTCGTGTCATCAAAGACAACATGTTCCCAGTTCCTCCGTTGTTCAAGACCATTCACGAACAGAGTGGAACCGATTGGCAAGAAATGTACAAGGTATTCAACATGGGGCATCGCTATGAGGTATATCTGCCTGCTGAATTTGCAGACCAAGTGATAGCTATCTCTGAGAGCTTCAACATTGATGCCCAGGTAGTAGGACATATTGAGGAAAGTGACCATAAAGAGTTGATTATCCGCAGTGAGTTTGGAGAATTCTTCTATTAACGGAGACTGAAGAATGGAAAATGTCAATAAATAATGGCTGACAAAAACAATATATTAGAAAAATTAGACGGGTTAGCACCTCGTTTCGATGAAGTTTCCACCTTGATTACTGATCCCAGCGTGATAGCCGACCAGGAACGTTATGTGAAGCTTACAAAAGAATACAAGGAGCTGGAGCGACTGATGACTGCTCGCAAGGAGTATCGCGAGTTATTGGGACGCATTGACGAGGCTAAAGACATCATCACCAACGAAGATGATGCTGAGATGAAAGAGATGGCTCGTGAGGAGCTGAACATCTGCCTAGAGCATCAGCCTCAACTGGAGGAGGAAATCAAGCTGATGTTGATACCAGCTGACCCAATGGATAGTCGTAATGCTATCTTGGAAATTCGTGGTGGCACAGGTGGTGACGAGGCTGCTCTATTTGCCGGTGATTTGTTCCGTATGTACTCTAAGTTCTGCGAGAGAAAAGGTTGGAAGTTGGAAGTATCAAGTGCCAGCGAAGGAGCTGTTGGTGGATACAAGGAAATTATCTGTCCAATTACCGGTGATAGTGTATATGGCATTTTGAAATATGAATCCGGTGTACATCGTGTACAGCGAGTGCCTGTGACGGAGACCCAAGGCCGAGTACACACCTCTGCGGCATCAGTAGCCGTATTGCCAGAAGCCGAGCCTTTCGAAGTAAGTATTAACGAAGGCGAAATTCGTTGGGATACCTTCCGAAGCAGTGGCGCCGGTGGTCAGAACGTGAACAAGGTAGAATCGGGTGTTCGCCTACGTTACAATTGGAAGAACCCTAATACAGGTATTGTGGAGGAGATTCTCATTGAATGTACTGAAACGCGCGACCAACCCAAAAACAAGGAGCGTGCTTTGTCTCGCCTTCGCTCGTTTATCTACGATAAAGAACACCAAAAATATGTGGACGACATAGCTGCCAAACGTAAAACGATGGTATCTACGGGTGATCGTTCGGCCAAGATACGCACCTACAATTATCCACAAGGACGTATCACTGACCATCGTATCAACTATACCATCTATAACCTGCCAGCCTTTATGGATGGTGACATACAAGATTGCATCGACCACCTGATTGTGGCAGAGAATGCAGAGCGAATGAAAGAAAGTGAACTTTAACGATTGACAATTGACCTTTGACAATTGACTATTATGAGCTGGTTAGAGAACATATCATTCAGGGGGGCAACCCGGCGGGTGGAAGCCTTATTAAGGAGGTTTCCCATCACCGTGTTATTCACGGTGGCCTTTACCATCATCATACTGCTACTAATTTGGGACAACGATTTCTTCCCAAATAGTGATGCAGTGCTGTTTATGATTTGCTTCTATCCACCCACTGCAGCTTTACTGGGTTTGTCATTACACCTATGGAGCGAGGAGCAAACCAATAGACACAAAAGTAAACAGATACACGGAGTGGCACAAGGATTATGGTTCCTATTTTGCCTCACTATCTCTCTGTCTTTGTTTTCAGAAACAATGGAGTTTGGTATAGGCATGATGGCCATCCTCACCCTCATCATCACTTCGGTGTTGTTCCTATCCTTCCTCAAGAAGAAAGATGACATAGAGGCGTGGAACTTTGCCGTTAACCTGCTCATTGGTGCCGTTATCTCCACCATAGTCAGTGGTATCCTTTTGGGAGGCATAGCCCTGTTACTTTGGGGCATAGAGATGTTATTTGACCTCGACTTCCCTAACGACCTCTACTTGAGTGTTGTCATTTTGTGCATGATGACCCTCAACATCCTACTGTTCTTGATGCAGATACCAGAGGGAGAAGCTAAGCATTGCCAAAACACCCACCGTATGAATGATTTCGGTAAGGTAGTGGTACACGCCCTGTTTGTGCCCTTACAAGCCGCTTACTTAATTACGCTTTACATCTATACTCTCACCATCCTTATAGCGTGGGAATTGCCTGAAGGTGGTGTGGTGTGGTTGGTTACCACCATGATGATGGGCATGCTGTTCATCATCACGCTGATATATCCTTTGTTGTTCCACGACGACAAACCTTTTGACAAGAAACTGGTACGTTGGCTTGCTGCCCTGGCTTTGCCGTTATTAGTTTTAATGACTGTAGGCATCTGGAGACGTATAGTTGACTATGGATTTACTGTTCCCCGCATCTATGTCATATTGTTCAACATCTGGTGCTATGTGGTGTGCATCTACCTCTTCCTGCACAGAGCGAAACGCATCCTATGGATATTGGTATCCTTCGTGCTGGTGTTCTTTATTGCCTCTGTGGGTCCGTGGAATGTTACCGCCACCACCAAGCGAATCCTAACTAATCAGGTGGATGATATATTGGCACAAACAGGTGTTCGACTTCCCTTGGACTATACCCGTTTTGATAGTCTGACAAAAACAATGAGCAAGCATGATGCCGATATATTGAAGGGCAAACTGAGTTATTTGAAATTCGACCTTGATGGAGATTCATTGGTAACCCGATGGCTCGATGGCTTGGTAGATTTGCATACCAACCCCTGGTGGGAAGGTCCTAATACAAATGACAGCACTGAAATAAAACCTGTGAAGATCAAGCCTTCCGATATAGAATTCCCCAGTGCCAATATGGAATATATAATTACTGATATGCCCAAGGGAAATTTCCAAAAGGTAATGAAGGTAGATGAGTGGTTCTACAAGCAGAGCATCCAAGAGCAAGACAGTCTGCTATTCTTGGATTTCATTTATTCACAGGATACGCTGTTTTACTCTACTCACTTCGAGCTGCCTTTCAGCCGTCTTCAAGAAGAAGCAACTGTGGAAGAAGGAAATCATGTACCATTCTTTATCGACAATCAAGAAGCATCATTGCTGATCTGGTTCTTCAGTGTAACCCAAAACGAGGACACCGAGAGAGGCTATAACAGCAATGATGACGTACCTAACTTCAGGGCGGGCATCAAGGACCTGCATTTAGAGGGAATGCTCTTCTTACGTGAGGCTGCTTTCAAGAAAGACCCTTTAGAACAGAAAGAAGAAATTATTGAAGAAGATACTATAGAAAAATATCCAGAAAGATAAATTTATATGAACCGTAAAGCATTATTTGAGAACATACTCAAGAAACATTCGTTCCTATGTGTAGGACTCGATACTGACATTAAGAAGATACCTGAGCATCTGCTCCAGGAAGCAGACCCCATATTCGCCTTCAATAAGGCCATCATTGATGCTACTGCCGACTTGTGCATCGCCTATAAGCCCAATTTGGCTTTTTACGAATGCATGGGTGTAAAAGGCTGGCAGGCTTTTGAAAAGACTGTGGACTACATCAAAGACAACTTTCCCGACCAACTCATTATCGCAGATGCCAAGCGAGGTGATATCGGTAACACTTCCGCCTTGTATGCCCGCTGCTTTTTTGAGGAGGGGCGTGTAGATGCTGTTACCGTAGCTCCTTATATGGGTGCGGACAGCGTGAAGCCTTTCTTGGGTTATGCAGACAAGTGGGTCATCCTGTTAGCATTAACTAGCAATAAGGGCTCACACGACTTCCAGCTTACTACCGACACTGAGGGCGAGCGTCTGTTTGAGAAAGTGCTTCGCAAATCACAGGAATGGGCAGGTGCCGACCAACTGATGTATGTGGTAGGTGCCACCCAAGGACAAGCCTTCGAGGATATCCGCAAGATAGTTCCCAATCACTTCCTTCTGGTACCAGGCGTAGGTGCTCAGGGCGGCTCATTGGAGGAGGTTTGCAAGTATGGCATGAATAGTCAATGTGGCTTGATAGTGAACTCCAGTCGTGGCATCATCTATGCTGGCAAAGGTGAGGATTTTGCCACTGTAGCACGCCAGGCTGCCCGTGATTTGCAGCAACAAATGTCAAAACAATTGCAAATAATGCCTAATTTAGCCAAATAGAACGCAATTCATACCTTTTGAATGCAGTTTATGTCAAAAAAAGACATTACTTTTGTACCAAATAACTGAAGATAGCTAAAAACATGGAATTTACAGCACAACAGATAGCCGCCTTCGTACAAGGCGAAATAGTGGGAGATGCCCTGACTACCGTACATACCTTCGCCAAGATTGAAGAAGGGGTGCCAGGTGCCATCACCTTTCTATCGAATCCCAAATATGCACACTATATTTATGATACACAAGCAAGCATCGTTTTGGTGAATCGTGATTTCAAGCCTGAGCAGCCTGTCAAGGCTACCCTCATCAAGGTAGATAATGCTTATGAAACTCTGGCGAAATTGCTGGCGCTCTATGAGCAGAGCAAGCCTCGCCGCAAGGGTATCTCACCTATGGCGGTGGTAGCAGACAGTGCCCAAATAGGCAGCGATGTATTCATTGGCCCTTATGCCGTGATTGACGAAGGAGCTATGATTGGCGACGGTACGCAAATTTATCCCAACACATATGTAGGCCAGAACACCCGCATTGGAGAAGGTTCACTGCTTTATTCGGGTGTAAATGTGTATCACGATTGCAAGATTGGCAACAGGGTAACCTTGCACTCTGGCGTAGTGATAGGTGCTGACGGCTTCGGCTTCGCTCCTACCCCACAGGGTTATAATAAGATCCCACAGATTGGTAATGTCATTATAGAGGACGATGTGGAGATTGGTGCCAACACCTGTGTGGATCGCGCCACCATGGGTTCCACCATCGTACATAAGGGCGTTAAGTTGGATAACCTGATTCAGATTGCCCACAACGATGAAATTGGTGCTAACACCGTCATTGCCGCGCAAGCTGGTGTGGCAGGCTCAGCCAAGATGGGTGAGTGGTGCGTCATTGCCGGACAGGTAGGTATTTCTGGTCACCTCACCATTGGCAACCGAGTTACCCTGGGTCCACAATCAGGTGTCATCAGCTCTATTCCTGACGGTAAAACTATGATGGGCACCCTGCCATTTGAAGATAAGGGATGGTTCAAGGTACAAGCGGTAATGAAAAAATTGCCAGATATGTACAGAGAGCTGAATGCATTACGTAAAGAATTAAATGAACTTAAAAAAGACAACCCACAATAAATGTTGAAACAAAAGACACTGAAAGAGAGCTTTTCGCTCAGCGGAAAAGGATTACACACAGGCTTGACCCTGACAGTTACCTTCAATCCCGCACCCGACAACTTCGGCTATAAAATCCAGCGTACCGATTTGGAAGGAAAGCCGATCATCGATGCCATTGCAGAAAATGTGACAGAGACTACCCGAGGCACCGTACTTAGCAAGAACGGCGTTAAGGTCAGCACTGTAGAACATGGAATGGCAGCCCTCTATGCCTCAGGCATCGACAACTGCCTGATTCAAGTGGATGGTCCTGAGTTCCCCATCCTCGACGGCAGTGCCCAGTATTTCATCGAGGGAATTGAGCGTGTGGGCACCATTGACCAGAACTCTGTGAAAGACTATTTCGTCATTAAAAACAAGATTGAGTTCCGCAACGAGAAGACAGGCTCATCCATCATTGTCCTCCCTGATGATGAGTTCAGCTTGAACGTACTGATATCTTATGACTCCACGATATTACCCAACCAGTATGCCACTTTGGAGGATATGTCGAAGTTCAAGGACGAGGTGGCAAAGGCACGTACTTTTGTATTCGTGCGTGAGATAGAACCTCTGCTGCAGTTGGGGCTCATCAAGGGTGGAGACCTCGACAATGCCATCGTCATTTACGAGCGTCAGATGTCACAAGACAAGTACGACCAGCTCGCCGATGTGATGGGTGTGCCTCACATGGATGCCACCAAGTTAGGTTACATCATGCACAAGCCGTTGGTTTGGGCCAATGAGTGTGCCCGCCATAAGCTGTTAGATGTGATAGGCGATATGGCTCTGATAGGCAAGCCCATCAAGGGTCGCATCATTGCTACTCGCCCTGGACATACGGTTAATAATAAGTTTGCCCGTGAGATGCGCCGCCAAATTAGGTTGCACAGCATTCAAGCACCAAAATACGATGTGAATGCGGCTCCGCTGATGGATGTTAACAAGATTCGCAAACTCATCCCCCACCGCTATCCCATGTTGTTGGTAGATAAGATCATCGAGATTGGTCCTGATTACATCGTGGGTGTAAAGAACATCACTGGCAATGAGCCATATTTCCAGGGACATTTCCCACTGGAGCCCGTAATGCCAGGCGTATTGCTGGTAGAAGCAATGGCTCAGACAGGTGGCCTATTGGTACTCAACCAAGTGGAAGATCTCGAACATTATTCCACCTATGTACTGAAAATCAACAATGTGAAGTTTCGTAAAAAAGTAGTGCCAGGCGACACATTGGTATTCAAGATAGAAATGATACAACCCCTGCACCGAGGACTGACCACCATGCGAGGCTATGCCTTTGTGGGTGAAGATGAGGTATGTGAGGCAGAGGTAATGGCACAAGTAGTTAAGAACAAGTAATTATTCACTATTCATTATTCATTAAAAATGAGCAATCAAATTAGTCCATTGGCATACGTTGACCCAGCAGCTAAATTGGGCGATGGCAATCAGATAGGTCCTTTCTGCTTCATCGACAAGGGTGTTGAGCTAGGCGACAACAATGTGTTAATGAACAATGTGTCTATTCACTATGGTGCCCGCATCGGCAATGGCAACACGTTCTTCCCGGGATGCAGCATTAGCACACTTCCCCAAGACCTGAAGTTCAAGGGTGAGGACAGTGTGGCAATTATAGGCAACAACAACAGTATCCGTGAGAATGTCACCATCAGTCGCGGCACGGCTTCCCGTGGTGAGACGGTGGTGGGTAGCAACTGCCTTTTAATGGAAAACATGCATGTGGCTCATGATTGTGTCCTGGGCAATGGCCTCATCATCGGCAATTCAACGAAGCTAGCTGGTGAGGTGGAAATTGAAGACAATGCCATTATCAGCGCTGTAGTGCTGGTGCATCAGTTCTGCCGCGTGGGTGGTTATGTGATGATTCAGGGTGGCTGTCGCTTCTCGAAAGACATTCCTCCATACATCATCGCAGGTCGTGAGCCCACCATATACTGTGGCATCAACATCGTAGGTCTGCGTCGTCGTGGCTTCTCTAACGAGACCATCGAACAGATTCATAACGCCTACCGTGTGATTTATCAAAGCGGTCTGAATGTCACGAATGCCCTGCGTAAGATTGAGGAGGAGATGGTTATCACCCCCGAAATCAAGTACATCGTTGATTTCATCCGCTCATCAAAACGTGGAATTATAACTGGCTAATACTATGGTTTACAGATTTACAATCATCTCCGACGAGGTTGACAATTTCCTCAGGGAGATACAGATAGATCCAGATGCTACATTCCTGGATTTTCACAAAGCCATACTGGAATCAGTAGGCTACCATGAGGGTGAACTCGCCTCATTCTTCGTGTGCGACGATGAATGGAACAAAGACATCGAGGTGACCCTTGAAGAAATGGACACTGATGCAGACACTGACAGCTACATCATGGCAGATACGCGCATTGGTAAGCTGATGGATGAAGATACCTACCAGAAGCTTATCTACGTGTTCGACTACATGACCGACCGCTGCTTCTTCATCAAACTGATGGAGGTTATCACAGGCAAGAACCTCGACCAAGCCGTATGCACTAAGAGTCGTGGTGAAGCTCCTGCACAGACAATGGACTTCGACGAGATGGAGAAGAAACTCACTGCTGGATCTGACGATTTGGGTGAGGACTTTTATGGCGACCAAGGCTACAACACCGACGAGATTGATGCCGAGGGCTATGAAGGTCTCGATGGTATCGTTGGTGGCGATTCCTACGATGGCTCAGATATTTATTAAATTGACAATTGACAATTGTCAATCGTCAATCGTCAATAACATGAAATCTTTAGTCGTAATATTAGGTCCCACTGCCGTAGGCAAAACAAAGCTAAGCCTCGAATTGGCGGAAACGCTGCACACAAGCATCATCTCTGCCGACTCGAGGCAACTTTATGCTGACTTGAAGATAGGAACAGCCGCCCCCACTCCAGAGGAATTATTTCGCGTAAAACACTATTTTGTGGGGACTCTGCAACTTACCGACTACTACAGTGCTGCCCTGTATGCCGACGAGGTATTAGCCCTTCTCGACCGACTCTTCCAAACCCAAGATGTGGCCCTGATGACTGGTGGCTCGATGATGTACATCGATGCTGTGTGTCAAGGCATTGACGACATCCCTACCGTAGATGAAGAGACAAGAACCATGATGTGGCAGAAATATGATGAGATAGGCTTAGAAGGCCTGCAGCGTGAACTCAAGCTCCTTGACCCCGAATATTATAACATCGTAGATCTAAAAAACTACAAACGCATCGTCCACGCGTTGGAAATCTGCTATATGACTGGCCTAACCTTCACCTCATTCCGCCAACGCAAGCCTGCCAATCGCCCCTTTAACATCATCAAGATAGGCCTCAACCGTGAACGCTCCGAACTTTTCGCCCGTATCAACCAACGTGTAGATGAGATGATGCAGCAGGGCATGCTTGATGAAGCGCGCCGAGTCTATCCCCTGCGTAACCTTAACTCCCTCAACACAGTGGGCTACAAGGAACTCTTCAAATACTTTGATGGCGAATGGACTTTTGAAGAAGCTGTTGAGAAGATCAAACGTAACACACGTGTCTATGCCAAGAAGCAACTCACCTGGTTTAAAAAAGACCCCGCCATCCACTGGTTCCATCCTGACCAACAGCAAGAAATCATAGACTTTTGCGCACAGTCTTTACTGCAAAGATGATCATGCTCCACCTTACAATCTTACATTAGCAATTTTGATTATTCTCTTTCGCAAGTTAGAAAATATAGAGATAGTAAGGGTTCATGTAAGTGGAAAACGAAAAAAACAAATGTAAGAATGTAAGGTTGTAAGACGGGCTACCATTGTTTCTGTATGGCTACAAAGAAAGTGTCTACTGTATCAGTTTGAAGAGATAAAGTGTCTAGTATAATCAGGAAAAGTCATTTCTTGAAGCTGATGGTTCAATTGCTTGAAGCAAATGCCCCGATTACTTGAAGTAAAAGGCCTAATTACTTGAAGCAATCGCCCCAGGTTCTTTGACGGCTCTACAAAACCATATCTTCGCTCCCTATCCACTTATTGCGAATCAAGTCCAAGATGAGGTGTATAGAGGAGCGATTATGAGTTATCCAACTATAAGGTCATTGAGGAAGTGATATCAATATTCGCTATTAAAGTTGAAGGTTGTTAAAACGTCACCCCTATCTTCTTCCTGATCTTCTTCATCTTGGAAAGCTTCATCTTTATGATTGGTCAGCCAGCGCTGGTAAGCATCCTCAATCTCTTTTTCCTTATTATCACGATAAGTCTTGATGATGTCCTTATGTTGGTCGTATGACTTGTCAACCTCATCTTTTGCCTCATCATAATCAGCAGGAGGATATGAAGCTAAATTCTCTTGTAATCTGATCAGATAATCTGCCCTTACCTTGTCTATTCTCGCTGAACAATCATCATACTGTGCTTTCACTGAATCCATCAGCAAATCGTGGCGATCCTTGTTCACCTCCGGCATCGTAACGATAATATGCTGTTCGTCTTTATCCTGCGTATATACTCGTTTGTCTTCACTTGCAGTGATGGTTTCCATCTTAAACTCTGGATGACTCACCACAATAGCCCTGCAGATGGGATTAAGCAAGTCCTCAGACTTAGGTACTACCTCAAACTGATAATCATTTTTCCGCATGACACCTGCCGCATCCTCGATGTTTAAAGCATCATCTTCACTATTTCTGATAGTGAGTGAAAGCAATGAAGCTGGCTCTGCCTTGACACACAAGTTCATGAAATTATACTGCATCATCACAGCATAGCCACTCATTTTTCTTTTCATCTCGTTCAAAACTATTTCTGTAGCCCTTCTCATATTACTTTCCTATTAAATGAAGTGCATTCTTCATTGTTTATTATACATTCTCTATACTGCTTCAGGAGCATCTTCCTCCTTCAGCTTCGCACTCAGGCTCGCCGTTGACGGAGCACCAGGTACGGCAAAACCATCGCTGATGTTCGCACTCTTGAACGATGTTTTCGCTTCCAAGTTGTCCGCAGTGAGTTTCGGAGCCTTGACATCGGCCTTGAATTCTGCTTTTGCATTGACGGTGGTATCGCCATAGAGCTGGGTCTTAGAACCTGATATGGATAGGTTGCCGCTATCCAATTGCACCATAGACTTGCCCTCGCCTTGCTGCACCTCAGTAGTAGAGTTACCATATAGACCTGTCTTGTCTGCCGATATCTGCACCACCTTTGCAGTGTTTTTCTTGGCGGTACGACCCACGAACATCTTCTCAGCTACCAGCACCATATTGCCTCCGGAAGCGAGGTTCTTGTCTTTGCCCTTGTCGTCAACATCCATCGACTTCACAAACACATTCTTGCCATTCAAGGCTATCTGCCCAATTGCCCTGCCACCCTTATCCACAGCGGCAACACCCATCTTCTCCACCTTAATGTTCATTGCGCCCGAAGCGTTCTTGTCCTTGTCCTCCGAGAACAATGCCATTTCCTTCATCTGAACTGTCAACTTGCCCGTGGTGTTCTTATCCTTGTCGACAGAGCCCATAGAAACATTTTCCACACCGATGCTGAATGTGCCCGAATTCTTCTCTTCTTTAAAGTCTGTTGAGTAGAACAGTGTATTCTCCGCCTGCACAGTGAAAGAGCTGTTCTTGGTCTGTTCAACCACTTCTGATTTACCATTATTGACTTTATTGTCCACACTGCTGAAAAGCACGTTCTTGGCATTCACGGTAAAGCTGCCCATCACTGGCAGATCGCCATTACCATCCTTATCCAGCTTAGAATCAGTGGTATCAATCATTACATCCTTCGTGGCGATATGGACTCCACTATTGTCTATCAGAGACCCATCCACCTTACAGGTACTCAGGTTTAGCCTGCCAGTTTGTATGTTGACCAACGCATCAGGCGTGGTACGAATATTGCCATCGCCATCCACTGCCAAGAAGTCCATTCTTTCCGCACGAACGGCCAATCGCGTGCCAATGCTCTCTTTCTCGAAATCAGACTTGGCGGCTTCGAGCTTCTTCTGCTCTTTCTTCAGTGCCGTTATACGACGGTTTGTTTCTGCCAAAACAGAGATGGTCCTAATGCAGTTCTCCAATGAGTTGTGCAACACAGGCACCATTGTCTCAAATTGATCTTGCGCATCACTGAGGTCCATCACATTGGCACGTGTCATCAGCTCGCCTGTATTCAGCAAGTCGCTAGCTGTAAACAGAGCTTCCATCTCTGCGGTCATGGCAGCCATATCTACCATTTTCTTGTTAACATCAATTGTCAGCGACATTTTTTCCTTTTCCAATGCCGTGAGGCTGTCCTTGATGCTGTCACCTCTTAACTTTACAGACTTAGTGACATCAATTTCAAGACTTTCGTCTGCATGTATGCGCACGCCTGTACTACCAGCTGAAATAGGTGACTGCGAGAAGTAGCCTTCCGACTCGTTGCTCTGAATCACAATACTCTTGGCCTGACTCACAATAGAAGAGTTTGCCACCACTGCCTCCTGAACGCCGTCAGCTCCAGGGTCAACGGCTTTTTGACTGATATAGGGTGCCCTAGTACTTACCGATCCCATGTCGCCTGATCCTTCCAAACTCACACTGCCGCCTCTGACCACAACAGAGCCTGTGTCGCCAAACAGCATGCCGTGGTCATCCACATTGCCAATAACTATTTCGGGTGCAGAGAGGATGATACGATGGTCGTTGCGGATATAAGTGCCCTCAGCCAGACGACTGTAGATATCGTCCTTGAGCTGCTGTATTTCGCGCTTCTGCTTTCGTATCTCTTCCAAATTCTTTGTCATGCAGGTCTGCATCTTGTTGAGTGCAGCCACCCATCCTGTTAATTTTGAAGCCATAATTATAGTTCGCCTAAAATTCGAGAAATTTCTGTACTAAATTGCTTTGATAGCGTTTCGATATTATCCGACGATGTCAGTTCATCTTTCTTTGTAAACGATATTGTTCTTGCCGGATTGTCGGAGAAGAGAATGCGTCCCTTCGCATCAGGATTCCAAATTCTGTTATGAGCAAACATATCGTAGAAGTCTTTAAATGGTTGCCCCCAATGATCCAACAACCAATGTCCGACATAATGTCCTGGACTATCATTAACAAATATGTTCCTGATGAAATACTTCCACTGTACATCACTGGCAAAGTCAGTTACTTTAGCATCGGGTCTTACTTTAAAGAATTCTTTTATCTTCTTGTCTTGCTGAGCAGCAGCAGGAGTACCAGCATTTATAGTAGCCTTAAATGTGGCATTATCGCTGATCATCATCTCATAGACAATTTTTCGTTTGATGAGTTTCTTCTCATCATCCCAGCCAAGAAAGATAGGTAGCTTTTCTGGTATGTCATTATCATCATTGACTTTTTTCATTGTTAGCGGACAATTTACCATCTCCATGAAATCCCTCAACTTGTCAGCAATGCCTTTCACCATATTTGCCTCGACATATTGAGAGGCAAGATCGCGGTCCTTCTCTGTGTTAAACGCCTTACGCAAATTGAAGATAGCCACCATCAAATTCTTACCTTGGGTCTTATATTCACTAATCCATGTAGCTCTATCAGTTTCAGCCTGTGCTTTTTTTTGAGTTTCTCTATCAAATTCCCTAAGGTTAAAATTGTATATAGCCATTTCAGCATTTTGTATAACAAGAATCTTGTTATTCCAACCGTCTTCTGTTCTTGGATCTACAGGTCGATCTCTAACAGTAGGAATCTTAACCATTTCTGGAGCATCCATCTTCAGGTCACCATCCACAATGTCAACGGCATTGATATCGTCACCTAAATTTGCAGCATAAGCTTTGGACTTAATAGTAGCAAACGGTAAGATATGCCCATCAGGATCGTTTTTGCCAGCCAAGAAAGCATCGTAAGTTTGGTAAGCAGCATTATATGCATCGTATGCTGTTTTTATGTTGTCAACAAAATCATTCACATTTTGTTTAACCAAATTAACGGTTGTATTCACAGCAACAAACACTGCGGCCTGATATTTCATCTCATCTTCCGTAAGAGCTTCTTCTGGTGCATCCTTGTAGAAGCCCTTCGGTACTTGCACAGAGCCCTTTCCAGCTTCAACCATCACATGGGTGTTCGACTTGATCTTCAGTGTACCGTCAACAGGTCTGGCAAAGACTTCCAGTACCGTACGTAATAGCGTGAAGTCAATCATGCTCTCTACAACTTTGCTGGAGAAGTTGTTTAATAATCCCAATCCGAAATCTGCTGCAAACCATTGCCCTGAGTCCCAACCAAATTTATTCGATTCATTGATGATGGTCTTTTTCAGGTTCTCACCAGATTTGAGTGTGAGCTTATCACCAGCAGTAATGGAGACATTCTTACCGGTGATGCTAATGTCACCATTGGGAGCAGCCACTTTAATACCCGTAAAGGCACTAATTTTCACATCACCCATCGGCGACTTCACACTTACGTTTCGTCCATCAGATGAAGCACTGATTTCATACAACCCATAACGGTCAGTCAACGTAATACCACCCGTCAGGTTTGCCAGCCCAGGATTCCTGTCCTCCAAATCCCATTTTGCCCCGGGTATGAAACTTCTGAGCGTGTCTATGACTGGCAGCCATCCATAGAAGAAATTCATGCCATTACCTCCATCATCAAATGTGAGAGAATGACCGTTAACCGACATGATACCTCTATCTGGAATCGCATCACCCCAGTCGTGAGTGACGTAAGGCGAAGCTAAATAACCTATCACGTAAGGCCTTTCAATGTTGCCATTCTCATAGCCTATCATCGCTTCATCACCATTTTCTGGCGAGAAGTTTACGCTTCCTCCGTTAGCCGCCATCGGCAAAGCTACACGAATCCAAGGAGTAGCATCCCCAACTACATCTCCATCATTATCTTTTTTAACTTGCCAAGGGTAGCGCACACGCACACGTCCCAAACCAAACGGGTCTTTTGTACTGTCAATGAAAGCCCGCTGTGGCTTTGCCTCACAGAGTTGGATGTCAGGCTGCAGAGGGGGTACTACCACACTAGTAGAATCTTTTTCTATAGTATAAAGTGGTATTCCCGTTACTTGCTGGAAATCAGTAAAGCCATCCTCATTCATATCTGCCTGTCCCTTAATGTCAACTACGATGTAATCGGTATCATCTACCTGAATCTGGTCACCCAGTGAGAATGGCCTTGTAAACTCACCAAACTCCAATGTCACAGCCTTTTTGGTCACATCCTGTTCCATTTTCCTTACCAGTGAGTAAAACTTAGATGATAGGTTCAGTACAGTATCGTCTCCTAACTTAGTAGCAAGGGCGGAATTGCCGTTGATTGAAGCAAAGTGCATCACAGAATCACCACTTCTGAATCCGTCATCTGTGGTATAATCATTATAATGATTCTTATTAAATTTTTCTATCTTTTCAGCACTTTTGATGCCTGCTTTCATCACTCTAAAAGTCTCGGTAGTGACCAAATCAGCCAACATCTGCGCCAAAGAGTTGCCAGAGAGTATTGCCAGCAGATCTTGAACGATGAATTTCCTGAATTCTTCATACTGATCAGCCATGGTAATACCACCATTTTCATCCACTTTATATAGATTTTCATCTGCAGCCACAGGATCAGGATTGAAGAATTTAGTTTTATCGCTCACATAAACTACCGTTTCCTCGTCTTCACGGTCCAGATAATTGTTTTGCTGGTAATCCACATCAATGGCTTTTTCGTCAAGTTGTTGGTAGGAAAGCGACTGCAATCTGTGATCTTCCGCCCAATTAATGGGGCTTGTAGTATCTGTACCATCTGCAGCCTTCTGGAAATAGTTAGATGTACCAGGATTTAATCCTAAGTTCAGTTGACCATTTTCAAAGAAAAGGAATTCACCATAGCGGTTAGCCAAACGCTTGATAAAATCGTAAAATGTTTCATTGTATTGTACAGAGTATGGTATGCGCAATTCATCGTTTACGAGCCCGAGGAACTGCAAATTGGTCGCAGAGCCCTCTAAGGTCATATCTCCCTCTTTGAAAGTAGCAAGTCCAGGAGTAAAGATATCCGCACCCAGCTTCTTCGCTGTATAAGCCTTGCTGAACTTGTCGAGTGTCGCCAACTTGTCAAGGCTGAACATTTGCAGTTCTAGGTCTATACACGAACTTTGACTAGTCTTTCTGTATTGGGGCCTTATCTGATAAATATAGTAATTCTTAGCAATGATCTGATCAAGATTAACATCTACAACCTTTAGTTCTGCCTGCTTGAATAAGAATATATCCTGCAGGGTTTTATAAGAAGGCCGCGAATCATTGGCTGACCATGTAACAGAAAGTTTGGCTGTAATCTCGTTTGGCTGGTATATTTTTTTATGATAGCTCAACGAATTCAGCAACACGTTAACGGCTACGCCATTGTCACTCGTCAGCCTTTGACCTGCTAAATGTGTAATACCTTCATCGACACCTACAGATTGTGCAGATTTGCCAATATACAAGGCATACTTGACAAAAGCCTTAGGTTCCTCTTTGGAAGTCTGAGTTTTGCCACCATCGTTTGATTCGCCTTCCCCATCATCACCTCCTGAATTAGACCCATTTGTCACTGGCTCAGGTGGATCTTGCTTTAGAACCAATTTCTTACTTTGGCTCACGCCTATATATGTAATGTCTTTAACTAACAACTTGACATGTACTTCCATCTGCTTGGAATTGCCTTCAGCATCAGGTTGGGCATCAAACGTTTCCTCCACATCAATGACGCTACCAACCACGACCATAGCCGAACCATAATTTTTCAAATTCTTTTTACCTGATGTATTGTATTCTGGATCAAAGATGAAAGAATAAGAATAAGCATTGTTATCATGCATTCGTTTGTGGAACACCTTACTATTTGCGGGCAGTTGCAGGCGTAAGGTGAAATCCATGATGGTAGTTAGTGTCGGACCATGCGGGAAACCAGCATCATTGCGGCTTCTCAAGCAGGAGTATGCATAATGCTGTACGACCTGATACTTCTCACGGGGGACTGTTTTAAACTCTTGAGTAAAGTCACCAATGTATATAACATTATTCATAATATGCTTGACTTTTTTAATTAAAGATATTGTCAAATTCTATTCCACTGATAGTTATTTTATCAGCGACAAACGAAATCTTTAGCATTCTTTGTTCAGCCTTATCTATATCATTGTCTTCAGCCAACGAATAGCAATAAGCATCTTCAAAATAAATGATTTTACTTTCACCTGCATTGTTATTCGCGCTGACAGCATCAAGTACGATGCGCCCAGACAGAACACCATTGCTGATGAACCAATCATATAATGACAAATTCTCCTTTTTTGGAGCAGCTACAGTTAAGTCCACTTGATCGCAACGGGCATCAGAGTGAGGTTGCGCGTGGTTATACCCTCTAGAAAAATGACAACGGCAATCAGCTACCATGTATTCTTGTGGATATTGCTGTTTGGCGTTATCTCCTAATTGTAATTTTGCAGTCAGTGCCATAAACTATCAAGTTAAATAATTCACCGTGCAATAATAATAAATTGTTTTGTTTTCTGCAAAAAAAATGAAGATTATTTATTAATTACTCAATCAGCCTGTCCAGCATACTCTGTTTTCTTCTCTATAATGTCACGGGTGCGGTGCTGAAGGGCATATCGGAGATGCGCTAAGAAGATATTTTGTACTTCTGGTACTTCTCCTAAACCCTCAATGTTGAGCTGCACTTGCAAGCCTGCATCTTCAAGAGCTTCCTTCCAATCCACTGAGATATCATTCTTGGCATGATCGCCTGCTACAAACATCAGGGGCACCAAAGTTACCTGCTTACCCATGGCAGCTTGTATCTGCGCCAAAGCATTATCTAAAGTTGGATAGCCCTCGATGGTACCAACATGATGGTTAGCATGTCCTGCAGCCTTGAACATATAATCCAATTGACTATAAATAGCGGTAGCAGGTCCTTCGGTTCCATGTCCAACAAAGAGTATATGAGCATTCTGCTCCACATCGGCAGGGTGACGGGCAACCAGAATATCCACAACATGCTCAGCATCTTCCACGCTATAGAGTAATGGCGTACCCAGACGAATTACTTTGAAGAAAGGACGCATAGTTTCTGCATCACGACGTAGTGACTCCATCTCCTCACCTTCAATGATGTTTGTACTCTGTATCACTAAATGGGTAATTCCTTGGGCACGAAGCTTCTCCATCGCCTCGATGGGACTATCGAATTCCAAGCCACGTGCCTTTAGGCGACGCAAGATAATGCGAGAGGTAAATGAGCGAGCCACCGTAAGCTGCGGATAGATCAGTCGCACTTTGTCATAGAGAGCGTCGATAGTAACAGCACGCGTATCGTCATGTGTGGTGCCAAAACTCACCAACAGAACAGCCGCCTTATCGTTTAAACCAATCTCACTCAGCATATCAGCAGGCACAGCAGTTCGCTCGCCTTGAGCTTGTGCAAAAGCCACAACAACCACTCCTAATATTAAAATCATCAATAGTCTTTTCATATCTTATTCTTCTTTCTAAACAACCGCCTAACTCTATTAATTCCCAATACAATGCCTGTGCCCGACAGGGTAGCACCACCAAGCATCAATACCCAAATTAGTGTCTTACGCAAAACAGGGCGACTATTCAAGAAGCCAATGCGCATACGATGCAAAGCAGTATAAGCCCAGTAGTTTAAACGTGAGGAACGATCCACATAACGCACACTTCCATCCCGTGGATTCATATAGAACACACTTTTATCTACATCATCTGCTGAAATCTTCCACACGGGCAACAGCATGTCGTTCTCAATCACACTACGCGCACGATAGTAAGTCTCAAAATGGTCAAGCTCCTCCACTTTCAAGTCAATCTGACGATTCATCGTACTACCGTCTTGTTGGTAAAAAGCCTTCACATAACCCAAGAACTCATCTCGAGAGATATTCAGTGGCTTCAACTCACAGTCCTGTGCATCCACATAATAAACATCATCAGGCGTGGTGACCACATAGTAAGGATGCTCACGCAGGTGTCTCCACTGTAGCAACTGAGCTTCAGGATATGCTTCCACAACCTTGCGATAATCCAACAAATAATCAAATGGTTGAGGTGCAGCTGCCTGCATATAACGTGACGGACTTCCTTGCAGATGCGAGTGTGTAATCCAATCGGGTAAAGGCATCATCGACATCATGCCACTGAACACAAAGGTCAGGGCGAAAATACCGAACGCCAAGCCCAACACATGATGCCAGCGATGCCACTTCTTCTTATAGGGTGTCACCCCAGAAGTGTGGTTCTTCCTGTGCTGTCTCCAACGTATTATGCCTAGCCATAAACCCAAGATAACCATAATGCAGCCTGCACCAGATAAATAGATCACCACATCGCTCCACAACTCCACATCCTGACGCAACTGGTAAAAGTATATCCAATGAGGGATGGCACCCAACCAAGCCCAAAAGCGTTCACTGAGGGTGGTATATTGCAACACACGTCCCGTCACAGACCCCACATACAACTGATGGTGCTCTGCATCGTCGAAGTGATAACGATAGAAAGGCAATTCCGCCTTCATAGAGCCAAAGGGCGTCCATTGGTCTAACTGATATAAGGTATCCACCCGAGAGATGGAAGCCTTGTTCCATGTCTTCACCACCTTATCTATATAATCATACTCCTTGATACTATGCAAAGTCTGTCTTTCATCAGCAGACAAGATATAAAGAGAATCACTTGCCTGCCATTTGAAGTAGGTTTGTCCTAAGTAGCGCTCCACTTGCAACGAACGGGCAGGCTTATTACCCACTCTCGTCTGGAGAACCTCAATGGATGGCAGACTCTCATACGATTCACCTATCGCCTCTAAATGCTCCACGCGATCGTTATCATACACACGGGGAAAACGCTGATACAACATCACGATGCCTGACAGGAACCACATCAGGAAAAACACGCACAACACCCAGCCCATCACCCGATGGGCATTCATCACCCAATTCGTCAATCTGATTTTCATAGTCAAAATATTAAGCAACTGCAAATATATGTCTTTTTAATCATTTTGTCCAAAAAGGTGGCGGCAATATCTGTCGCAGACTATGCCGCCCAAATAATAACACATGAGTAATAACACATGGTGCACAATGGTAGAAAAGAAAAAATCATTTACAATAATCCGTGACTTCCCAATACTATCAACATCAGGTAACCCAGTACCAGACCGATAATACCCATGATCAATCCTGCTTTCATCATATCTTTCTGACTGATAAAGCCAGTTGAATGTGCCATTGCATTGGGAGGTGTACTGATGGGCAGAAGCATCGCCATTGACGAGCTGAGGGCAATACCAATGAGCAAGGTGGAGATACCACCCAGATGATCCAACTGTTCGCCCATGCTAGTACCCACGATTGCCAGTATCGGTACCAGCAAGGTAGCCGTAGCCGTATTGCTGATGAAGTTAGACAAGATGTAGCACAACACACCAGAACCAATGATGATAGCCAATGCAGGCCAAGTATGGAATGGGATAGACTCAATCAAGTGCATCGCCAAGCCTGACTCCTCGAGAGCCACGCCCAAAGCAAAGCCACCAGCCACCATCCATAATACGCTCCAGTTGAGCTCTTCCAGGTCACGCTTGCCAATAATACCCGTGAGGGCAAACACGCCCACAGGAATCATAGCCACCGCATTAGCATTTACACCCGTATATTTATCGAGTACCCACAAGCTCACTGTCACGCAAAAGGTGATATAAACCACCCAGTCTCGCCAGCTCTGCTTGTGCTCGTGCTCAATGTTCAGCACAATCTTCTTCTGCTTGAAAGGGAAGATATTGAGCAATAACACCCAGGCGATCAGCAATATCACAATGACGAAGGGGAACATCACCATCATCCACTCACCAAAGCCGATGTTCAGATTCAGTCCGTCAGGATTGTTCAGATAACGCAAGGCGATAGCATTGGGAGGCGTACCGATGGGAGTACCGATACCACCCAGGTTAGCAGCAATAGGAATAGCCATCGCCAATGCAATCTTACCCTTGCCATCTGCAGGCAATGCTTTCATCACCGGGGTAAGGAAAGTAAGCATCATAGCTGCGGTGGCAGTGTTGCTAATGAACATCGAAAACCAAGCCGTAAGCAGGATGAAGCCCAGCAGCACAAAACGGCTCTGTGTGCCGAAAGGTTTGAGCATCACCTTCGCCAACGTGGCATCCAGTCCACTCTTTGAGGTAGCAATGGCCATAATGAAACCACCGATAAAAAGCATGATGATAGGGTCGGAGAAGCTGTTGAGAATGGATTTGTAGTGAATCATACTTCCCAAATCCTGAGATTCGCTGGCGTTTTTCATAAACCAGAATGCGCTATCACTGCAAGTCAACAACAACAATACCACCACACCCATCGAGGTAGTCCAAGCAGGCACAGGTTCCAAGAGCCACATCAGTGTGGCAAATGCAAATATCACGATGACTCGCTGCTCTACCAAGGTGAGGTTTGGAATGCCAAACACCTCCGCAGGCAAAAACAACAAAGCAAAACACACTGCTGTGACAATCAGCAGCTTGATTGCTTCTACAGAGAGGCGATATTTCAGACTCTTGCGCTCTCTACGTTCCCGCTTCCATGCTTGATACTGTTCAAACATGCTGAAGCCATGAAAGTTTTTAAACATAAAAACAGTACATGTAAAGAAAAACAATATTTTCGTACTGTACACCTAACCCGCGAGGCGAACAGCCTTTAATGAATGGCAGGTCTTCTGACTGACTCACTCCCTGACGCCTTCCCGACCTCTCATCGCTGACAAGTCAGTGGCAATTAGCTAATGCCAAGGAGCTTTAATGAGCTTCACAGCAGCGGGACTGTCCAGGACTTTCACCTGATTCCCTTTTAATCCGAAGCAGCGACGCGCCACTACGGAACCAATTCTGGAGGCAAAGGTAGTGCAAACCGAAAACAAAAACAAATAAATCCATTAATTTGTTGGGAACTTTATACATTTTGTGCCTAAATGTATAAAGTTCCCAATATTTATGCTATTAGTGATGTAGTAAAACCAGAGAATCATGGTCTCTACTGTTACAATCTTTGGCAGATGCTCATCTCTAAGTCATCAGTTTCCGCAAAGTATGGCATTTAGTACCGTCTAACATCAGTTTGTTTCCTCTTAACCTACTATGTACTATTCGCATACCAGAGGACGGATAGCCGTAATGGTGGCGTAAGTCGGTTTCTTGCGATGCAGCTCTGTTTGGATGAATTTAGTATCAGCAAGCATCATTTGTAGTTCTTCTGGCGTATAGGCAGTCATACCTTCCACAACATTCGTCCAGATGGAATCTTTTTCAAGCACTTCAACCATGATGACAAAGCGTCCTCCTGGTTTCAACACACGACGCACTTCTTGCAAACAATGGGGCAAATTGGGCCAAAAATAAACCGTTTCAACAGCAGTTACCACATCGAACATCTCGTCATCATAAGGTAATTTCTCGGCAGAACCTTGAGTGATGAACACCTGTTTGTCAAGCACATCTTCATTTATCTTCTTGGCTTTTGCCACGCTTTCCTCTGATATGTCAATGCCATATACCTTTGCATCTTGGCTGCGTTTCAATAGTCGCCGCAAAGTAGCACCGCCACCACAACCTATGTCAAGCATGGTCATCTGGTCATGGAAACTAACGAGACCCAGTCCCCAATTCGTCAACGGTGCATGGCCAAAGTTCATGAACCGTAGCATGATACGTCCCATTCGGCCTTTGGGATGGGCGCAGTTGGTGAAAAATGATTTAAAAATATTTTTTGCCATAGAAATATGTTATTGATTTTGACTACAAAGTTATAGTGAAAAGACATAGTATACAATACCTAAAAATAGTTGTTTTGAGTTTTCCTACATGTAAAAACTACTATCACATAAAATGCTCCTATTTCAAACGATAGCACTGCTGCGAAAAGGTAGCCTCCCTCCCAGTATAATTCTGCAAAACATGACTATAAAGTGGTTTTTATTTTGATACTACCCCACTGCCAATTGGTGATTAATCTCCGAAAGAACAAGATTAGTGGTAATGATGGTTTTGGCAAGTATTACTCGTAAGTGGATCGTCAAGCAACAAGGAGCCTGCGTGGATTTGCTCAGCACATGGTAAATCTTTGCTCCCGCTGGAAACGTGGAGACCTAGAGAGCATACTGTATCAAATTATTGAATGTCCGCCCAAATTGGTGGCACAAAGTTTTACGGTGCAGTTGAATAACTTAGGTACCTTCTATTCTACGGCATAGACCGTGAAGGGTGCCGGTGTGGCAAGCATCGCCAAGATGTTTTGCAAGCAAGATGCCGTTTATGACAAAACTAACGACATGGATGTTGATATCAAGTAAGGAGCAAAACCAATAACTAAAAAAACAAAAAAAAGTTTCTGTTTTTTGTCAGCATACAGCCCATTACGAAAAGTTTTGCTATCTTTGCGCGCGAAATAACAAATAGGCTATATGAAATACAAATGGATAGTGCTGACATTGCTTACATCAGCACTTTGGGGGTGTAACTCGCACCAAAAAACAGATGAAGGTGCATCAAAGCCTGACTTCGTATCAACAGAATATGGCGTTACTGTAGAAACAGGTTCACAACTCGAGAAAAAACTTACATTGCGTGTCATTGAGCCACAAACGCTAGACGCGCAGTTTAAAACTACAGCCTCGGTAGGTGCCAAGTCAGGGAGCATTGCCGAAATTGGTCTTCCTTTCGGTGGGCGAGTGATTCGTTCGTTTGTGCGACTGGGTGATCAGGTACACCGTGGTCAAGTTCTCTTTGAAGTAAATTCTTCTGATTATATGGAGACCGTGAAAGACTACTTAGAGAGCCGTAGTGCCAGCAATTTGGCTACAGCCAACCAAAAACGTAAAGAAGCCCTGTACCAAAGAGGAATGCTTTCAGACCGAGAATGGGAGGAGATATGTGTTGAGACGCGCAATGCGGAGAATGCTTTTGAAATAGCGCAACGCAGTTTGGCACAGTTCAATGTGGATCCTACTAACGTGCATGCAGGCGAGCCGTTGCGCGTAGTCTCCCCTATTTCCGGACGTGTTGTTCGCAATGAACTAGTGATAGGTGGATATCTTAACGAAGAAGACGAGGCCCCCATGACTGTAGCCGACCTCTCCACCATATGGGTCACCGCAAATGTGAAGACGTCACAGATTTCAGGGCTGGCACTTGGTCAAATGGTGAAGGTGGAGTTTGAAGCAGGACGTCAAATGGAAGGGAAGATTTTTTATCTGGGTGAATTGCTGGATGAGAAGACGCAAACCCTGCCCGTGGTAATCGAATGTGTCAATACAGAGCGCTCACTTAAACCTGGCATGTTTGTGTCAGCTATCTTTGAGCGCCATGCAATATCCGCATTAATAGTTCCTTCATCAGCCATCTTCCAGGGGGAAGGAAATAAATACGTGTATGTACAGGACTCACCAGGTCATTTCAACAGGGTTCAGGTAATTGCTGAGAACATTGAGAAGGGACAGAGCCGCATCTTATCAGGTCTCTCAGGCGGAGAAACCATTATAGTTGATGGTGGTATTTATTTAAACGAGTAAAAACATGGAACGCCTCATTAAATATGTTCTCAAACGCAGAGGGCTGATTGCCGTTGTCTTTCTGGTAGTGTCGCTCTTTGGAATCTATTCCTGGACAAGACTTTCCATTGATGCTTACCCTGACATTGCCGATGTGACCGTTCAGGTGGTGACTCAGGTACCCGGACTAGCGGCTGAAGAAGTGGAGCAGCAGATATCCATTCCGCTGGAAAGAGCACTTTACGGACTGCCTTCTCTTAATATCATGCGAAGCAAGAACGCTTTCGGCTTGTCAATTATCGTGCTTGTGTTTCAAGATGGGACGGAAGACTATTGGGCAAGACAACGTGTTCGTGAGTGCATAGAAGGTGTTGACTTGCCATACGGTGCTGAACCAGAACTCAATCCACTCACATCACCTACTGGCGAAATATACCGTTATGTGCTGGTGGGACAGGGGAAATCACTGCGCGAACTGACGGAAATCAATAAGTGGATGGTTATTCCCGCCTTGCAACAGATTCAGGGTGTAGCAGCCGTGAGCAACTATGGCGGCTTGACCACCCAGTATCAGTTGGAGATAGACCCTCAGCGACTTATAGAATATGACCTGTCGCTCACAGATGTTGAAGACGCCTTGGAAAACAATAACGCAAATGCAGGCGGTAGCATGATCAGCATGGGTGAAATGAGTTATGTGGTGCGTGGAGTAGGCTTGATTCAAGACCTGGAAGACATGGGAGATATCGTAGTAAAAAACGAGGATGGCATTCCCGTCTTCCTGCGTGACTTGGGTGAACTGCGCTATGGTAACTTAGAGCGAAAGGGTATCCTTGGTTATATAGATGACGATGTTTCTATTGACGATGGTGTGGAAGGCATCGTGCAGATGCTACGCTACCAGAATCCTTCGGAAGTGCTGGAAAAAGTGCACAAAACAGTGGATGAACTGAACCGTGAGGGCTTGCCTGAAGGAGTGGAGATACGTACTTTCATGGATCGTACGAATCTAGTGGGCACCACCCTAAGTACCGTCGAGCACACCTTGCTCTTCGGCATGCTGCTGGTCATTGGTATCTTGATCATCTTCCTGGGAAGTCCTAAGAGTGCACTCATCGTTGCCGCCACCATTCCTATCTCGCTGTTAGTGGCTTTCATCTTGATGCATCTAACAGGAATTCCTGCCAACCTACTGAGTTTGGGAGCTATTGACTTTGGTATTCTAGTGGATGGTGCTATCGTGATGATAGAGACCATTTTGAAACTCCGTGAGGAAGATCCTAGCAAACCTCTTACGGGTCAAGAAACTCTCAATCGTGTGCTGGAAGTTGCAAAACCCATCTTTTTCGCTACGCTCATCATCATTGTGGCATATATGCCGTTGTTCGCATTTGAACGCATTGAGAAGAAACTCTTTACCCCAATGGCATTCACAGTGGGTTATGCGTTGGTGGGTGCTCTTTCAGTGGCACTGCTGTTGATTCCAGGCTTAGCTTACACCATCTATCGCAAACCACAGAAAGTGTATCACAACAAGGTGGTTACCAGACTGAACACGCTTTACCGGATACACACAGACAGGATGTTGGATGAGCCGAAGAGAATCTACACAGGCATCGGCATTGTGCTAGTGGCAGTGATTGTAATGGTCATCACCGTAGGCAAAGACTTTCTGCCTAACCTCGATGAGGGGGGCATCTGGATTCAAGTGCAGACTCCCCCGGGAATATCGCTGGAAAAATCGACAAAAATGGCCGAAGAACTACGGAAAAAGTTGAAGGAATTTGATGAGGTAATTTATGTGATGACACAGGAGGGCAGAGATGACGAAGGTGCCGAGGCTTTCACTTCGTCGCATATTGAAGTTTGCATCGGGCTGAAACCCTATTCCCAGTGGAAATGGGGTAAAGACAAAGACGACCTTATTGCCCAGATGGCTGATACCATCGCTCAGATGCCAGGCTATCGCGTGGGCTTCTCACAACCGATTATAGATATGGTGATGGACCAGATCGCAGGCTCACACAGCGACCTGGCTATGAAAATATATGGTGAAGACTTAACTGAAGGCCGACGAATTGCCGAAGAAGTGGAAGGCATCCTCGTACGCATCCCTGGTGCATCTGATGTGATTATTGATCAGGAACCACCACTTCCACAACTACAGATTACTGCCGACCGTGAGAAAGCCGCTTATTACGGGGTCAACATTTCTGAAATCGCCCAATTGGTGGAAACAGCCATAGGTGGACGTGCTGTATCTAAGGTGTATATCGGAGACCGCGTTTATGATGTCATCTGCCGCTTCAGGGAAGACGTGCGTGACACCCCAGAAAAGATTGCTGCACTGACGCTGCCCACAGCATCAGGTTCACGCATCCCACTGTCTTCCGTAGCAGAGGTGAACACGCGTCTAGGTGCCAGTTTCATCACCCGTGAGATGGGCAAAAGACAACTGACAGTACGCGTCAACCTGCGCGGTAAAGACCTGTCAACATTCTTGGACGAAGCCAATACCAAGATAAGTGATGGTGTGAAATATGACCACACAAAGCACACGCTCAAGTGGGACGGACAGTTTGAGAATCAGCAACGAGCCTACACCCGATTGACCATCGTGATTCCGTTTGTACTGGGCATTATGTTCATCCTGCTGTATGGTGCGTTCCACGATTTTCGCCAAGCAGGCTTGCTCATTGTGCTATTGCCTCTTTCTCTTTTTGGTGGCCTGCTGGCACTGAACTTGCGAGGAATGACCTTCAATGTCTCGTCTGCCGTGGGGTTCATCGCCCTTTTTGGTCTAACTATTCAGAACGGAGTGATTATGATTTCACACATCAACCATCTGCGTGGAAGGGGAATCGATTTGCGCACTGCCGTTATCGGTGGTGCATCCCACCGTCTGCGTCCTGTGCTGATGACCGCCACGGTTGCCATTCTCGGCTTGTTGCCAGCTTCATTGGCAACAGGTATCGGTTCGGATGTACAACGTCCATTGGCTACGGTCATTGTTTATGGTCTGCTGTTTTCAACCATCATCACTTTGTATATTTTACCAACGCTCTATTATCGTATGGAAAGCATACGAGAGCAAAAAACCGTTACAAAAGATGAAGAAGATTTCTAAGCTGTTGCTTATACTGTGCTTGCTGAGAGGCAGTATCCATACAATCTATGCACAGGAGTACTCTGCATATATGAATGCCATAGAAAAACAGAATGCCGCTTTACTGGCTGAACGTTATAATGTGAGTATTGCCGAAGCCCAGACTGCTGCTGCGCGTGTGTTCAATGACCCGACGCTTTCAGTAGAATATGGCAACAATCAGGACTGGTCTCTGCAAATGGGGCAGTCAGTGGAGGTTGGCCTTTCTTATTTGTTCAATTTGGGCAATGTGCGTAGAGCACGCATCAATGTGGCACGTAGCGAGGAAGAAATCACCCGGGCTGCCATTGACGACTGGTTCCGCAATCTGAAGGCTGATGCAACCATTGCTTGGGTACATGCACAAGAGGCACGTGCTCTGAAGGGAATTAAGCGTTCTTCATACGAAAGCATGCTGAAGGTGGCCGATAATGACAGCATCCGCGCAGCTCTGGGTGATGGGAGTATGATTGACGCACGCCAATCACGCATTGAGGCAAAGGCTTTATATGCCGAGTATCTTACTGCTGAAGCCATTTATGCCAATGCCTTGCAAACACTTTCGCTCTATGCTGGAGGTCTTACTTTTAGTGATGTTCCTGAAGAGGATATCGGGCTGGCTATTCCTGCCACTTCTGTACAGGAGATGGTGGACCTGGCATTGGAAAATCGAGCAGACTTGCGTTCTGCAGAGTTATCTAAAACACTTTCCACAAGAAGCCTAGCCTTGGTGAAGGCATCTCGTGCACCTGAAATAGAACTGAGCTTAGGTTATTCATACAATAAGGAAGTGCGCAATGAAATAGCACCTGCACCTACATTCCACGGACTAACTGTGGGTGTTGCCTTCCCTTTAAAATTCTCAAGACTCAATAGAGGTGAACGATTAGCAGCTGAGCGCACGGCACAACAGGCTGAAGCAGCTTATGAAGCTGCAAAACAACAGATTATATCTGAAGTGCAACAGGCATTGGTTTCTTGGCAATCGGCAAACAAGGTGGCACAGGAGTGTTCTGCCACGATGCTGGATGATGCGACATCCATCCTGGAGAACCGTCGTATAGCCTATATGCAAGGTGATTCCTCGTTGCTAGACTTTCTAATGTCCGTCCGTGTTTATAATGACACGGCTGAACAATGCATAGAAGCCAAAGCTGGCTTGGCCACAGCCACAGCCGAACTGCTTCGCGCCATAGGACTTTAGCAAGTTTACCTACATGTTATGACAAATATTGGGAATTATACCTAATTCCGATGATTGCACAGGTGGTTGAAAGATAGTAATTTTGCAGCATCAGATTTAAATGAATTAGTTAGTCATAATTACGTAACCACTTTTATTCGGAAAGTTAAACAGTCCTTGTAAATTCGATGGGAATCGGGATTACAAGGATTTTCCTTTTTTCTCTTCTTTGAGATGGCGAGCCTCTTTCCTATCACCTTTCTTCCATTTCCTTTTCTTTGAAATCACGAATCAAGCCTCAGTTCTACCAACTATCCAATATCCTTTATCTCCACCAATTTGTTGACGATGGCATAGATGGTAAGACCTGCAGAAGAATGAATCTGCAACTTGCGGGCGATGTTACGGCGATGGGTAATAACGGTATGGATTGATAGGTAGAGCTTATCGGCTATCTCCTTATTGGTGAGGCCCTTCACCACATGAATAATAATCTCCTTCTCTCGCTGGCTCAATGCTTCTTGCTCTATTCCTTTCTCCTCTTCTCCACTCTGCATCAAGGCTTTCAGCTTCTCGGCGATGGTATCGGCTGAGTCATAGATGGCGATGGTATCATGGTATTCCTTCAGTTGGTTGGAATCGATGACGCTGGCGATGATAGCGATGAACTTCACGCCACTGAGCTTGGGATGTGATGCCTTGAACTCTGCAATATCGAACCATCCTCCAAGCGTGGGATCGATAATGATGACATCAGGCATCTGCGTCAAGGCGAAGTTCTGGAGAAAGTCTGTATTGCCCACCTCCACCGCTTGTATGTTCAAATCGGGTATGCGCTTCAACACGGCCGCCAGTCCACTACGGATAATAACCGAGGAGGTAGCGACTATCACTTTCAGAAAATGCTTATTGCCCATCGTCTTTACTCCTTTCTGACAGTTTCTTCTCCAACCTCAACACGGCAGGTACAAACATATAGTCCTCCACATCGCAGTGGGAAATGAGGTCTTGCTCGCAGTTGAAAATATCAAACAGCACAGAGTTCATCAGATTGTTATTGCCCTCCTCAGGATAATACTTGATAATGATATTCTTCAACTCCTTCAACTTTGTATCAATCTGGGTGTGCTTACTGCTGTAATCTACAATCCTGTACTTGTCGGAAAGCTTGCCCTGCAGCAGTTGCTCCACATAGCGGAACACCCATTTGTTCTCATGCTCCATGTGACGTTTCACCTCCTTGGCATAATCATCAAAGAACTTGAGGATGAGCACATCCACCTCATTGGTGGCAGAGAAATCCAATGCCTCGATAAGCTTGCGGCGTATGGTAGGCAGGTTGAAATCAAGGAAGTAAGTATGGGCATTCTTCAGATAATCCATCAGCGAGGTGAGAGATATCTGTTCATCGTCGTTATAGGCTAAATTGCCCTCACTGATGAAATTCGCCACCGCCAAGAAGGTATGATAATCAACACCTTGCTCCATACACACATCCTGAACAGTCTTGTCGCCAAAGCCCAATTTGATGTCGAAACGGCTCATCACCATCAGCAGGGAGAAATTATCTACAATGAGGTCGCACAACCTATCGGTTGCCCTATATTTATGCTGTCTATCCATATTATATAACTATTAGAATTTGGGGAACGTAGGGTTGCTCTGTGCCTTCACCGCCATACATTCCATCTAATGAGCCATCCAGGGCGGCACACAGGAGCCAGGACAAACATTTTGGAATGGTGGGGAAATCGTTCGTCATAGAGGGCTTTCACCACAGCATAGTCAGCTATGTCACGTAGATAGATAATCATCTGGCTAACATTATCGTAGGTACAATCAGCCTCATTCAACAACGTTTCCACATTCTCCCACATACGATGTGCCTGTTGGAATACATCGCCTGGATACATAATCTCGCCCTTATTGTTGATGCTGGCAGTACCAGAAATGAACACCTGACGACGGTCACCATAGTCGATGTAGGTACCACGCTCGAAACTCACACCATATTCATAGGTGGGGTTGAGATGGGATCGACCATAGAGGTAATGTATCTGCTCCTGTTGAATGCCATCAATGGCATATGCGTCAAACTGTACCAAGTACTTAGGGTCTGCCATCCTTCCTCCGATACCTGTGCTGGAGATAAAATGGGTATCTGAGGTAAGGTTCTGCGTCATAAACACCTCATTGCGAGCTTTAACCACACCAGCATAATTATTGTCGATATTCTGTACGAAGATCCAGGTGCGAATGCAGTTATCTGCCAATCGGCATCCCTGCTCCATCAAGTTCATCGTATAGTCATTGAGAAGAAGACGCATCTGGTATTCGGAGTTAGCGGCACGATTGGCATTGGTACCTGTCCACAAATGACGATAACTTCCATGTCGAACCTCGAAGAGTCCATTGGTCAAGGGCTGGGTCAACACATCGGTGAGCAGATAAGCCCAGAGAGCTATCTTCGTGCCATCTAACGGAGGTTGCTGAATGATAGAGAGTCCACAGGTAGTACCCTCTGTAGTCATCGCCAAGAGATAGTCAGCCTGGTTAGCGGCATCGCTCAAAAAATAACGTTTGAACACTGCTACAGCACCAGGTAGATTAGCCACCGCCTCATCGTAGGCAGCCAGCAGGGCTTCCACCTGTTGGTTATAGGTTAAAGAGGGGTTAGTGACGTGCACCATCAGGTGGTACTCGTTCACGCCACCTATCTCGAATCTTGATATTTCAACTTTTGTATTCATTATGCTTCGCTCCAATTATGTTGCGATTCGGCAAAGCTCAAGCAAGCTTGGTTCTGCACTCGCTACTCAAAAATATTATTCATTGTTCATTCATCTTTTTTTGCCCCCTGTGTAATCCACTGTCTAATCATCGCCAAAATGCCTTCATCCACCACCTCAGCAGTATGGTTGTAGTGCCAAGCATCTGTGATGGAAACATCAGTGGACAAAGCCTCATACAAGGCACTTTTGGCGGCATCGCCCGGTTCCACAATGTTCATACCCTCCAGCTTCTTAGATGGTATGCCCACTATGGCTGCATGACTCTTCTCTACCGTGAGGTACAATCCTGCTGCAGCAGAGGTAGCAGCACCGTGACAATTCACACAGGTGGCATTGAACACACGTTCCTGAATGGTGTGGTACATACCCACGTTCAGAGTTCCTGCATCCGCCTCAATGTCATTGGATGCGGTAAGCTTGGCATCGTCTATCGTATAAAATGACAGGATGCGGCGTCTCAGCCGGTTGATAACGCACAGCTCCACACGGGTGACATTCTCCTTAATGCCAGCCAGTTGCACCGTAATCTCCTCACCTTCCATCAATGGGGTTGGCACTGACTTGTTGATGAGAGCATAGTCACTATCATCATTGAAGCCTGCAACTACCACATACATAGAAGGGTCTGGCCATGAGGCAATACCCGTGAGCCGAGCTGTGAGCTTCACAGTGCGACCTTCAGGGGCAATGGCTGTCTTTTGTTCATACAATCGTCCGTCATCGCAGGCCTGCAGCCCCACTAATCCAATCACGGATGCAAATATAATACTTTTTTTCATCATATTGAAATCTGTTCAAAGTTTCTAACACTCCCCATCGCTTCGTACCATCAATTATCCGTAGGGGTATTCTTCATTCTTCTAAAAAGAATACTGAAGCATAACGGTAGCCGAATGGGTAGCCAGTCCTAAGTCGTCGATGTCGCGGTCTAACTGGGTAGCATGTCCCGTACGGCCGATATACTGATACATGGCCTGTAACTTCACATTACTGTTAGGGAAGAAATAGTTGATGCCTACAGCGGGCATATTCAGCAAACCCTTAGCATCAGTTCCGTTGCGATTCATAAAGTCATAGCGCAAAGCAGCTTGTACGCGAGGCGCTACAAAGTAGCCAGCCTGAACATATCCACCCCAGTAGTTAAAGCCATCGTCAATTTTCATGCGCTTGGTAAAGCCCACATGCATGTAATAGGCCTCTGCAGCTAAGTAGAGCCGGCCTTTCAGCATAGCGAACTCCAAACCAGCACGGAAGTCGTTGGTACTCTCACTCTCGCTTTCAACATTCAGTGATGCTGATGCGCCAAACAAAATCTTATCTTCGTTCAAGCGTTTGGGATTGCCCTGTGTGGCAGGCATCACACCTTTAGGCATATATGTGAGGCGACCAGAATAGAGCATAGAAGGGATGTGCCAATCATCGCTGAATGTCTTGCCTGCTGTGTTAACAGCAGCTCCTGTGCCATTAAAGATGCCCACCTCGTAGCCTACCTTGTTCAGCAAGCCGTGTACTTCAATACCCAGATCGAAACCCGTACCGAAGTTTGGATTCACAGCATTCAGCGCATGAGGCAGTATTACAGGAGCCGTGAGTGATGTAGGCAAAACTGGCATCAAAGTCTCACCTAAGGTGGTGAGGTAAGCATGCGTGAAAGGAGTCTTGAACTTTCCTGCTCGCACAGCAAACTTTTCATTGAAAGCATAGTCAAACCATACTTGCTGGAGTAAAGCACCGCCACTCCCTGCGGCATTGATGCTTAAGTTAAACGTCAGTTTGTCGAATGCCTTACCAGTAAAACCCAACACGGCATATGGGATAGAGAAGCCCGAATTGGCCACATTATCTTGATTATAAGCCTTATCTAGTCCCTGATCATCATAATAGTTAAACTTGCCTGCAGCCTGCATCAGCAGATAGGGCTTAAACACAAAATCTCCCTTCTTGGTGGCTATAGAGAAACCTTCCCTACCTGCCAACGATACCACACCATTGTCGGTATCTTCTTCATATTGTGCCATAGCAGCTAATGGAATGAATGCTATAGCTATTGCTAATAATACTTTCTTCATCATTGATAAAGGTTAATGGTTATAGTGATTTCAAGAATTCTACTAAATCGTCTCGCTCCTCTTTTGTCATATTCTTGAAGATGTTCTTGGAGGCCTCACCCTCACCACCGTGCCACATGATGGCCTCTATAAAATTGCGCGCACGTCCGTCATGCAGGAAGTAGGTATGTCCATTTACTTTCTGCTGCAGGCCGATGCCCCACAAAGGAGTGGTACGCCATTCGTTGCCCTGTGCCAATCCGCTGACATAGTTGTCGTTCAGACCTACACCCATGATTTCTGACCCCATATCATGCAACAGGAAATCTGAATATGGATGAATCACCTGACTTCCCAACCAAGGTAACTCGGTACCATTGAGTAACGTAGAACCACGAGGTTGTGTGTGAAGTGTTACGGTATGACACAGCTGACAGGATGCTTTGTAGAACATTTGCTCCCCATGTTTCACCTTGGGGTCGTTGACATTGCGTCTTGCCGGCACACCCAAGCTCTGCATATACAGGTCCACATCCTCCATATCCTCGGTAGAAACATCCAACTGATCATAGAGTAAACCCATCATGCTACCCTGATTGATTTGGAGTTGACCCTCAGATATTTCCTCTGGATAACGGCTGTTGGTCATACCCATATCGCTCGAGAAACCCAGTTCCACCGTCAGGTCGGCATGCTGCGCCTTGTTGCCCGACAGTCCCAGTTGCCGTTTGCCTCGCTCATTAATGTAGTTGGCCTTGCCACTGATACCGAACTCAGGGTAGTTACTCTGGCGGGCCAGTGCCTCAATCTCATTGCGGTCGATAGCCATAATCTGCCCCATACCCACATGACGCAAAGGGATGCGCACCGTACAGAACAAGTCTTCTGGTGCGATGCTGTCGGCATACCATTCATAAATCTCATAGTGAGGTTTGGCCAATTCATATTTTTCTCCATCAGGAAACTCGAAGGTCTCAAACTCATAAGTTACTTTCAACTTGCCCTCGGGCTCCACACCATAGATCGCGTTGTCATGAATCACACGTCCATAGCCCTGGAAGAAAGCCCCATTTTTGCGTGTGACATAAATCAAGGCTGAGGTAAAGCCATATGTTCCCGATCCTCCCTGTGTCCATAGCGTTGGCTCCGTTCGTCCAGCATTCCTATGACAGCTGCCACACGAAAAACCAGCATATACAGGTCCCAAGCCACCATTATGACCATTATTGTTAGTACTCTTCACATTATCATAAAGACGGTCACCTCTGTTGAATCGGGTATCATACACCCCACTCACCCATTTGGCAGGCTGGTCATAGGCCACTGCTGAATTGAAAAAAACGGTTGATGTTCCAGCTGACAACGCATAGCCAGCTGGAACATCTATATCCGTTACTACAATCTGGTCGCCTGTTTCATCGCACGAGGTCACCAGCAATGTAGCAAATAGTCCCAATATTAATCGAAAACACTTGTTCATCGTTTAATCTAGAATCTTTTGCATAAATGGCTTCAGCTCATCTGTTAATAGTGATTCCAAATTGCCACAAGCATCCATAGCTTTCTTGGCCTCGCTACTGTTGATGTTATTGCGGAATGGCTGTGGAATAGCCTGGATAGCATCGGCAGCAGCCTGTATGGCATCCTTTACTTTGGTATCAAATGCTTCGTCCACCTTTTTCACTAATGCAGAAAGTGAGTTGGTGTTCACACTTCCATCCAATGAGCCAAAATATGCATTGCGGATAGAATATATATTATTGGTATAGTCATCGCGTGAGTGCCAGCTGTACCAAGACTCTACTGCATAGAGTGCCTCCTGTGTCTTTCCATCCTCATACAGCCCCACAGGGTCACCTATTTTAGAAGCGCCCACCTCACTGGCGATGTCAGCACAGCCGTCAATAATCTGCTCAATACAATTGATAGAGCTGTTATAGCCTTCAGTACCATCGTGTGCCTTGAAAACATCTGCATAGCTCTTGCCACCATTATAAGAATCGCTCCAATCAGCATACAATGTATTGGCGTCGGCACGCAACAAAGCAGCTACAGCCTGCATGTAGTTTGCCCAAGCATCTTTATTGGCATCGGCATACTCCATTGTATTAGGATCAGTAGAACCTGTTGTCGCTGATACGGTACGAGGCTCACCATCCTTAAAAGTTAGATACTCCAATGTATGGAAACCACGCACGCTCTGTACAGCCTCGATATCCTCGTCATCCTCGTCATAGTCACCAGTCCATTCCAATGCAGCCCAATCGGCAGAGTTCAGAATAGCAACAATAGATACCTGGTCGAGCGGCCAACTATCCATATTAGGATCTAATCCTTTGTCAGCTACAGGACCAAACAGGAATGCCTCACTTGACTCCCAAGGCTCACGAGCATTGAGCCAAGCGTTGGCTACCTCCTCGAAGGCAGCGTCAGAAGGAGTCTGACGGAATTTCTCAACGGCTTTGTTCAAGGCTTCGTTTTTTTCTGCCAAAGCCTTGTAGGTAGGAAGAACCACACCATCTACATATTGTGCTACAGCAGCACTCAGGTCAGCCTCAGTCACAGCAACAGTAGGTGTTGGTGTGGGAGTAGGCGTTGGTGTAGGAGTTGGTGCAGGGGCAGGCTCATTCTTATCACTGCCGCAAGCAGCAAAAGCAAATGTCATAGCAAATGCCATCATACTGTAAAAAACTCTTTTCATAATATTATATTTTAATTTGATTATCAACGATTAAGGAACCAACCTGCATAAGCTATGCCGATATTGAATTCATTTTCACTATTGAATCGTGTAGTACCGAATACTTTCTGTGTTCCAATCTGACGAGTAGTAAAGTCGGCTTTCACTACCAGGTTAGGCAGTGGTTTCCAGTTCAAACCCACACGCCACATGCTCACTTGGCAACGGGCATCAGCCGTTTGTCCATCATCCATCACTTGTTGAGGATTATAATATTCATAGTGTGCAAATGGGATGATATCAGGGAACTTCTCATTCTTGATAAACGACTTCACACGCACACCCAGATCAGCGCTATAGGTCAGGGCACCAGAGGCAAAAGGTGCTTTACGTCCATAGGGAGACAACTTAGAATAGCTGTTGTTGATACGGGTAATGCCTGCAGCATGACCCACATGACCACTTATAACATTACCTCTAATAATCAAATATTTATTAATATACTCACCATCGATGTTCCAGATACGTACAGGAATCTTGCCTAATGAAGTATAGGTATTCAACTTGTCTGCATTACCACCTGCATCGTTAATAAAGTAGAACGAACCACCGATACGCAATCCAGGAACACCCACATAGTCCAAACGGGCAATCCAAGCTGGCGATGTAAAGTTATCAAGTTCAAAAAGATTCTGGCGGCCACCTTTCACCCAATCATACTTACTAAACCCGTTAGGATTCAAGCCTGCCACAATCATAGCCTGGTAATTGAAAGTGCCATAACCTTTACCAACCGTTCCAAAGAAAAAAATACCCGTTTCATGCCAAGTGGAGGGAAAAATGGTGGTTTCACCCTCTGGGCGAGTAGTGCCGAAGAAATTGACTGGCTCATGATGTGCATTAGTCAAACCAACTGGCAGAACCAAGTGTCCTGCACGAACATTAAACCCTCGAGCAATCAAGCGAGTAATGTGAAACTGCTCCAGTGCTACCTCACCACCCTTCTCGAACTCTTGTTCATATTCACCATTCTCACTGCCAGTACCTGTTTCCAACTCGTAAGCAGTACCTACACCACCCGATTCAAACTCAATCTCTGCTCCTAATATCCATTTGGAGGATAGTTTATAGTCGAGTGCCAATACAAATCGAGGAATGGCTACCTCAGCATGGTTCTTCTTACTATTACCTACTGTTGATCCATTCCAACGGTTCAACCCGTAGTCTTTCCAGCTGGCATACATCTCTCCATAGCCACCCAAACGGAAACGCCAATCGCTTTCATATTCCGTTGTTATAGACTGGTAGTTGCCCGCTTGCTTGTTACTCTGTGCATATATGCCCATTCCTGCTAAACAGCAAAGCATGAATAATGTCAAAATCTTTCTCATTCTTTTTAGTTATTCTTTTCCGGATGCAAAGGTAGAATGATTCTAAATAGAAGGGAATACCTAATAGTGGTTAAAAGGGGAGGGAGAGAGTAATAAAGAGTAGGTATAATGTGAATTTATGGGCGGAATAGATGGGGATAATAAAATCAGGGGACTGGAATCAGCCCCCTGATTTGGATAAATACAATGACTTTAGTTAAAAATTACGGTCTTGTTTTGGTATGTAAGAATCTTACGCTCAATATGCTTCTGCACGGCACGTGAAAGTACAATCTTTTCGAGGTCCTTGCCCTTGTTCACTAAAGACTCAATGGTGTCCTTATGAGTCACACGCACTACATCCTGCTCGATAATAGGTCCTGCATCGAGTTCGGTAGTGATATAATGAGCTGTGGCACCAATGATTTTCACTCCTCGTTCAAAGGCAGCATGATAGGGTTTGGCACCCACGAAAGCAGGAAGGAATGAGTGATGGATATTGATAATTTTGTGTCGATACTTATCTATCATCTGCTCGGATATAACCTGCATGTAGCGGGCCAAGACAATGAAAGTGATGCCATTCTCTTGCAACAACTTCATCTCACGTTCTTCTTGCTGCGCCTTGTTCTCCTTTGTGATAGGCAGACAATAATATGGTATTCCAAATTGTTCTGCCACAGGTCGCATATCCTCATGATTACTGATAATGAGAGGGACCTCCACATCCCACTCACCCGCACTGTAACGTGCCAGCAAGTCATAGATACAATGCGACATCTTAGACACGAAAATCGCCATGCGAGGCTTCTGGTCAGAGAAGTAGATGCGGAAATACATACCATATTTCTGGCCATAGAGTGTGGCAAAAAAGTCTTCTATCTTCTCTTCCGGAATGGCAAATCCTTCCAATTCCCACTCTATACGCATAAAGAAAATATTCTCTACCCTATCTACATATTGGTCAAGGTAGATGATGTTGCCCTGATTGACTGTTATGAAGTTGGTAACATCAGAGATAATACCTGGTCGATCTGGGCAGTGTAATAATATAATAGCTGTCTTTTTCATTTCACTTCTTTCATCATTTCTTTTACAGCAGTTTCCAGTTGGCGGTCATAACCATTCATCACGTCCTCTGGGGCGTTATAAACAGTAATGTCAGGCTTCAGTTCAGTGTTCTCCTGATAGACACCATTCATATCAACACAACCCACCTGCGGAATACCGAATACCAATGTACGATCCATCAGTGTTTCCCACCATACAGCAGTCATGGTACCAGCTACAGGCGAACCGATAAGCTTGCCAATGCCGAGAGTTTTATATACCCATGGAAAGCCATGACCATTACTATAGTCGTTCTCGCAAACAAGAACACACGAAGGCTTAGTCCACTTGTTATATGGATCGTAACCGATATATTGATTTCGAGGAACAAAATGTTGATATTCCTTACCTGAAAGCAAAGTGCAAAGGTCGTCATGGAGCCAACCACCACCGTTGTTACGCTCATCCACAATCATTGCCTGCTTCTGACGGTTTTCATCGCTGAGGATATCAGCATATACCTGACGGAATGAAGGACTATCCATAGCACGAACATGCACATAACCCACCTTGCCACCAGAAAGTTTCTCAACCAGTTTCTTGTTGCGATCCACCCAACGTTTGTAGAGCAGGTCGGTAAGTGCAGAAGCTGATACAGGTTTGATTGTTACATCAAAACGCTTACCAGTGTTAGGATTATAGACACTGACACGCACATTTTTGCCAGCTTTACCATCGAGCATCGGATAATAGTCGGTGTCCTTGAGGATGGATTGTCCATCGATCTTCTCAATTATGCAACCCTCAGTGACCTCAGTGTTCTTCACGGCAAACGGACCTTTAGCAATGACTTCCTTCACCTTGAGGCCATCCCCTGTATAACTCCAATCATAGAACAAGCCCAGAGAAGCAGTAGCCAATTGAGGACCTGCAGGACTATAGCGAGTTCCTGTATGTGAAGCATTCAACTCACCCAACATCTCACTGGTCATCTCGGCGAAGTCGTAGTTATTATTAATATATGGTAAGAAACGGCGATAGTTCTCACGCATCTTGAGCCAATCGGTACCATGCAGGTTTACATTATAGAACTTATCTAACACCTGTTGCCAAATATGGTCGAACAAATACTCACGTTCATCTGCAGGACGATAGTTAAAGTTGGCCTCAAAGCCAATATTCTTGCTGCTCTTCTTGTCAAGATCAACCTCCTTGATGCCACTTTGTGCAACTAAGTATAGCTTTTTAAAGTCCTTGTCTGGTAACAGTTCAGCACGTCCCACATTCTTCAATACGATAGAGGTACTCCCCTCTTTAAGGTCGTGCATCCACAGGTCGGCACCAGCCTCAAATGAAGCGGTATAGTAGAGCTTGTCGCCTTTTGGACTGAGTACGGCATCTGCCAGATGAGAAGAGTTGACAGTGAGGCGAACCACACGGTCTTTGCAGTTGTCAAGATCGAACTTCAGTGGCTCAACATCCTTCGTCTGGGCATTTGTCTCTTTAGCTTTATCATCCTTATCTTTGTCTTTATCCTTCTCTTTCTCTGCTTCTTCACGCAATTCAGTTTCTTCCTTGTTTTGTTGGAACTGCTCGTAAGTATCGAGGTCAAAG
Organism: Bacteroidaceae bacterium; assembly: GCA_017534535.1. Classification (GTDB taxonomy): domain Bacteria; phylum Bacteroidota; class Bacteroidia; order Bacteroidales; family Bacteroidaceae; genus Bacteroides. The sequence goes on along the minus strand of JAFXVZ010000033.1, from coordinate 7,989 downwards.
AACATGATGTAGATGTCATCTTCAGCACCCCAACTTCCGTGACTTCGATAGCCGGCACGATCAGAAGCAAAGATCATAGCCTTGCCACCCAGTACCCACTTGGCATTCACATCGTTATAACCACTTTGTGTAAGGTTGTATATCTCACCGTTGCCAGAGGCATTTACCAAGGCTACATCTTTATTGTTCCAACCACCATAGCCGATGTAGTTCGTCAGCAACCAACGGCTATCAGGACTCCATTGGAACCACTGGTCGCCATCACTGTAGCTATATTCATACTTGCCATCCATCGCTGTTACCACCTTCTTTGTAGCGAGATCAATAACACGCAAAGTGGTGCGATTCTCCAAAAACGCCACCTTCTTGCCGTCAGGACTATAGAAAGGCTGGAATGATGTAACCTTTGTATTCGTCAGTTTCTCCTCTTTAATATCTGTAGCGTATGTAAAAAACTTCTCATCATCTTTACCCAACTTCGACTGATAAATCTGCCAGTAGCCATCACGTTCGGCAGCATAGACGATGGCACGTCCATCCGGTGCAAAGTGTATGCTTCGTTCTTGCTCTGAAGTGTTTGTGATACGCTTGGTGGTATCATACTCTGTAGAAGTTACATAGACATCACCATGCATGACGAAAGCCACCTCTTTACCATTAGATGATACGGAAATCTCAGTAGCGCCATTGCGTTGCACCTGACGAATCAGGTCTTTATCGCTTCTGTCAGATACCACAGTGACATTTACTTTCTGTGGCTGACCACCCTCTTTCAGAGTATAAAGCTCACCATTGTAGCCGAAGCACAAAGTACCATTGTTGGCAATACTCAAGAAACGAACTGGATGATCTTTCAAGTTGGTAAGCTGAACATCCGAACTGCCATCAATGCTACGCTTGAATACATTGAAGGTACCTTTCTGTTCGCTAAGGTAATAAAACGACTTCCCGTCAGCTGCCCAAATAGGATTGCGGTCTTCACCATAATAAGTGGTGAGCTGTTTATATTCATAAGCATTGCCATTGGGTGTTGCCATCCATACATCACGGGTTACCGAAGACTCATGATGCTTACGCCATTGGTCTTCCATACCTTTCCTGTCATGATACAGCAACACACCATTCTTTCCTACATTCACATCTTCCAATGTGACGGATGAAAACAGATGAGGGCGACCACCTTCTGTACTTACTGTATATACTTGCTGGTAACGCTGAGGAAAGATAACAGACTGAGCATCTGGCATCAAGTTTGCCTGAAACAAGATAGTCTTAGCATCCAGGAAAGCCATAGGAATCTCAGAGCCAGAGTGGGTGGTGAGTCGCTTAGGCGTACCACCATCACGGTTCATGACATAGATATCATAGCCACCTTCACGGCTGGAAGCAAAGACAATCTGCTTGCCATCTGGGCTCCATATAGGATAAGAGTCCTGCTCGCCATTGGTGGTTAGTTGTGTTGCCTTGCCACCTGTTACTGGCACAGTAAAGATGTCGCCTTTATATGAAAAAGCGATAACAGAGCCATCGGGAGAAATGGCGTTATGTCTCATCCACAAAGGATTCTCCTGGGCTGTGGCACTAAGAGTTGTAATAAGTGCCAATGCTGAAAGGGTTGATATTATTTTCATGACATTATCTGATTAGCGTGATCTTTAACTTTGACTTCTTTCGGGGTGATGATGCGTTCTATCACTCCTTCTTCATTGATAATGAAGGTGGTTCGGAAAGTGCCCATGTACTTTCTGCCATACATGCTTTTCTCTCCCCATACGTCCATCTGCTGTACCAAAGTCATTTCGGTGTCGGCAATCAAGGAAAAAGGTAGTTCGTGCTTAGCTATAAACTTTTGATGCTTCTGAGCATCATCCACACTTACACCCAACACTTCGTAACCTTGCTTGCGAAGGGTAGTGTAGTTGTCACGAAGGTTGCAGGCCTCAGTGGTGCAACCAGGTGTCATGTCTTTAGGATAGAAATACAATACCAGTTTCTTGCCCGCGAAATCACTGAGTTTGATTTCTCGTCCGTTCTCATCGTGTCCCAAGATATTGGGAGCTTTGTCTCCTACTTTCATATCATTTAGTTTTTCGTTAATTCAAATGTAATGTGATTAATGGGCTACTTGACTAAAGGATTAGCCGAAGTCTAAAGGCTTTGGTCCTTCTCGGATGATTTCTGGCTCGCCTGTGGTACAGTCTATTACAGCCGATCCTACAGTGTCGCCAAAGCCTCCATCGATAACTACATCCACTTGACTTCCCAGGCGCTCGTCCATCAATTCAGGATTTACCAAGTAATCTACCTCATCTTCCTCATCAAAAGGTACAGACGATACCATCAAAGGGGCATCCAGAACACTGCATATTTCTCGTACAATCAGATTGTCGGGCATACGGAAACCCACCTCCTTGCGATTACGAAAGATACGAGGCAAACGACTGGTGGCATTCAAGATGAACGTGAATGGACCAGGCAGATTGCGCTTTAACAGCTTGAAAGAGTTGTTATCTACTTTCGCATACTCGCTGATGGTGCTCATGTCATAGCAGATCACCGAGAGGTGATTTTTCTTCGGGTCGATATCCTTCATCCTGCAAATACGCTCTACAGCCCTTTCCTTCAAGGCATTGCAAGCCAAGGCATACTTGGTGTCGGTAGGCATAACGATGATGCCACCGTCATTGAGTACATCTACCACCTGCTGGATATCAGCAGGGTTATTATTCTTTTCATAGAGTTTCAGTATCATAGCTATTTCAATGATTTTTCCACTTTCTTAATTTTCTTCCAAGCCTCCTTGTATCCTGGACAAAGAGTCACTGCTTTATCATAATTACGCAGAGCAGCCTCGGGCATGTTGTGCTTTAAACAATCATCCCCCATCTGCACATACTCACGAGCATATCTCAACAAAGCTTTTTCCTTGTCATGTGCTTCTTGCTTAAGTTGTGCCACTTCTTGCTTCAAAGTATTAATGACCGATAGCTTTCTGCGAAGCAATCGTTGAACTAAAGGCTTCTCAATGTCGTATCGGGCATGTATCGCCTTAAAGAACGAATCGAGGAACTTTTGGAAATCACCTTTATCGAAGGCTTTGGCTGCTTCAGCATATTCTATGTCTGCACGGGCTTCCTTCAACGCCTTGTCAACAGCTTGCTGGTTATTGAACCGTCGGGCAAACTGGGTAATTTCTGGACGCACAAAGATGTCACTCCTACTGAGAGGATTGGTCAATTGTATGCCCTCTAACGAGGTACAACGGCTCAGTGCTACATATGCCTGTCCACCAGCAAACACACCTCCAGTGAAGTCTATCACAACTTTACTGAAGGTCAATCCTTGACTCTTATGGACGGTAATCGCCCAAGCCAAACGGATGGGGAGCTGTGTAAAAGTACCCAATTCCTCCTCTTCTATTTCTTTCTTTTCTTCGTTATACTTGTAACGTATGTTTCGCCAAGACTCTGTCTTGACATCCACCTCTCTCTCATCATCAGTCTTTATATAAATGGTTTCTTCCTCCGGATCGAAACCCATAATTGTGCCGATCGTACCATTCACCCATCGCTTCTCAAAATCATTCTTGACAAAGATGATTTGTGCTCCAGGCTTCAACACCAACTCTAAAGAAGTTGGCAAGCTGTTTTCAGGAAAGTCTCCTTGAATATTCCCTATAAAAGTAAAGGGGTCGCCAGGCAACTCTTCCAGTTTCTTATCATTGATATAATCCACTTGGTCACGACGGGTTGCAAGGGTAATATATAAGTCTTTCTCATCGTGCGCAATTGACTTGCCATAACGCGTATTGAGCAATTGTAGGTCTCGGGCCGATGCTGTGTTATTGCGGATATGGTCAAGAACACCCACAAACTGCGGATCGTTCTGCCGATAGACATGCTGAAGTTCTACTGCCACCAACTCTATCTCACTAAACACACGAGCTGAAAAAAAGTAGGGATTAGGGTAAAAGCGATTGAGAATATCTCGCTCATCGCTTTTGACAACAGGCTCCAATTGAAAAGCATCGCCTACCAGAAGTAATTGCTTGCCACCAAACGGCTCACGCATGTTGTGGGAATAGACACGAAGGATGCGATCTACGGCATCGATGATGTCAGCTCTCACCATTGATATCTCGTCGATAATGACTAGTTCAAGTTCTTCCAACAACTTGCGGTGTGATTTGCTGTATTTGAAAAATTCATGGATGCGACCTTTTTGTAAAGACAAATTGGGGTCGTCAGGCAACAATGGATAAAATGGTAATTTGAAGAAGCTGTGCAGGGTGGAACCTTCGGCATTGATGGCAGCAATACCAGTAGGTGCCAATACCACATATTTCTTCTTGGTTTCCTGACAGATTTGTTTGAGGAATGTGCTTTTGCCTGTTCCTGCCTTGCCGGTAAGAAATACTGATTGGTGAGTATATTTCACCAAGTTCATGGCATTATTCCACTGCACGTTTTCCATCATCCAATCACTCCAAAGTGTTTCAGTGCTTTGGCAACACCATCGTTATCCACTGTATCCGTCACATAATCAGCAATAGCCTTCACACTATCGAGGGCATTTCCCATAGCCACGCCAATGGCAGCATGTTGAATCATGGGGATGTCATTCCCTCCATCGCCAAAGGCCATCGTTTCCTCTAGTTTGATGCCGAAACAGCTGATAATCTCGTCTATGCCCTGCTGCTTGGTACATCCTTGCGCAGTGATATCAACAAAAGCTGGATGCCATCGTCCCATTTCACAATCGGGTACTAAAGGTTGTAACTCTTCCTCTTGTTCTTTGGTAATGAAAGTGGTGAGTTGGATAATATCCTTGTTAAGAGCCAAAGCTTCATCCACAGTCATTTCTTCTAATTGAATACCCACCTTCAGCTGTTTATAGAACAAATCTTCGAAAATCTCACCGCTATCACAAATGACCATATTATGCTCCCCCACCACCAGGTTAGGTATCTTTCTTTCCGTAGCATATTGGGTAATGACTTCCACACTTTTGGAGGAAATGGGATGCTTGCTAATAACAGTATCTCCTGCAAAGCAATAGCCTCCGTTCATGGTGATATAGCCATCTATCAAGCCTCGTTCTTCCAAAGTCTGGAGATTGTTGATAATAACTTTAGGCCTTCCAGTAGATATAAAAACCTGCACACCACGGGCTTTCGCCTCCGCAATGGCAGACACGGTAGAAACGGGTATCTGGTGAGTATTGAAGCTCACCAGTGTCCCGTCTATATCGAAAAAAAGTGCCTTAATCACAACAGATTTCCTGCTTCTATGTCTTTATAATAACGATAAGTACCAACTTTCAACTCATCACAAGCTGCATCATCGCACACAATGATGCCCTTTGGATGCATCTGCAAAGCACTCACTGTCCACATATGGGTAACAGCACCCTCAACAGCATGGCGTAAAGCACGAGCCTTATTGTGACCATTCACAATAATCATCACTTCCTTGGCATCCATTACAGTGCCTACACCAACTGTAAGAGCTGTCTTTGGCACCTTGTTAACATCATTGTCGAAGAAACGGGAATTGGCGATGATAGTATCGGTAGTCAAAGTCTTCTGGCGAGTGCGAGAAGTCAGCGATGAACCAGGCTCGTTGAAAGCGATATGACCATCAGGACCAATTCCACCCATAAACAGATCAACACCACCATAAGATTTGATCTTTGCCTCGAAGCGAGCACACTCAGCCTCCAGGTCAGGAGCATTGCCATTCAGAATATTGGTATTCTCAGCTTTGATGTTGATGTGACCAAAGAAATTATTCCACATAAAGCTGTAATAGCTTTCAGGGTGATCTTTAGGTAAGCCCACATACTCATCCATATTAAATGTCACCACCTTTTCGAAGCTAACCTTTCCTACTTTGTTCAGTTCAATCAGTTCGTGATACATGCCCAGAGGTGATGAGCCTGTAGGGCAACCCAGTACGAATGGCTTCTCTGCCGTTGGTTTAGCGGCATTAATCTTAGAAGCCACATAGTTGGCAGCCCATTTGGATACCAACTGATAATCCGGTTCGATAATTACTCTCATTTTTCCTAATTTTTATTTAGTGAATATTTTGTTCAATAGAAATAATGAACAATGAATAATGAAGAATCATTATTAATTATTCATTCATCAATAGCTTTTGCCATAGCCTCAGCTAAAGCTTCGCACTGTGCAGTTACATCAGCTATCATACCCTGTTTCATCTCCACGGGATTGCCCACTAAAGTGAAATGACTTTGCTCAGCAAACTCACCAAGCAGCTTCACAGCCTTGCCAGCCCAACTGAAGGAACCAAACCACCCCAGGAACCGACCTTTGATGTCACGCATCTGGATTTTACTCAAGATTGCTTCAATCTCAGGATAGAGTTGGGTATTGTAAGTCGGGCTACCGATAATCAAGCCGTTATACTTGAAAATATCTGCAAGGATATATGAAGGATGACTCTTGCTCACATTGTGCATCACCACATTCTTCACGCCACAAGCTGTCAGTTTGCGTGCTATCTGTTCTGCCAACTGTTCGGTATGTCCATACATGCTACCATAAATAATTACCACACCCTTGTCGGCATCATAACGGCTCAGACGGTCGTAGATTCCCACTACCTTATTTATATTATCTGTCCATACAGGTCCGTGGGTAGAGCAAATCATCTGGATGGGCAGGGTACCCAACTTCTGCAAAGCTTTCTGTACAGGTGAGCCATATTTGCCCACTATATTAGAATAATAACGGATCATTTCATCCCAATACTTATCGAGATTTATCTGTGTGTCAATAGGACCGCCATCCACTGTGCCGAAGGTTCCAAAGGCATCGGCAGAGAAGAGTACTTGTTCCGTAGCGTCATAAGTAACCATTACCTCTGGCCAATGTACCATCGGTGCCATGTAGAATGACAACTTGTGATGCCCAAGGTCGAGGGTATCACCCTCTTTTACAACAAGGCGATTACTCTGCAAAGCATAGAAGCCATCAATCATACCAAAAGTCTTAGCATTACCGACTATGGTCACATCGGGATAATATTGTTTAATCAAAGCGATGGAACTGGAATGGTCAGGTTCCATGTGGTTCACAATCAAGTAGTCGATAGGCTTATTGCCCAACACAGCCTTAATCTTCTGTATAAATACTTCAAAAAAGCCAATCTCAACGGTATCCACCAACGCCACCTTGTCGTCGTCAATGAGGTATGAATTATAGGAAACGCCGTAAGGAATGGGCCACATACCCTCAAACAGATGGGTGCTACGATCGTTCACACCCACATAATGAATCTTGCCTTTCAGCAGTGAAATATCTTTCATTTTTAGTCAATTTTAGTTTCCAAACCGCAAATGTATAAAAATAATTTCATTTCCCACCTATCTTTGTCACGTTTTTTATCCTACATTCCTACAATTGCTTTCTGGATATGGCTAAGTATTGATATGTCGTGCAATTTAGTTTAAAACCAAACTGCAACGGCGGCTATTGGCTATCGACATCCGTGCAGGAGGACTCAACGATGATTGTATCGTTCTTGAGAACCGTCCTCGGCACGGAAATAAAAAAGAAGATTGCTGACCTTGCCCTGGCCTCGTTGGAAGTGCTCAAGGCCCACAAGGCACAGCCAAAGCCTACAAGAGAAGATTTAGAACAAAAACGTCGCACAATATGTGATATTTGCACTTTAATTTGGTAGCTCAACATTTTTTTCGTATTATTGCAACAAATTTTACAACGTTAATATATCGATAAATCGGAATTTATAGAGGAGCTAAAATGGTTAACTACGGATTGAAGGATAAAGTTGCCCTGATTACTGGTGCTAATAATCCACAGGGCATTGGAGCAACTACGGCATTAACTTTTGCTCGCGAAGGGGCAAAGGTGGTCTTGGTCTATAAAAGATTGCAAAGGCCATATGACGAGACAAAGACTGAAAGGAACGGCACTGACAAGTATTTCAAGGCAAACGCCGG